>JAPPNV010000146.1 GCA_028818565.1 Rhodospirillales bacterium | reverse complement strand
CGAGCGCTTCGTCGCTTTTCCCTTTGCCACTTCCTGAGGTTCGCTTCGTCACCTCCTGAGGTGGGGCGGGAGGGGGCCGGCGTTCCTGACCGGGGCGCCGGCCTCTACTCGTCGAGCGACTCCAGCAGGTCGTCGACGAAGTCCTGGAAGTCCTCGTCCGGATCAGCCTCGGGCTCCTTCGTGTCCCGCTCGGGCTCGGTCTCCCTCAACGGTTCGTCGACGGCGTCCAGGAGGTCCGCGTCTTGGTCGGGCTCGGGCTCCTCCAACAGGTCGTCGACGAATTCCTGCAGAGTCTCGGCCCGGTAGCGCTCCGGCGCCGGCGGCGGTTGGGGGAGCGGTTCGTCGGGCGAAACCGCCACCGCAGGCTGCTCCAGGTCTTCAGTCTCCAGCAGCTCCTCTCGCTGTTCCATCTGTTCCGGGCCCGCCGGTTCTTCTGCCTGATCGGTTTCCCGCAGCTCTTCCACCGCCACAGGACTGTCCGGCACGTCATCCAGCGACAGAAGTGCGCTCCCCGCATCGTCTGCGTCCGGAATTTCCATCGCTTCCTCTGTCTCGTCCGCTCCTTCCCGCACGTCCGCTGGCTCGTCGGCCGTTTCGGCGTCTTCCGCCTCGTCGGGATCGCCGAGCACGTTGCGGAGCAGCGTGTCCATCTCGGTGCCCGGCTCAGCCTTTGCACCCTTGCGCAGTGTGATGTTGGGCGCCTCGGGCGAGCCGGCGAGCGAGAGCAGCCCGAGCTCGATCAGGTGGGCTTGCATCTCCCGGATCAGATGGCGCCGCTCGGGCCGGTCGATCGGCCCTTCGAGATGCACGCCGACCGGCGGGGCGTCGGCATGCTCGGCGAGGCGGAACAGCGCCGAGAGGTCGAGCTGCCACGCGGGCAGGTCGGCGGTGCCGTCGATGGTGCCGACACCCCCGTCGGTGACGATCTGGAAGTCGTCGATGCGTGCCCGGCCGTTTTGGACCCACACGACGCCGTCGAGGGAGTGGATCGCCGTTTGTCCACTGGAGAGGCTCTGCTCCGCCTGATCCACGAAGCTCGCGATATCTTCGAGCGCATTGGCCTCGGAGAGCGCAGCAATCTGGCGGCTGATCGCCGGCACGTCCACGCCCTCGACGGCGCCTTCGCTGCCGGTGATCGCCACGCGGCCGGCGAGACTCTCGATCATTTCGCGTTCCGTCCGCCCGCGCAGGGTGATGTACCCGTCGATGGTGGCCTTGCCCGACACCGCACGGCCGCCTGCTGCCTCCCGCAGAATGGCGCCGATGTTCGCGTCGCTGAGCCGGACCGCCGTTTGCCCGGCCGGCACCGGCGCCCCCGCAAGGCTGCCGTCGGCCTCCAGCGCGCCCCCGAAGAGCCGCCCGCCGAGCGAGTGTAGCGTCAGCGTGCCTTCGGCCGCTGCGAGGTCTACATCGGCCTGCTCGATGCGGTAGGGGCCGAGAACGAGCGCCTCGGCAGACAGCGTCAGCGTGCCGGAGAGGCGATCGAGGAGCGCAAGATCGATCGGCTCATCGGACCAGCGGTCTGAATACAGTTCGGTGACTTCGCTACCGGTCCCCGCGTTATCGTCCGCCGCCGCGAGGCCGCCGCCGATCCAGGAGAGGTCGAGCACACCCGCGCGCATGTCGGCGCTGAACGCCGGCGGATCCTGGTCCAGACGGAGGAAGATATCGCCGGCCAACGTGCTTTCGCCGATGGCCGCGTCGATGCCGGCGAGATTGGCCACCGTCCGGTCTCCTGAAACCTTTCCGACGAGGCGCACGGGACCGAGAGCGGCTCCCGCCAGCGCTTCGCCGATCACGGTCTCGACCAGAGCCTCGCCGCTGGGATGAGCGAGATCGACGTCGACGCTGTAGCTGGGCGAAGTCAGCAACTCCGAGACATTGCCGGAAACCGCCACCGTGGCGCCGGCGGCCTCGGCCCTCAAATTGACCGCAACCGAGTCGCGGTTACCGCCGATCTCGCCGTTGACAGCCAGCTTGCCGAGCCGCTCGATGGCGACGGGCGGCGTGAGCCCGGCGGCACGGGCGAGAGCGGCGGCATCCGATGCGCGGAGACGGAGCGCGAGATCGCCGGCTGGCACGCCGAACGGATCGTCGACGATGCCCTCGAGAGTTGCCTCTGCGGTGCCGGCAGCAAGCGTGAAATTGAGCGACAGCGCGTCCTCACCGCCCGCGAGAGTGCCGTTCAACGTAATCTTGCCGAAGGCCCGGGTGCGAATTTCAGGGTCAATGTCGAGCAGCGCGACGACGCCCTCGAGGGACTCGGCTGCGCCCTTGACCTCGAGATCGACGGTCGGCGCCGACCAGACCGTGCGCGCAGCGCCGCTCACCGAGACGCTGGTTCCCGCAACATCATCCACGTGCGCCCGGCGCAGGGTCAGGTTGCCGTCGTCGAGAGCGGCGTCGAGCTCCAGGCCGGCCACGCGCACGCCGTCATAGATCAGCGCGTCCATCTCGAGCGCGACATCGGCGTCAATACCGTCGAGCCCTGCCCACGCGCCTTCGCCCGCGGCCTCTGGCGCGGCGGACGCCGTCTCCTGCGCCCCGTCGACCGCCTCGCCCGCGGGAGGCAGATAGGCATCCACGTTGACCGTATTGACCGCGAGGGCAGCGGTGATGCGTGGCCGCTCACCCGCCGCGATGGCCGCATTGCCGGCGACCCGCGTGGTATCGATCCTGACGTCGAGGTTGGACGTCGACAGCCGATGGCCGATGGCGGAGAGGTCGGCGCTTGCATTGAGGCGACGGAGCCGATCCGCCGGGACATCGCCCACATCCACGGCAAGCCAGGAGAGCATGGCACGCAGATCGTCGGCAGCGATCTCCACCACGCCTTGCAGCCAGGGGCGGTCGCCGCCCTGCGTCAACCGACCAGCGAATCGGACGTCGGCGCCACCGGGCAGCAGGGCCGAGGCCGGTTGGAGCGTGACGACACCGTCGTCCAATACAAGCCTCGTCCGGGCCTGACGGATGACGCCTTCGCGCCAGGTGAGGGTGCCGATCTTGAGATCGATCATCGCCGCAACGTCAGCGGGAATGACGTGTCGGATGTCGTCGGGGATCGTTCGCAGCGCCGCCAGAGGCGCATCGTCCGCCGGCTGCCCGGTATCGCCCAAGTCTTCGGCCGGCAGGAACTGGTCCAGGTCGATCCGGTTGAGATCGATATCAGCGTCCAACTGCGGCACATCGCCGCCTCGCCATGAGAGTGCACCGGTCGCCTGGCTCTCACCCAACCGTACTTGGAGCTCGTCTGCGGCGATCGCCTCGCCGCTCACGCTGAGGGCTCCCCTGGCGTCGAATTCGTTGGCAAGAGGTGCCGCGGGCAGCGTACCGAGATCGACGGCGAGCGCGCTCAGCAAGGCGCCGAAATCGGCCGCCTCGAATCGCACGTTGCCGTCGAACGCCGGCGTCTCGCCATCGCCGCGCACGATGCCCTCGAACAGCGCGCGGCCCCGCTCGCCGCCGAAGATCGCTTCGACCGAGATCGGCATGGTGCCGTCGTCGCGCAGCGTGCTCGTCGCGAGCTGGAACGCGACCGGCCGGGCGCGCACGTTGAACGTGCCCTCTCCACGGAAGGGTCCGTCGAGCGAGCGGGCGGAGAGCGTCGCGTCGATCCCCTCGATCCGCTCGGGAGGCCGGTCGTCGGCATGGTGATAGACGATCGTGCCGTTCGTGATCGCCGCGGAGTCGAGCCTGGTCAGCTCGACGTCGGCTTCGGCTTCCTCCGGATCGGTCTCCTCGCTCGCCGGTCCCGATGCATTCTCGAAGAGCCAGTTTGGTCTGCCGTCGGCAAGGCGCTGGAGCTCGATGACCGGCTCCACCATCTCAAGGCCGGTGACGGCTATCTCGCCGCCAAGGAGCGGCCCGAGCGCAAGCCGGAGCTCGAGAGACCCGATCCGCGCCATATCGGGGTTGGCCGCGCCGGGTACGTTGGCGAGGCGCAGGTCTGTCGCCTCGATTTTGGGCGTCGGCAGGATGGAGACCTCGAGCGGGCCGTCGATCGCAAGCGTGCGTCC
>JAPPNV010000014.1 GCA_028818565.1 Rhodospirillales bacterium | reverse complement strand
GTCTCCTACATGCTGGCCAACCGGCGGGCGCTGAAGACCAGCCTGCGCAACCTGTTCCGCCGCCACCGCGTGCGCGGCATCGAGCACTACGGCCAGCTCTTGAGGCAGACGCTCGCCGAGCTTGCGCCGCCCGGCGTCTCTGACCCCTGCATCGTCCTGCTGACCCCCGGCGTCTACAACTCCGCCTTCTACGAGCACATGTTCCTGGCGCAGGAGATGGGCATCGAGCTGGTGCAGGGCAGCGACCTGCTGGTCCACAACGGCTTCGTCTACATGCGGACGACCGCGGGCTTGCGGAAGGTCGACGTGATCTACCGCCGCATCGACGACGACTTCATCGACCCGCTGGCGTTCCGCGCGGATTCGCAGCTCGGCACCCCCGGGCTCTTCTACGCCTACAAGCTCGGCAACGTGACGATTGCCAACGCGCCGGGCACCGGGGTCGCCGACGACAAGAGCGTCTATGCCTACGTGCCCGACATGATCCGCTACTACCTGGGCGAGGAGCCGCTGCTCGCCAACGTGGACACCCGTCTCTGCCGGGAGCCCGAAGGGCTGGAATACACGCTCGACAATCTGGAGACGCTGATCGTCAAGATGGTGGGCGAATCCGGCGGCTACGGAATGCTGGTCGGCCCCCATGCCTCGCCCGCCGAGCGCGCGGCCTACGCCGAGGAGCTGCGGAAGAACCCGGCCAACTACGTCTCCCAGCCGGTGCTCGACCTCTCGGTCTCGCCCTGCCTCACGCCCGACGGCGCGGCCCCTCGCCACGTCGACCTCCGCCCCTTCGTGCTGCGCGGGCGCGAGATTCGCCTCGTCCCCGGCGCCTTCTGCCGGGTCGCGCTGGTCAAGGGCTCGCTCGTGGTCAACTCGAGCCAGGGCGGCGGCGGCAAGGACCTCTGGGTGCTGTCGGACTAGGCGCATGCTCTCACGCACCGCCCAGGGCCTCTATTGGATGGGCCGCTATCTCGAGCGGGCCCAGCACGGCTGCCACCTGCTGGCGGAGCAGTTCATCATCATCGAGGACCGGCCGGTCGAGCAGATCGACCAGAGCTGGCGGCGCCTCTACATGGCCGTCGGCCGCACCCCGCTGGGCGGCCATCTGGATCCGCTCCCCGATGACGAAGACTTCATGCTGGCGGACGCCTACACGCTGGCCGACGACCTGACCTTCGAGCCCAGCAACCCCGATGCGATCCGCAACTGCATCGCGGCAGCGCGCGAGAGCGCCCGGCAGGTCCGCAACATCATCCCCGACAAGATGTGGTCCTCTCTCAACCTCGCCTATTTCGATCTGCGCGAGGTCGAGATGGAGACCATCTGGAACAACCAGCCGGGCACCTTCTACGACCGCACCGAGGGCGCCATCCGCACCGTCTCGGGCGTCGCCGAGGGCACGATTTACCGTGACGACGGCTGGCACTTTCTCCAGCTCGGGCGCTTCGTCGAACGGGCGCAGCTCGTTGCCGCGCTGATGAACGCGCACATCGCGCTGTTCCCGACCGCCGCCCCCGACTGCGAGGCGGACTGGCTCTCGCTGCTCTGGATCTGCGAGGCCCACTTCGCGTACCGCCGCCTCTATTCCCTGGAGCTTCGCCCGCCCCGCATGGTCGACTTCCTGGTTACCGATCCGGCGCTGTCGCATTCGATCCGCCATTCGCTGGCACAAATCGTGGAGGCGCTCGATGCCGTCTCCAGCGGCCCGCGGCTCCAGATCGAAGCCGAGCGCCGTGCGGGCCGCATGGCCGCCGGCATCGACCATGACTGGCCCGACCGCGACCGCGAGGACGACGATGCCACGCGCGCGGCGCTACAGGAGTTCGGCCAGTCTTGCCGCCTGCTGCACGACGACATCGCGGACGCCTATTTCAACTACGAGATCAAGGACGCGCCGTGAGCGGAGACACCCCGTGAGCGGGGACACCCCGCGGCGGTTCCTGGTCGAGCACCTCTCGGACTTCCGCTACGCGGAACCGGCGCAGGGCAGCCTGATGATGCTGCGCCTGCACCCGCGGGCGGATGGCGGCCAGTGGGTCGCCTCCTTCGCCCTCGAGATCGAGCCCGCCGCCGCGCCGATTGCGTTCCAGGACCCCTTCGGCAACGTCTGTCACTTGTTCAACGTCCATCGGTCGCATGAGCACACCACCGTGAAGTCGCGGGCGGAGGTCGAGACCGCGCCGGCGCCGGACCTGCCGGACCGCATGGAGGGCGACGCCTGGGATGCGCTGGCGGAACTCGCCGGGCCGCTGCCGCACTGGGAGTTCCTTGCGCCCAGCCAATTCGCGCGCTCGAGCCCGGCGCTCGAGGCATTTGTCGAGGACAAGGGCCTCCGCCGGGGCGGCGCCCCCCTCTCCTCGCTGCTGGAGATGGGCCACACCCTGCACGGGGCGTTTCGCTACGAGCCGGGCAGCACGGCGGTGGATTCGCCGATCGAGCACATCCTGGAGACCGGCAGCGGGGTCTGCCAGGACTACACCCACGTGATGATCGCCGTCGCCCGCTCGTGGGGCATTCCGAGCCGCTATGTCTCGGGCTACCTGCACCGCGAAGGCGCGCCGGGCGAGCAGACGCCCGAGGGAGCGAGCCATGCCTGGGCCGAGTTTCTGCTCCCCGATCTCGGCTGGTTCGGAATCGACCCGACCAACGACACCATCGCCGATCACCGCCACGTCCGCATCGCCGTGGGCCGCGACTATGCCGATGCAGCGCCGACGCGGGGCGCCGTGTTCGGCGGCGGCGAGTCTCGGCTCGACGTGGTGGTGACGGTCACCGAGAGCGGCGAGCCCCAACCCGCCATCGCGCCGCGGGGAGAGCGGCCGTTCCTCAGCGACGCGACGCCCACCCCGGTGGCCCCGCAAGCCGGAGCCGATCAGTAACGGCCCTCGGGCGCCCGGCGCCTGAGGGCAATGAAAGAGTCAGCGCCCGGCCCCACCACTCGTCATGCCCGGCCCCCGGATCAAGGCCGGGGGTGTTCCGGGCATCCACGGCTTGCAGCATGAGGATCCGGACTCTCCCCCACATCGTCATGCGCGGACATGCCCGGACATGCCCGGACGTGCCCGGACTTGATCCGGGTATCCGGGTATCCGGGCAACTCTCTCAACCAACCCCTACTTCGTCATGCCCCGCCCCCGGATCAAGGCCGGGGGTGTTCCGGGCATCTTTAGCCGCCCGGCCGACGGCCAGGATCGATGTGGGACTGGTGCGAAACACCCCCGGAGCAATCTCTGGCCAGCGTTCGGCGGGATTAACCGGGATCGAGTGGGATTCGCCGGGATTATCCAGGACTGCGGGGAACAACTCGGGATCCCACGGGTCCACCGGCGCCGTCGTGACCTTGCGGTGAAGCGGCGGCGGGGACCTGCCCTCCACCTCCGCGCGGATGATGGCGGCGACCTCCGGCGAGAGCCCGCCCGTGTGCTTGGGCTGGTTGGCCTGCGCCGCCTTCTTCGCCGCGCGCTCACTGTCCTTGCGGAGCTTGTCGGTGCCTTCGATGCGCTTGAGGGTGAGGGAGAGGCGGGCGAGCTCCTCCATCGAGGCGGGCTCTTCGCGCTTGCTGAGATGAGCCATGGTGGCGAGCACCATGGTCCGCAGGGTCTCGATCATGATGAGCGCCGTCTGGCCCTCCGGGCGCTCGCCGAGCGCGTCCACCCAGGCCTTGACGGTGCGGTCGGTCTCCTGCTGCTGGCGGATCAGGTCGCGCATGTCCTTGGCGTAGCGGCCGACGGCCGAGCGCGAGCAGTCCTCACCCTCGGCCCGGATGCGGGCGGTGATCTGGTCGATGGTGGCGCCGTCCGCGACGGCCTGATCGACGGCCTCGCGCAGTTCGGGGGGCAGGCGCTTGACGGAGGAGCGGCCGAATGCTGCGGCCGGCGTGGTCTGTCGGGTTTCGTTCTGCATGGCGTGGCTGTGCTCGCGGGAAGTTTCCTGGCTCATCCCGCAATGCTGCCCCACCCCGCCTCGCCCTGTGCACCGCACCATGGTCCGGGGCATCCGAGTGGGAACGCCCCCACCTC
>JAPPNV010000335.1 GCA_028818565.1 Rhodospirillales bacterium | reverse complement strand
TCGAGGCGCTCGGCGAGCGCCCGGCACTCGTCGATCGCGTCCCCGATCACCACGCCGCCGCCGGAGAGGATCACCGGGAAGCGGGCCTCCGAGAGCAGCCGCGCGGCTTCCGCGACCGAGGCTTCGCCGCCGGCTGCCCGCTCCAGGTGTACGATCGGCGGCAGCTCGATATCGACCTCCTGGGTCCAGAGATCACGCGGCACGTTGATCTGTGCCGGCGCCGACTGGCGCACCGCGTTCTCGATCACCCGGTTGAGGACCTCGGCCATCCGGGAGGCGTCCCGCACTTCCTCCTGGTAGCAGACCATCTCCTCGAATAGCGCCATCTGCGGCACCTCCTGGAAGCCGCCCTGGCCGATGGTCTTGTTGGCCGCCTGGGGCGTCACGAGCAGGAGCGGCGTGTGGTTCCAGTAGGCGGTCTTGACCGGGGTCACGAGGTTGGTGATGCCGGGGCCGTTCTGGCCGATGCACATGGCGATCTTGCCGGTGGCGCGGGTGTAGCCGTCGCACATGAAGCCGGCGTTGCTCTCGTGGGCCACGTCCCAGAAGGTGATCCCGGCCTTCGGGAAGAGGTCGGAAATCGGCATGAAGGCGGAGCCGATGATGCCGAACACGTGCTCGATCCCGTGCCGTTGCAGCACCTTCACGAAGGCCTCTTCAGTCGTCATTTTCATCGCGATAAGTTCCTGTTCCTTTCGTTCCCGCATTGCGGCCAGACAAAGTTGGACAAATCAGCCCTTCCCCTTCCAGGGGATCAACCATGATTCGAGCAAGCGCATGAACATCTCGATGGCGAAGCCGATGGCCCCGATGATGATGATGCCGATCACGACCACGTCGGTCTGGAGGAAGTTCTTCGCGATCATCATCATCGAGCCGACCCCCTGGTCCGCCGCCACCAGCTCGGCGGCGACCAGCGTGCCCCAGCACACCCCCATGGAGATCCGCAAGCCCGTGAATATCTCGGGCAGAGCGTTCGGCAGGATGACGTAGCGCAGCACCTGGAACTTGGAGGCGCCCAGCGAATAGGCCGCGTGCACCTTGGAGATCTGCACCGAGCTTACGCCCGCGCGAGCCGCGATCAGCATGATGAAGAGCGCGGCCAGGAACAGCAGGAAGATCTTGGCCACCTCGTCGATCCCCAGCCACAGGATGACCAGCGGGATCAGGGCGAGCGGCGGGATCGGGCGGACGAACTCGACGATCGGGTCGAAGAGCCCGCGCGCCACCGAGTTCAGGCCCATGGCGAAGCCCAGCGGGATCCCCACCAAGGCGCCGAAGATGACGCCGAGGAGCACGCGCTTGACCGAGGTCCCGACATGCTCCCACAGCGAAATGTTGCGATAGCCGTCAACCAGGAGGCTGACAAAGCGGTCGACCACGCCGGGCCTCGCCCGATTGGGGTTGTCCCAGGGATAGAGGCTGCCCTCGAGCGGCGGCCAGAAGAGGGGATCGATGAACCCCGAGATGGTTGCGATCCACCAGGCCAGGATCAGCAGGATCAGGGTCAGGACCGACCACAGGCGGCCGGAGTTCACCGCCGACGCGTCGCCGAACTTGATCGTCTTCTGCCGGGTGAACGAGGTGTCCGCGATGCCGAGCCAGATGGCCCAGCGCGAGGCTTGCTTGCGCTTCGCCATGATCGTCTCTTCAGCCCGCCTCGGCGCCGCCCATGATCTCCTCCTCCATCTCCCAGATCATGGAGAGGATCTCTTCGCGGGCGTCGATGAAATCAGGCCGAGCCTTGATTGCGCGCGCATCCCCATCGACCCCCTGATCGGCGAAGGGGAGTGCGTACTCCTTGTGTATGCGGCCGGGGCGCGGCGCCATGACCACCAGGCGCTCACCGAGGAAGAGCGCCTCTTCGACGGAGTGGGTGATCAGGATGACGGTCTTGCCGGTCTCCTTCCACAGCTTGAGCACGAGGCCCTGCATCTTCTCGCGGGTCAGCGCGTCCAGCGCGCCCAGCGGCTCGTCCATCAGGATCACGTCCGGGTCGTTCGCCAGGCAACGCGCCAGCGCCACGCGCTGCTGCATGCCGCCGGAAAGCTGATAGACCGGCTTGTCGGCGAAGTCCCGCAGCGCCACGGTGTCGAGCAGGCGGCGGACCGTCTGCTTGATCTCGGCACGGGGCACACCGCACATGCGCGGGCCGAAGCTCACGTTCTGGGCGACCGTCATCCACTCGAAGAGCGCACCCTGCTGAAACACCACGCCGCGCTCCTTGTGCGGGCCGGTCACCTGATGGCCGTTGAGGAGCGCCTGGCCTGCAGTCGGCGTCAGGAATCCGCCGACGATGTTGAGCAGCGTGGTCTTGCCGCACCCCGAAGGGCCCAGCACGGCCATCAGCTCGCCAGGCTTGAGGTGCAACGAGACATCCTGGAGGGCGTGGACCTTGCCGCCATTGGGCAAGGTGAAGACCATCGAGACGTTGTCGATCACCAGCCCGTCCATCACGCGCCCCTCTTCCCAGGTCCGAATGGACCTGGACCGTAACAGCCGCAGGTTTCCCGCGCCACGAGCACGCGGCGCCGACCCCCGCGGAGGGCGAGGATCGGCTATCGGCGACGGTGTACCCTCCCTGCCTCCCAGGAGGAGCGGGGAGACAGGGAGGAGTTGCGCCGCTGCAGCCCGCCAGGCGCAGTCGCGCTCCGTCGGGCCTAGAGGAAGCTGTCGTCGACCGCGAAGTCGTAGCTGTCGAGCGCGCTGTCGAGCTGACCCTGCTGGACGAAGAAGTCCGCCACTTCCTTGGTGAAGGACTGCACGGTGCCGCCCATCCAGGCCTCGGACTTCTGGTCAGCCGCAGACGGGAACGAGAACATGCCGAGCATGTCTTCCGTCGCCGCGAGGTCCATGCCGGCGGCCGTGGAGATGGTCTCCACGAACGGCGCAGAATCAGCGTTGTAGGCCGCGTTCGCCTCGTCGGTGACTTGCATGAACTTCTTCAGCAGGTCTGGATGGTCGTTGGCGAAGCTCTCGGTCACCGAGATCACGTCGAAGACGCGAATGCCGATCGCTTCCTGCTCTGCCGGGGTCATCAGCTCGTCGCCGTACTCCTTCATACGCTGGAGCGGGCCGCCGAAGGCGCAGGCCGCGGCGACGTCCCCGCGCGCAAGCGCGACCGACGCATCGGCGCCGTTCATCTGCACCATGTTGACCTTGGAGGCGTCGACTCCCAGATGATCGAGCGTGCGCAAGAGCTTGTAGTGGGTCACGTTGCCGATCGGGGTCGCGATCTGCTTGCCCTCCAGTTCGCTCGCATTCGCCTGCGTGATGCCGGTGTCGGCGTGGACCACGCAGTTGTCGGCCTCGGCGTAGCTCACCGCCACACCGACGAGCTTGAGCGGCAGCCCGTTGGTGACCGCGACCACCCACGGAACCAGCCCCTGGGAATAGGCGATCTGCACGTCGCCGGAGACCATCGCCTGGCTCATCTCGTTGCCGTTACCGAAGGCGCGCCACTCCACCTCGACGCCCATCGCCTCGTCATAGGTTTTCTCGAGCTGCGCCACCTGGTTCGCGGTCGGCCACTCGAGGAAGTAGGCCACCGTAACCTTGTCGAGAGCAGACGCGGACGATGCGAACAGCATCGCGACCCCCGCTGCGACGACCGCCATGAATCCGGTGCGTTTCATGCCAGTTTCTCCTTCCCTTGCGCGATTTGTACGATTGGCGTTTCCGCGATGCGTCCGGGATTGTCTAGCGATGCGGCCATAGCGACATCTCGCCATCACATCGGGGCCCCAATTCGGGGCGCACGCGGACTGTGTCCTTCGACTCACGTAACTGGTTTCAAATTATGGAACCGGTTACATAGGTGGACTATAGCACCTGTTACCGGTTACAGGGAAGCCCATTGCGAGGATCCAAGGCGAGCGATGGCGTGGGAACCATAGTGGAGAAGAGTGTCTGGCGCTCTTTCGCCAACACAGGCGCGCAGGCGCGATACGGGGACCATGTCGGGTTTTCCGTTGCCACCGCGGCGGATTCCAGGGATCTGGAGCCCAGAGCAGCGATCCATTTCGCCTTGCGTCTGGATGGCCTCACGACGCTGCTCTATGCCAGGACCATTTTTTAGTCGTGGCTGAGGGCTCGGGATGACGGGGATCGCACA
>JAPPNV010000248.1 GCA_028818565.1 Rhodospirillales bacterium | reverse complement strand
CGACCGTGCCCATGGGCGCGGTGTTCTGCCGCAGCAAGATCTACGACGCCTTCCTCGAGAACACGAAGCAGGGGATCGAGCTCTTCCACGGCTACACCTATTCCGGCCACCCGCTGGCGTCGGCGGCGGGGATCGCGACGCTGGACGTCTACCGCGAGGAGGGGCTGTTCGAGCGCGCGGCCGAACTCGCGCCCTACTGGGAGGATGCGCTCTGGTCGCTCAAGGGCGGCCACCACGTGATCGACCTGCGCAACCTCGGCATCGTCGCCGGCATCGAGCTGGAGCCGCGCCCCGGCGCGCCCACCGCGCGCGCGGTCGAGACCTTCCACAAGTGCTTCGACGAGGGCGTGCTGATCCGGGTCACCGCCGACACCATCGCGCTCTCGCCGCCGCTGATCGTCGATAAGAGCCAGATCGACCGCATCTTCGACACCATCGGCGGTGTGCTGAAGACGGTGGACTGAACGAGCGGGCGGCACACGCGGGAGCGGCGGGATGACGCGGGCCTACATCGTCGGCACCCTCGACACCAAGGGCGCGGAGCTGCTCTACATTCGCGACCTGCTCGCGGCGGACGGCGTGCAGGCCTGCGTCGTGGACGTGGGCACCGGCAGCGCCGACCGGCCCGCCGGCGTGGACGTGAGCGCGGCGGAGGTCGCCGCCCATCACCCCGACGGTGCCGATGCGGTGCTCGGCCTGGAGGACCGCGGCCAGGCGGTCGCCGCCATGGGCGAGGCGCTGGCACGCTTCCTGCCGACGCGGGACGACATCGGCGGCGTGATCGGGGCCGGGGGCTCCGGCAACACCGCGCTCGTTTCCATCGGGATGCAGGCGCTCCCCATCGGGGTGCCGAGGGTGCTGGTCTCCACCGTCGCCTCGGGCAACGTCGCGCCCTACGTCGGGCCCAACGACATCACGATGATGTACTCGGTGGTGGACATCGCCGGGCTCAACCGGATTTCGCGCGTGGTGCTCGCCAACGCGGCGCACGCGCTCGCCGGCATGATGCGGGGCGAGGCGCCGGCGGCCGAGGACAAGCCCGCCATCGGGCTCACCATGTTCGGCGTCACCACGCCCTGCGTGGATCAGGTCCGCGCCGCGCTGGAGGCGCGTTACGACTGCCTGGTCTTCCACGCGACCGGGACCGGCGGGCGCTCAATGGAGAAGCTGGTGGATTCGGGCCTGGTGCTGGGCTGCATCGACAGCACCACGACGGAGGTGTGCGACCACCTGATGGGCGGCGTCTTCAGCGCGGGCGGCGACCGGCTCGGCGCCTTCGCCCGGACGGGCCTGCCCTACGTGGGCTCCTGCGGGGCGCTCGACATGGTGAACTTCGGCGCGCGCGAGACCGTGCCGGCGCAGTACGAGGGCCGCACCTTCCACATTCACAATCCCAACGTCACGCTCATGCGCACGACGGCGGACGAGAACCGCGCCATGGGGGAGTGGATCGGCGCCAGGCTCAACGCCTGTCAGGGGCCGGTGCGATTCCTGGTCCCGGAGCAGGGGGTCTCGCTGATCGACGCGCCGGGTATGCCTTTCCACGACCCTGACGCCGACGCCGCCCTCTTCGAGGCGCTGGAGCGGACGGTCGAGCAGACCCCCGCGAGGCGCCTGATCCGCCTGCCGCTCCACATCAACGACGCCGATTTCGCCCGGGCTCTGGTCGAGAGCTGGAACGAGATCTCGTCCTGACGGCCCCGCGGGAGAGCCCGCGGTCGCAACCGCATGCGCTCCGATCAGGGGCGCGCGCTCGAATCGCTTGCCGCCATTACGGCGCCCGCCGGCTTCATCGCCTGGCTCCGTTTGTACTCGCCCACGAGCGCGTCGGTCTCGGCGCGGAAGCCCTCCACCGCGTCCATATTGACGTTGGCGCACCGCCAGCGTCCCAGGAGTCGAACGTCATACGGCTGGTCCACCGTGGCGGCGACGCCCAGATTAAGCCGGCTGAACTCCCAGAGGTCGATGGCGCTCCAATCCCCCGTGTGGCAGTGGTAGTTGGACACCCTCTCGAGCTCACCGCGCTGCACCGAGCGAAAGACCGTCTTGCGCCAGCGATAGCCGCCGTAGTGCGCTGGTCCGTCGCGCGGCGGCTCGAGGCTGACGGGCGCGCCCGACAGGAGGTCCACCCTGCCGCCGTCGCGCGCGAGCGCCGGCATCACGTGCCAATAGTCGTGTGTATAGGGGTAGGGCGCGAACATGCTCCAGTATTGGGTGAGGTTGAAGGCCGAAATCAGCGGCTTTACCAGCGGCCTCAGGTCCACCGCGTCGTGCACCGCCGGGTAGGAGACGACGTTCCACGCCAGAACCGCCGCCAGCGCGCAGGAGGCGACAAGGCGCCCTTTCCGGCCCGGCCAGCCCGCCCCGCCGTTCCGACCGAAACACATCGCGCCCGTGCGGCCGAAAGCGCCCCGGTTCCTGCCGATCCAGGCATACACGCGATCGCCCGACCCAGCGCCCGGCAGGACCCGCAGCAGCCAGGAGCGGGGAGAGTGCTCGACCAGATAACGCACCGCCTCCCAGCCCTGGCGGAAGTCAGGGCCCGGCGCTGCTGCCCCTTCCGCCTCGCCCGCAGGGCGGGCACGGGTGACCGACCACGCGAAGCTCTCCTCCAGGATGCGCGCCGCCTCGGGCTCGGACTGCGCCTCCCGCAAGCGGGCGCCGCGAATGCCGCAGAGGGCCAGCAGCAGCCGGCAGGCGAAGACGCAGAACCCGCAACCCCGGTCGTAGAACAGCACCAGGTCGCTTGACTGCCGCCGCCGGCCCGGCCGCACGCGCACCAGGGCGTCGATGAACCGGCCGGGGAAGAGCGGGACCAGGGAAATCAGGGAGACCAACGGAAAGAGCCCGACTTCGAGACTGAGCCAGATGGCCACCTCCAGGGATACCAGCGCGAAGAGGCCGATCAGCCGGCACCAGTAGTTGGGGACGAGGGCCAGCAGCGGCGCCAGGCATTCCAGCGCGAACACGAAGAGCGTCAGCGGCTGGAGGAACCAGTCCCAGTGGCGCCACAGGCGCGAGAACTCGGTCGTGAACGCCTCCAGGTGAAGCGCCATGGAGATTGCCGTTCCCGAACTCCACCATTGCTCCCCGGTTTTCAGAATCCCCGCCATGAACCAGACGAGGAGGATCTGGACGACGTAGGCGACCGTCGCGGCCGAGCGGTGGGACGATACCGCGCGTTTTCCGAACCACAGCCGCTCCAGCGACCCCCACTGCCCCAGGGGCAGGAAGACCGCGAAGAAGGTCATGACCACCAGAACCTTGTCCCCGCCCTGGAGCAGCAGTGGATTGCGCGCCGCGACCGAGGCCAGGAGCACGAACAGGACGAAGGCGGAGAGGCGCGGGCGGATGCCGAGCAGCAGCGTGACGGCCGCCACCAGTCTCACGACTTCCAGGATGTACGGAAGGATCGGCGCGTCGCTCAGCCAATAGAGAGACCACAGCCAAGGGCCGTTCCAGGCACGCGAATCGGCGAGGGTCACCACGCCGGAGATAGAGTGGAACGCGTGCCAGTCGAAAAGCCGGACGAGCTGATCGAGCAGGATGATCAGCGCGAGCAGCACCCTGAAAAGGCCGACCGCCCGCAGGTCGAGCAGGAACGGAGAGGCGTCGGAACGGTAGGACGAGAATGCGCGAGAGAGCGAGAGTCGCATGACGCCAGCACTCGTTGTCCAATGCAGCCGGATATTCGCGGAGTCATACAGCGATAGGGCATCAGTTCGTGCGGCTTTGATATGCAGGCGCCGCATACCGGCTCAGGCGCCGGCTCACCCGTGCCGCATCGCCGCTGCTGGAATATCCCTGCAATCGTATGGCTATGGGCGTAGCATCGGCCCGTCGACAAACTGATGGAGGGAGAGCGCCAGTGCCGGGCATGGACCGCCGAACGCTGCTCGAGAAGTTTCACGGCATGATCGCCCGGCGCGAGCCGATCATCGGCGGCGGCGCGGGCACGGGGCTCTCCGCCAAGTGCGAGGAGGCCGGCGGCATCGACCTCATCGTGATTTACAACTCGGGCCGCTACCGCATGGCGGGGCGCGGTTCGCTCGCGGGCCTGCTGGCCTACGGCAACGCCAACGAGATCGTGAAGGAGATGGCGCACGAGGTGATTCCCG
>JAPPNV010000019.1:3876-4123 GCA_028818565.1 Rhodospirillales bacterium | reverse complement strand
GCCTACCGCCGGAGACAGCGCACAATGCGGCGCTCACCCTGCTCAGGCTGGGGCGGCCGCCGGCGCCACCGCCGCCCGACCCGGCGCTCGCGGTGAACCTCTGGGGGCTACGTTTCCCGACACCTCTGGGGCTCGCCGCCGGCTTCGACAAGGATGTCCGCTGCCCCGATGCAGCGGGGCGGCTCGGCCTCGGTTTCGGCGAGGCGGGCACGGTGACGCCCGAGCCGCAGCCGGGCAATCCGAAGCC
>JAPPNV010000019.1:0-3866 GCA_028818565.1 Rhodospirillales bacterium | reverse complement strand
CCTGCGGCAGGAACGCGCGCTGATTAACCGTTACGGTTTCAACAGCGCTGGCCTGGAGGTCGTCGCAGCACGGCTGGAGCGATGGCGCCATGCCAACGGCGCCCACCTGTGCCCGCTCGGCATCAACATCGGCGTGAACAAGGAGAGCGCCGATCCTGCGCGCGACTATGCCGCCTGCCTCACCCGCGTGGCTCCGCTTGCCGACTACGTGGCGGTCAACGTCTCCTCACCCAACACGCCGGGGCTGCGGGCGTGGCAGGCGGGCGATGCGCTCCACCGCCTGCTGGCTGCGCTGGCGGACGCCCACGCCCGTCTCGACCGCGCGCCGCCCATCCTGCTCAAGCTCGCGCCGGAGATCGACGACGAGGTTTTGGGGGCGCTGCTTGCGGCCATCGAGGATGCGCCCATCGCCGGCCTGATCCTCACCAACACGACGACCACCCGGCCGTCCGGCCTGATCTCGCGCCGGCGGGGGGAGGAGGGCGGCCTCAGCGGCCCGCCGCTGGCGCCGCGCGCGCTGGAGGTGCTGCGCCGCTCTTATGCCTTGACCGACGGCCGGCTGCCGCTGATCGGGGTGGGGGGCATCGATTCGGCGGAGGCCGCGTATGCCCGCATCCGCGCGGGCGCGAGCCTGATCCAGCTCTACACCGCGCTGGTCTATCGCGGGCCGCGCCTCGTCGGCGAGATCACGCAGGGGCTCGCGCGGCTGCTCACGACCGACGGTTTTGCCACTGTGGCGGAGGCGGTCGGCGCCGACCACCGCGTACCCGCCCCACGCAGTCAAGCCGCCGCTTCAATTTCCTCCACGATGGCGCGGGCCGCAGCGAGCGGATCGGGCGCCTGCGTGATCGGGCGTCCGACCACCAGCGCAGTCGCGCCGGCACGCGCCGCATCGGCCGGCGTCGCGACCCGCGCTTGATCGCCCTTGCCGCTGCCGGCACCGCTCGCCGGGCGAATGCCGGGGACGACGATGTGGAAGTCCGGGCCGTGGGCGGCGCGCAGCGTTGCCACCTCGTGCGGGCTCGCGATCACGCCCGCCAACCCGGCTTCGTGGGCCAGGCCTGCGAGGCGCAGCACCTGATCGTGCGCGGAGCCGGCGACGCCCTGTCGCGCCAATGTGGCGGCATCGAGGCTGGTGAGCACGGTCACGCCGAGCAGGTTGGGCGGGGCGACGCCCCGGCGCGCGGCTTCCTCCGCCGCAGCCTCGCGCGCCGCCTGCATCATGGCGACGCCGCCGGCCGCGTGGATGGTGAGGTAGTGCGGCTCCAGCGCGACCACGCTGCGCACGGCGCCCGCGACGGTGTTCGGGATGTCGTGCAGCTTGAGGTCGAGGAAGAGCGACCGGCCGGCGGCGCGCACCGCGCTCACGCCCTCCGGCCCGTGCGCGCAGAAGTATTCGAGGCCGAGCTTGAGGCCGCCCACCGCCGGCGCAAGCAGATGCGCGAGCCGTTCGACCGTGGGCCGGTCGCGCGTATCGAGAGCGCAATAGAGAGCAACGTTCGGCATGGGCATCCTGTCGGGGCGGGAATAGTTTACCTCCGCGCCGGGCGCGGGACGACCGGAGAGCGGGAGAGCAGGGGGAGCGGATGAGCCGGGCGGCGGAGGAGATCGCGGCGGTCCTGCTCGATACCGGCGCCTTCCTGGTGCGGCCCGAGCAGCCGTTCCGCCTCACCTCGGGGCTCCTGGCGCCCTTCTACGTGAACTGCCGGCTGATCCTCTCGCGGCCCGAGGCCCGCGCGCAGGCGGCGGCGGCGCTTGCGGCGACCGTGCCGCAGCCGGGCGCCACGGTCATCGCCGGCGGCGTCACCGCAGGCGTCCCCTTCGCCACCCTGGTCGCCGACCGGTTGGCGCTGCCCATGGTCTACGTCCGCACCCAGGCCAAGGCGCACGGCACCGCAGCCCGCATCGAAGGCGGCGACGTCACTGGCGCGCGAGTCCACCTGATCGAGGACCTGATCTCGACCGCCGGCAGCATCCTCGCCTTCGCGCAGGCGCTGCGCGATGCCGGCGCCGAGGTCGAGCGGGTGAGCGTGCTGTTCTCGCGCGCGGGCGCATCGGCGCAGCGCGCGCTGGAAGAAGCGGGCCTTGCGCTCACCGCCATCTGCGATCTCGACTCGCTGCTCGCGGTGGCGCTTGGCCGCGGGCGCATCGACGAGAAGGGGCTTGGCGAGGTCCGGGCCTTCCTCTCCGATCCCGAAGCCTGGTCCGCCCGGCACGGGGGATAGAGCCTCGCGATCAGAAGTCGATGGCGCGGCCCTTGCGCTCCCAATCGCCGTAGCGCGTCGGCTCCGGCCCTGCCGGGCCGCCCACCTCGGGCACGGGTTCGACGCGCTCTTCGGCGCCGGCGCCGTCACCGTTGTTGGCGGCACTCCCCGACTCCGCCACAGCGACGGCCGCCGCTGCGACGGCCTCGGTCGCGGCGGTGAGCCGGGCCGTGTCCGTGGACGTGCTGTCGCGCGCCAGAACGTCCGACCCGATCGAGGCGATGTCGGGCAGCCCGCAGAGCCCCATGGTGAGGTCGAGCTCGCGGCGGAAGATGTCGAAGACGTGCGCCACGCCCGCCTCGCCGGCGGCCGAGAGGCCCCAGAACTGCGGCCTGCCGATGGAGCAGCAGTCCGCGCCCAGCGCCAGCGCCTTGACGATGTGGGCGCCCCGCCTGATGCCGCCGTCGAGGATCAACGCGGCACGGCCCGCCACCGCCTCCGCCACCGCCGGCAGCGCGTCCACCGCACCGGCCACGCCGTCGAGCTGCCGGCCTCCGTGGTTGGAGACGAACATCCCGTCCACGCCATTGGCCACCGCCTCGATGGCGTCCGCCGGGTGAAGGATGCCCTTGAGCAGGAGCTGCCCTTTCCAGATGGCGCGCAGGTCCGCGATGTCGCGCCACTGAATGCCGGGGTCCGGCAGCCCCACCATGCGCTGGGCGAGCGCGGTGAGATCCTCGCCGCCGTCGGTCCTGCGGTAGTTGCCGAAGGTGATCTTCGGGATCGTGCCGCGCATCCGGAACAGCCAGCGCAGCTTGGTCGCCATGTTGGCGACCTCGCGGGCGGACATCGTGGGCGGAATGACGAAGCCGTTGCGGATGTCGCGCTCGCGGTTGCCGAGGAGCTGGGTGTCGACGGTGACGATCAGCGCCTCGTAGCCGGCCGCCGCCGCGCGCGCCGCCATCTCGTGGGTGAGCCCGCGGTCCTTGTAGATGTATGTCTGGAACCAGAGCGGCTCGATGCCGGTCTCGGCCAGCTCTTCCAGGCTGCAGACCGAGCCGTGGCTGAGGCAGTAGATGGAGCCGGCCCTGGTCGCCGCGCGCGCCGAGGCGGCCTCGCCGTCCGGCCACAGCAGCCCGGCCAGCCCCGTGGGCGGGACGATGAGCGGCATGGAAAGCCGCCGGCCGAGCAGCGTGGTCGAGAGGTCGCGTTCGCGGGTGCCCCCGATGGGGCGGGGATAGAGGTCGACGTCGTCGAAGGCGGAGACGTTCCGGCGCAACGTGTGCTCGTCGCCCGCCCCGCCGTCGACGAAGTCGAAGACCGGGCGCGGCAGCGCGCGCCGGGACTCGTCGCGGACCGTCGCGATGTTGTAGGCCCGCCGCTTCCAGCGTGGCACGCGTTCGCTCGCCATCCTTATCCCCGTCGTGACGGCGCGCAGTATAGGCGCCGCGTGGTGCGTGCGCATTGGTGTTTGATCGGGGGGCGCTTGACCCGCTTCGGTGCGGGTAAGACACTGCCCCGCCGCCCGGAGTGCGACGCGGCAGACGACCAACGACCACATGCGGCCGCCGGGCCGCAAGAGCGAGCGGACGGCCCATGAAGCTGATCGGCGTCGATGTCGGCGGCACTTAAATTGATCCCCATTTTCGGATATCTGGACAT
>JAPPNV010000023.1 GCA_028818565.1 Rhodospirillales bacterium | reverse complement strand
ACAAGAACGCCGTCATCGCGCTCCGCGAGATCGCCGACGAGACGATCGATCTCGAAACCCTCCGCCACGACCTCGAGCACGGGCGTGAAGTGGACATCGAGATCGATGAGCCGGACGAGGATGCCATGGCGGTGCTGGCGGCCGAGGCTGCCTGGGCCGGCGTGACCGGCCAGTCCACGCCCGTCGAGGAGGAGGCCGCGGCGCCCGAAGGCGAGCCGGCAGAAGAGCCGGCGATCGAAGCAGTAGCGGAAGCGGTAGCGGAGGAGTAGCGCCGGCCGGCGGCGCATCGGGCGCGGCAGGGCCGCCGCCCGCACCCTTTCGGGGTTCTGCCGGCGCCGGCCGGGCGCGTCAGCGGACGTGATCCGGCAATACGAACTCGTCGAACGCGTCAAGAGCTACGAGCCCTCAGCGGACGAAGCTCTGCTGAACCGCGCCTACGTCTTCTCCATGAAGGCGCACGGGACACAGACCCGCGCAAGCGGCGACCCCTATTTCGCCCATCCGATCGAGGTCGCGGGCATCCTGACCCAGCTCAAGCTCGACAGCACTTCGATCGCGACCGCGTTGCTCCACGACACCGTGGAGGACACGGTCGCCACCATCGAGGAAATCAACGACCTCTTCGGCGAGGAGACCGCCCGGCTCGTCGACGGCGTGACCAAGCTGAGCCGGCTGGAGCTGCAGTCCGACCAGGCGCACCAGGCCGAGAATCTGCGCAAGTTCCTGCTCGCGCTCTCGGAGGATATCCGCGTCCTCCTGGTCAAGCTCGCCGACCGTCTGCACAACATGCGCACGCTCCACCATGTGCCGAGCGAGAAGAAGCGGCAGCGGATCGCCAAGGAGACGATGGAGATCTACGCGCCGCTCGCGGAGCGCATCGGGCTTCAGCCCTTCAAGGCGGAGCTCGAGGATCTCGCCTTCAAGGAGCTCAACCCCGACGGTTTCCACACCATGGAGACGCGGCTCAAGGCGCTCCGAGAAGAGGCCGGCGGCATGGTCGAGCGGGTCACCGAGTCCCTCACCGAGACGCTCCGCAACAACCGACTCCGGGCGACGGTTTCGGGCCGTGAGAAGCGGCCCTACTCCATCTGGCAAAAGATGCAGCGCAAGAAGCTCGCCTTCGAGCAGCTCACCGACATCGTGGGTTTCCGCGTCGTCATCGAAGACGAGGAGGACTGCTACCGGGCGCTCGGCATCGTGCACCGCACCTACCCGATGGTGCCGGGCCGCTTCAAGGACTACATCTCGACGCCCAAGCCCAACGGCTACCGCTCGCTCCACACCACGGTGATCGGGCCCGAGCAGCGGCGCATCGAGATCCAGATTCGCACCCGCGACATGCACGAGGAGGCCGAGTACGGGGTCGCGGCGCATTGGCTGTTCAAGCAGGCGGGCGACGTCCGCGACGACCGCCAGCAGCGCTGGCTGCGCCCCCTGCTCGAAATCCTCGACAAGGCCTCGGGGCCGGAGGAGCTGCTGGAGCACGCCAAGCTCGAGATGTTTCAGGACGAGGTGTTCTGCTTTTCGCCCCGCGGCGCCCTGATCACCCTCCCGCGCGGCGCAACGCCTGTCGACTTCGCCTATGCGGTGCACACCGATGTGGGAGACACCACCGTCGGCGCCAAGGTCAACGGGCGCATGGTGCCGCTCTGGACCCAGCTCGAGAACGGCGATCAGGTGGAGATCCTGCGCTCGCGGGTGCCCCAGCCGCAGCCCGGCTGGGAGCGATTTGTCGTCACCGGCAAGGCGCGGACCTGCATCCGCCGCTTCACCCGAACCAAGGAGCGGGAACAGTTCATCGCCCTCGGCCGGGCCGTGGCGGAGAAGGTGTTTCGCGAGGCCGACGCGGAGTATTCCGAAGAGCTGCTGGAGGACGCTCTCCCTCGTCTCAAGCAACGCTCGGTGGGCGACCTGCTGGCGGCCCTCGGCAACGGCGAACTCAATAGCGGCGAGGTCGAGGAAGCCCTCTTCCCCGCCCGCAGTCTCCAGGGCATCGCGCGCCGTGCGCTCTCGGTCGCGCGCGGCCGGCGCGGCACCAAGGCCGGCGACAGCGGCATCCCCGTGCGCGGGCTGATTCCGGGCATGGCCGTGCACCTCGCCGAGTGCTGCAACCCGCTGCCCGGCGAGCGCATCGTCGGCATCGTCACCACCGGCAAGGGCGTCACGATCCACACCATCGACTGCGACACTCTGGAAAGCTTCAGTGACACGCCCGAGCGCTGGCTCGACCTTTCCTGGGAGGCGGATGCGGACGAGAAAGGCGTCCACGTCGGCCGCCTCAACCTGGTGGTCGCCAACGAGACCGGCAGCCTCAGCAAGCTGACCACGGCGATCGCCAAGAACAACGGCAACATCAGCAACCTCAAGATCACCAACCGCTCCCTCGATTTCTTCGAGATGCTGGTCGATATCGAGGTCAAGGACGCGAGGCACCTCGGCAATATCGTGGCCGCACTGCGCGCGGTGACGTCGGTGAGCAGCGTCGAGCGCGAGCGCGCGCGCCACTGAGCGAAGCCGGCCCGGCCCGGCCCAAATTGTATAATTCGGGCTCTGGCCCTATGATCCAGGCCCTTGGCCGGCCGCCGGCACGGGGCAACAAGGAGGGAGATGGGGTGTCTCAGGCACACCAAACGAAGCTTGCCGGGCAGAGCAACGAGGCGCCCAGCGCCGTGCTCACCGATCGCGAGAGCGGGGGCACGGTCGAGCTGCCGGTCCTCGAGGGGACGATGGGCCCGCCGGTGATCGATATCCGCTCGCTCTACGCGGGCACGGGCAAGTTCTCATATGATCCCGGATATACCGCAACCGGTTCATGCAAATCCAAAATCACCTATATCGACGGCGAGCAGGGCATCTTGCTGCACCGCGGCTACCCCATCGACGAGCTGGCCGCGCACAGCGACTTTCTCGAGGTCTCCTACCTGCTGCTGCGCGGTGAGCTGCCGAACGCGGCGGAGCGGGACCAATTCGTCAACACCATCACCAAGCACACGATGGTGCACGAGCAGATCAACTATCTCTACCGGGGATTCCGGCGCGATTCCCACCCGATGGCGGTGATGATCGGCGTGGTCGGCGCGCTCGCTGCCTTCTACCACGACACCACCGATATCGACGATCCGAAGCAGCGCATGATCGCCTCGCACCGGCTGATCGCGAAGATGCCGACCTTCGCGGCGATGGCGTACAAGTACAGCATCGGTCAGCCGTTCGTGTATCCGCGCAACGACCTCACCTACGCGGAAAACTTCCTGCACATGATGTTCGCGGTGCCGTGCGAGGACTATCAGATCAACCCGATCCACGCGCGCGCCATGGACCGCATCCTGATCCTGCACGCGGACCATGAGCAGAACGCCTCGACATCGACGGTGCGCCTCGCCGGCTCCTCCGGCGCCAATCCCTACGCCTGCATCGCGGCCGGCATCGCGACGCTCTGGGGGCCTGCCCACGGCGGCGCCAACGAGGCCGTGCTCCAGATGCTGGAAGAGATCGGCACGGTGGACAACATCCAGGGCTTCGTCGCGCGGGCGAAGGACAAGGACGACCCCTTCCGGCTCATGGGCTTCGGCCACCGGGTCTACAAGAACTACGACCCGCGGGCGACGGTCATGCGGGAGACCTGCCACGAGGTGCTCGACGATCTCGGCATCAGCGACGAGCTGCTCAGGATCGCCATGGAGCTGGAGCGGATCGCGCTGGAGGACGAGTATTTCGTGGACCGCAAGCTCTACCCCAACGTCGACTTCTACTCGGGCCTGATCCTGCAGGCGCTCGGCATCCCGACGCACCTCTTCACGGTGATCTTCGCGCTGGCGCGCACCGTCGGCTGGGTCGCCCAGTGGAACGAGATGATCGCGGATCCGGAGCAGAAGATCGGCCGGCCGCGCCAGCTCTATACCGGCCCGGCGCAGCGCAGCTTCGTCCCGTTGAGGGATCGGCCGTAACGGCACGCCTGAGAGACTGGCGTCCCCAGGGGGACTGACTTTACCCCAATAAATCAGTGGTTTAATTTGTCCAACTCCTCAATCGGGGGCATTGATTCCCTTGAGGAAATTCGCCCGTTGTCCAACCCCGATTCCGGGTTTGGCCGATGAGTGTCAACGGCGGCGGGATTATGCGCCAGGGCGACGGAGTAAAAGTGCACCACTGG
>JAPPNV010000391.1 GCA_028818565.1 Rhodospirillales bacterium | reverse complement strand
AGGTGGCAATTTCAATGGGGAGCGGGCGGTCGACGGCGATGCCCTCCGTGCTCAGACGGCAGGCGTAGGCGAGCGCCTCTACGCCGGCCGCGCGCGCGTCGGCGAAGGCCGCAGCGTAGGCGGGGTCGATGTCGGCGGCGAGGTTGAAAGAGTCGCAGTCCTCGCGCTGAACGATGTAGAGCATGACCGCGCGAGCGCCGCTCTCGGCCACCGCAGCGAGCTCGCGCAGATGCTTCGTGCCGCGTGCGGTCACGCTGTCGGGAAACTCGGCGGCGGGGCCGCGCTTCAGATGGACATTCTTGACCTCGACATAGCAGGGCGGTCGGTCCGGCCCTTCGAGCAGAAAGTCTACCCGCGAGCCCGCACCATAGGCGACCTCGCGGCGAACGCTCTCGTAGCCTGCAAGCGCCAGGATCGCGTCTGCTTTGATCGCTTCCTCTGCGAGGCGGTTGGGCCATCCCGTGTTGACGCCCACCAAGCCGCCATCGGCCCGAACCATCTCCCAGCTAAAGGGGAGCTTGCGCTTGGGGTTCGCGGCGGGCGAGAGCCAGGTTTCGAGCCCCTCGTCGATCAGACCCGTCATCGCGCCCGGATTGGCGACATGGGCGGTGACGGTGCTGCCATCGTCGAGGCGGTGGTCGCTGAGGAAGCGCTTGTAGCGCTTGAGCAGCGTTGCTCGGTGGAGAGGGAGGGGAAATTGCATGGCCGTCTCTCATAGGCTGCTCCCCGGTGCCGGCTCAAGGGGCGCGGTGCCGTCGCTTCGGACCATCGTGCGGTGGTCGGGGCGCGTGCGCCGCTCTATGCTCTGCGCCATCCTGTCCCCGCGCGCGCATCAACGAGCATCGCCGCCATGTCGCAAGCCTCCGTCACCGCCGCCCTGATCGTCATCGGCAACGAGATACTTTCGGGCCGCACGAAGGACGTGAACGTCGCCTATCTGGCCCGCCAGTTGACCGCGCTCGGCATCCAGCTTGCCGAGGTCCGCATGGTTCGGGACGAGGAGCGCGCGATCATTGCCGCCGTGAACACCCTGCGCGCGTCCCACGATTACGTCTTCACCACCGGCGGCATCGGGCCGACCCATGATGACATCACCTCCGAGGCGGTCGCCCGGGCCTTCAACCTGCCCTACCGGATCCATCCTGAGGCGAAGCGCATCCTCGAGGACTTCTACCGAGACACCGGCCGCGAGCTGAACGATGCACGGATGCGCATGGCTCACACGCCCGAGGGGGCGACGCTGATCCAGAACCCGGTGAGCCGGGCTCCGGGCTTCCGGGTCGAGAACGTGCATGTGCTCGCCGGCATCCCGGCCGTGATGCGGGCGATGTTCGAGAGCGTGGCGCCGACGCTGAAGGGCGGGCGCACGGTCAAGTCGCGCGAGATCGCCGTGCTGCTGGGCGAAGGCGACGTGGCCGCCCGGCTCGAAGGCCTGCAGGAGCGTTACTCTTCGCTGGAGATCGGCAGCTACCCCTTCGTCCGTGACGGCAACTTCGGCACGACGCTGGTCCTGCGCGGCACCGACGAAGACGAGATCGCCCGCGCCGCAGACGAGCTCAGCACCATCCTGCGGGAACTTGGCGGCGAGCCGGAGGCGCCGCCGGCACCCCCCGCGCACATCGCCTAGACAACAAAGCGAGGCCGGCGGGCGAGGCCGGGTTCCTCGTCGAGCGGCGGGACGAAGGCGTTGCCGCCCCGCTCGCTCACGGTGTTCCGGTAGGGCTTGAGCTCGAGACGCGCGATCTGGTTGCGGTGGACCTCGTCGGGCCCGTCGGCGAGGCGCAGGTAGCGCGCGTTGGCGTAGGCCTTGGCAAGGCCGTAGTCGGCCGTGATGCCCGCACCGCCGAAGGCCTGCATCGCCCAGTCGATCACCTGGCAGGCCATGTTGGGTGCGGCCACCTTGATCATCGCGATCTCCTTGCGCGCGACCTTGTTGCCAGCGGTGTCCATCATGTAGGCGGCCTTGAGCGTGAGCAGGCGCGACTGCTCGATCATGATGCGGGCTTCCGCGATTCGTTCCTGCGTTACAGTCTGATCCGACACCGGGCGGCCAAAGGTGACGCGCATCTGCGTGCGCCGGCACATGCGCTCGAGCGCACGCTCGGCGGCGCCGATCAGCCGCATGCAGTGGTGGATGCGGCCCGGCCCGAGCCGCCCTTGGGCGATCTCGAAGCCCCGCCCCTCGCCCAGCAACATGTTCGCCGCCGGCACGCGCACGTTCTCGAACAGCACCTCGGCGTGGCCGTGCGGCGCATCGTCGAAGCCGAAAACCGGCAGCATGCGCTTCACCGTGACGCCAGGCCAGGGCAGCGGCACGAGGATCATCGACTGCTGCTTGTGGCGATCCGGGTTCTCGGGATCGGTCTTGCCCATCACGATGAGGATGCGGCAACGGGGGTCCATTGCGCCGGAGGTCCACCACTTGCGGCCGTTGATGACGTAGTCGTCGCCGTCGCGCTCGATCCGGGTCTCGATGTTGGTCGCGTCAGAGGATGCGACCTCGATCTCGGTCATGGCGAAGGCGGAGCGGATCTCGCCGGCGAGCAGCGGGGTTAGCCATTCCTCGCGCTGCGCCTCGGTGCCGTAGCGGACCAGCACCTCCATGTTGCCGGTATCGGGCGCCGAGCAGTTAAAGACCTCGGGCGCGAAGAGGGAGCGGCCCATCTCCTCGCAGGCCGGCGCGTAGTCGAGATTGGAGAGCCCCACACCATAGTCGCTCTCGGGCAGGAACAGGTTCCACAGCCCTTCGGCCCTGGCCTTCGCTTTCAGCTCGTCGAGAAGCGGGATCGGCTGCCAGCGGTCGCCGTCGGCGACCTGCGCCAGCATCTCCTCTTCGTTGGGGTAGACGTGCGCCGCCATGAAGGCCGCCACGCGGTCGCGTACCTCCTTCGCCTTGTCGCCGATGTCGAAGTTCATGGGCCCTTCTTCCGAAAATGGATGGTCGGTCTCGGGCCCTAACGAACCATCGGGGGGCGCATACGGCAAGCCTCGGGCGCCGATCCTCTTCGGCGTGGTGCCGTCGATCGCTGCGGCCGATTATCCGCCTGCGAAGATGTCGTCGATCACGGACCGGTACATGGCGCTCGCTTCGGCGCCGAAGCAGGCAAACACGACCCTACGAAGAGCGTTACCACCTTCGAGGTGATCGCGGGTCTCGGTCACGGCGATGCGCGTGGCTTCGTCGAGCGGATAGCCGTAAACGCCGGTGCTGATCGCCGGGAACGCGATGGACGCGATCCCCTGCTCGCCCGCGATCTCGTAGCAGCGACGGTAGCAGCGTGCCAGAAGCGTGGGCTCGCCGCTGCCGCCGCCCTGCCAGACGGGGCCGACGGTGTGGATCACGAAGCGGGCGGGCAGGTCGTAGGCGGCCGTGAGCTTGGCACCCCCGGTCTCGCACCCGCCCAGCGTGCGGCATTCTTCGAGCAGGCGAGGGCCTGCGCCACGATGAATGGCGCCGTCGACCCCGCCGCCACCCAGCAGGCTGTTGTTGGCCGCGTTGACGATGGCATCGACCGCCAGCGTCGTGATATCGCCCTCGAAGACCTCGATCCGGTCGCGCATTTCGCAGCCTCGATCGTCAGTCGCGCGGGTCGCTTTCGGCGATGCCCGACAGCTCGACCGGCGGCCGGTCGGGAAACCTGGCGATGAGCGAAAGGCTGCCTCCCATGGCCTCCACCGTCTTGCGCAAGGTCGAGAGCAGAAGATCGCTGCGCTGCTCGAGGCGGGAGACGCCGTCCTGGCTGATGCCAAGCTCGGCCGCGACGCGCGCCTGGGTAAGCTGCCGGGCCTTGCGCAACTCACGCAGGGTCATTTCCTCGGCGATGAGCTCCGCCGCCCGCTCCTCGACTTTTCGCCGCGTGTCGGGGTCGAGCCCCGCGATCACGTCGTTCACGTCCAAGGGCATCACGATCCTCCTTCCTGCGCGAGTCGAGCCAGGTGCCGGTCGAAGCGCTCGTCGGCCTTGCGGATCAGCGTACGGTAGAACCGCCGGGCGCTGCTTCCCGACTTGTTGCCGGCGACGAGAAGCATGGCTCTGCGCCTGGGGTCGAAGGCGAGGGCGAGGCGCCATTCTCCATCCGCGGCGCGGAACCGGGCCTCCTTCATGTTCGCGTGTCGGGAGCCCTTCAGTGTGTCTACATGAGGGCGCCCCAGTTGCGGCCCGAACTGTTGCAAGAGGCGCGACAAGGCCAGGA
>JAPPNV010000369.1 GCA_028818565.1 Rhodospirillales bacterium | reverse complement strand
TTGCCCGTCGTGCCCGAGGTGTAGCAGAGCGAGGACGCGGCGCGCTCGTCGAAGATCGGCCAGTCGTAATCCTCGCTCTCGCCCGCGAGCAGGGTTTCGTAACACGAGACGTTGGGGAGCGCGGTCTCGGGCATGTGCTCCTCGTCGGTCATCACCACGACCTGCTCGACCGTGGTGAGCTGGTCCGCGATGCGCTCCACCAGCTCGATGAAGGTGAGGTCCACGAACAGCACCCGGTCTTCGGCGTGGTTGATGATGTAGACGATCTGCTCGGTGAAGAGCCGCGGGTTGACCGTGTGCAGCACGGCGCCCATGCCGGAGACTCCGTAGAAGAGCTCCTGGTGCCGGTAGCCGTTCCAGGCCAGCGTGCCGACCCGGTCGCCGTGGCCGATCCCGAGCCGGGCCATGAGGTTGGCGACGCGCCGCGCGCGCCGCTCGCACTCGGCATAGCCGTAGCGGTGGATCGGCCCCTCGACGGTGCGCGAGACCACCGGGCGGTCGCCGTGATACTCCGCAGCGTAGCGGATCAGCGACGAGATCATCAGCGGGATCTCCTGCATCAGGCCGTGCATGGCTCCTCCCCTCGCTCGGTCGGCCGGGGCCGCGCGTGCCCCGCGCCATTATCGGCATCCGCTGCGCCGGTCGAAAGACTTTCCGGTGCGTCGCTGATATTCTCGCCGCCCCCAAGGGGGGACAGATTTCGTTCACGCCGCGGCGTGAGAGACCGGGGAGGAGAGGATCGTGAAACTGGAGGGAAAGACGGCGCTGGTCACCGGAGGATCCTCGGGCATCGGCGAAGCCATCGCAACCAGATTCGCCGCCGAGGGCGCGCGAGTCGCGGTGGTGGGCTCCTCGGATCTGGCCAAAGCCCAGCAGGTCGCGGAGAAGATCGAGGCGGCGGGCGGCGCGGCCCAGGCCTTCGTCGCCGACGTGCGCGACGTGGATGCGGTCAAGGCGCTGGTCGGCGCCGTGAAGGATGCCTTCGGGCGCATCGACATCCTGGTCAACTCGGCCGGCATCTTCGAGCCGACGCCCATCGGCGAGACCACCGAGGCCGAGTACGACGCGACCATGGACATCAACGTGAAGGGCACCTTCTTCGCCATCAACGAGGTGGCCCCGGTGATGATCGCGCAAGGCGGGGGCAAGATCGTCAACCTCTCGTCGGTCACGGGCGTCATGGGGTTCAAGGGCTTCTCGATCTATTGCGCGTCGAAGGCGGCGGTCAACTACCTCACGCGCGCGCTGGCGCTGGAGCTCAGCCCGCACAACATCGCCGTGAACGCGATCCTGCCCGGCAACACGGCGACGCCGATGAACGTGAAGATCCGGACCGAGCCGCAGTTCAAGGAGATGCTGGAGGGCATGACCGCGGTGACACCGAGCAACCGGACCTATTCGGAGGCCGACGACATGGCGTCCGCCGCGCTCTTCCTCTGTTCCGAGGACGGCCGGGCCGCCCACGGCTCGCTGATGCTGCTGGACGAGGGCATCTCCTGCGGCCTTTGAGCACCCAGTCCATGAGCGCGCCTGCGGCGGAGGCCGTTCCCGCCGGCAAGCTCCACACGGTGATAACCCATCTCGCGATGGAGTCGCCGCCGGAGCAGGCGGTCCCGCCGCCGCTAGCTCCCGCGCCCGGCGTTGCCATCGATCGGCGCTGGACCATGCCGGTCGCCGACTACCTGCGTCTCTATCACGCCATCGGCGACGACTGGCTCTGGTGGAGCCGTCTGACATGGGACGAGGCAAGGCTTGCGGCCCACCTCGCGGAGAAGGAGACCGAGATCTACGTGGCGGAGGCCGACGGCGAGGAGATCGGCCTGATCGAGCTGAACCTGCGGCCGGCGCCGGATATCGAGCTGCGCTATTTCGGCGTGATCCCGTCGTGGATCGGCAAGGGTCTCGGCGGCTGGCTGCTCGCCCATGCGCTCGCCGCCGCGTGGCGGCATGATCCGCGCCGGATGATTCTCAACACCTGTACCCTCGACCACCCCGGCGCACTCGCCTTCTACCAGCGGCATGGCTTCGCCGTCACCCACAGCGAAGTCGATATCGTGGACGATCCCCGCCTCGTCGGTCTCCTGCCTCGCGATGCGGCACCGCACATCCCCCTGGCCCGCCCGGCGGAGGGTTGATGAGGCGATCTTGTGGCGCAGCACTCCCACTCGCTAGATTGAGCCCATGACCGACACGAAGAGCGATGCGGCAGCGCAGGCCATCTGGACGGCCTGGAGCGGCCATCACCTGATCGACGACCTGCCCGAGGCGTGCCGGCCTGACACGCTGGCCGAAGGGTATGCGGTACAGGCCGCGCTCGCGCGGGTAGCCGGCGCCGCGCCCGTGGGCTGGAAGATTGCGGCCACGAGCGAGGCCGGCCAGAAGCACATCGGCGTGGACGGCCCCCTCGCCGGGCGCCTGTGGGAAAGCAAGCTCCACCGGAGCGGCACCAAGCTGCCCGCCGGCCACCTCCATATGGCGGTGGTGGAGGCGGAGTTCGCGTTCCGCTTGGGATCGGACCTGCCCGGCGGCAACGGCGACTACACCGTGGACGCGGTGATGGATGCGGTGGCGGCGCTGCAACCGGCGATCGAAATTCCGGATTCGCGCTTCAGGGACTTCACCGTCGTGGGCGCCGCTCAGCTCATCGCCGACAACGGCTGCACCGAATACTGCGTGCTGGGCCCCGAGGCACCGGCGGGCTGGCGGGAGGTCGATCTCGCCGCGCATCCGGTCGTCGTCTCCATCGATGGCGAAGAGGCGGCGACGGGCAAGGGCGCGAACGCGCTCGGCGACCCGCGCATCGCGCTCACCTGGCTCGCCAACGACCGGGTCCGCCACGGCGTGCCGCTGGCCGCCGGCGACGTAGTCATCACCGGCACCTGCATCGTGCCGGCGCCGATCGCGCACAAGAAGCACGTGCGCGCGGATTTCGGTGCGCTGGGCGCGGTCGAGGTGGCGCTGACCTCGTTCTAGCCGGGCGCCTCGTCCGGATCGGCGGCTCCCGGCCGGCGGGCCTTGACGAGCCAGCCGAGCAGCAGGGTCGCCACCACCGCGCCGGTCGGCTCTTCGAACATGCCGTGCGCCGGCATCGCCCCGCAGATGCCGCCGGCGACCGCACCATGGACCGGGGGACAGCGTGGGCAATCCGGGTTAGACACCTCCGAACCCTGTCGATCGGATCAGGACAGAAAGGCGGGATGAAGGAAGTGCGAAACGACGGAACGAACCCAATCTCTTGCAGCCGCCGGTCTGGCATCGAACTGCGTCGAGACACGCGCACGCGTGTTCCTGATCGTCGGCCGTACTCACGTGCCGATTCTGCCCGAAGCGCCGCGAGTCAATCGTGACGTTCGTGTTGTAGTTGCTCGACAGCTGGTTTTCCGGCGCCTTGGTTCGTCTCGTTTGACCCCCGCCTGCGGCGGTGAATAATCGGCGCCGACGCGCCGCAGGGAGACCGCAGTGGGCCGACTGGCGACCGATATCGGCGGGACGTTTACCGATCTCGTCCACTTCGACGAGGAGACCGGCGCGCTCAGCGTTGCCAAGTCGCTCAGCACGCCGGACGACCTCACGCGGGGCGTGCTCGACACCATCGACCAAGCGGCGCTCGACGCCGACGCCGTGGACTATTTCGTTCACGGCGGGACGACGGTGATCAACGCCATTACCGAGCGGACCGGCGCGAAGACCGCCCTGGTTACCACCGAGGGCTTTCGCGACGTGCTGGAGATCGCGCGCGGCAACCGCCCCGATCTCTACAACCTGCGCTACCGCAAGGAGGTCCCGTTCGTGCCGCGCCGGCTGCGCTTCGAGGTGCGCGAGCGGGTCGATGCCAAGGGGCGGGTCCGCGTGCCGCTGCACCTCGAAGACCTGGACCGTGTGGTGGAGGTATGCCGGGCCCAGGGGGTGGAGGCGATTGCGGTCCAGTTCCTCCACTCCTACGCCGCGCCCGCGCACGAGGAGCAGACGGCGGCCTATCTGCGCGAGCGGCTCAACGGTGTCGCGATCACCGCCTCCCACGAAATCACCCGCGAGTGGCGCGAGTACGAGCGCGCCAACACGGCCGTGCTCAACGCCTACGTTCAGCCCATCGTGCAGCGCTACTTCGACACGTTGGAGGCCGGTATCGACGGGCTCGGGCTCGACTGCCCGATGATGGCGATGCAGTCGAACGGCGGCACCACGAGCTTCGGCTGGGCCAGGGAGCACCCGATCAC
>JAPPNV010000441.1 GCA_028818565.1 Rhodospirillales bacterium | reverse complement strand
GCTCGAACATCCGCTCCAGCAGGAAGAGATCCGCCTCGACCAGCCGGTCGAAGGCATCCAGCATGGCCGCCAGGCGCGCCGTGTCTTCGGCGAGCTCGTAGAGATTGGAGATGACGACCGTCGCCCCCGACGCCGCGTTGGAGGTGAGCGTCTCGGAAAGCGCGGAGAGATCGCCGGCCGCGTCAAGCGTGCGCGCGACCGAAGCGGCCAGCACGGCGTTCATCCCGATCCGCGCGGCGACGATCTCGTCCTGCCGGTCCAGGTTCGCGGCAAGCGCCGACACCACGCCGCGAATCTCCGCCACTTCCTGTTCGGGAAAGCCGTAGCCCTCCAGCACATCGAGGCGGGCAGAGAGAAGATCGGTCGTGGACCGCAGTATATTGGCCTGGGCCCGCCGCTCCGCCTGGCTCTCGGCCGTGGCGAGCAGGGCGCCGTGCGCCGCGATCTGAGTCGAGGTCTCGGCGATGATCCGCCCCTCGGCGATCGCCGGCAGGGCCTCATCAACGATGGTGGTCTGCGCAGTGTCGACGTTGCGCAGAACGACCCAGCCGATGATCCCGGCTGCGATCGAGAGAGCCGCCACCCCCGCAAACGAGGCGAACAGGCGGCTCGCGATGCCGAAGCGGCCGAACATCGTGAAATTAGAACACCGGTTGGAATCGAAAGGCAATCGGCCGCATCATGCCGGACATGAGACGGTGGCGCCTGCCAAGACCGGTTGTTGGCCTCCTGGCGAGCCTGGTATTGGCTGCAGGCCCGGCGCTCGGGTCTGAGCAAGAAGCAGCGGAGGATTCCACGTCCGCTCCCGCGGCGGCATCCACGTGGGCGCTCGAAGTGTGGTCGCCGCCCTTCGATTTCCGCAGCCCGACGACGACCATCACGTATCGGCCCCTCGAGCGCGCGTCACAGAAGTGGCGCATCTGCGCCTCATACCCCCACCTCAAGGATTCGTACTGGCTGAGCGTCAACTACGGCATGGTCGAGGAGGCGAAGCGGCTCGGCGTCGCGCTCCGCGTGGTCGAGGCGGGGGGCTACCCCAACCTCGAACGCCAGATTGCCCAGATCACCGAATGCGCCCGGGACGCGGACGTCCTGGCGCTGGGCGCGGTGAGCTTCGACGGGCTGACCGAAGCGGTGCTCGCGATCAGCGAGGAAATTCCGGTGATCGCCGTGGTCAACGACATCGCCGACCCCGGCATCAGCGCCAAGGCTGCCGTCTCCTGGGTCACGATGGGAGAGGTCCCCGGCGCCTATCTCGCCAGCCTCCACCCGGCCGGCACGCCGCCGGTCAAGGTGGCGTGGTTCCCTGGCCCGCGGGAATCGCAATGGGCCCACTTCGTCGAGGAGGGATTCACCGAGGCGCTCGCCGGCAGCGCGGTCGACATTGTCGTGAGGAAGTGGGGCGATACCGGCCGCGAAATCCAGCTGATCCTGGTCGAGGAGGCGCTGGAGGAACGTCCCGATGTCGACTACATCGTGGGCAGCGCGGTCACCGCCGGCGCGGCGGTAAGCCTGCTCAGAGCGCGCGGCCTTACGGGCCAAATACAGGTGCTCGCGAACTACTTCACCCACGCGGTTTATCGCGGGATCAAGCGCGAGAAGATCCTCGCGGCGCCTACCGACTTTCCGGCCTTGCAGGGCCGGATGGGCATCGAGATGGCCGCGCGGCTCCTTGAAGGCAAGCTCGAATACCCGCACGCCGGGCCATTGATCCACATCGTCGAGCAGGCCAATCTCGACTCCATCAGCCCGCGCCTTTCGCTGGCACCCGCCGATTTTTCCCCGACATTCGTGGTCGAATAAGCACCGCCGGGCGACCGGAGCAACACGGGGCCGTGCCCCGGCCGCCCCTGCCCCGGCTTTGCCATATGGCCACTCTTTGGCATGATGCGGCCCCAAGTCCGGAGCGACCGCGGGGATTAGGCCGCAGGCGGGCGCGCCGGAGCGGCGTTGAGGGGGCCTGGAGCCGTGCAAGCATCGTTGGAGAGCTGCCCAGCCCTCGTGCTCAACGCCGACTATCGGCCGCTCAGCTACTTTCCGCTCTCGGTCTGGGGCTGGCAGGATGCGGTCAAGGCGGCGTTCCTCGACCGGGTGACCATCCTCTCGGAATACGATCGGGCAATCCGCTCGCCCAGCACGGCCATCAAGCTGCCGAGCGTCGTCGCGCTCAAGCGCTACCGCCCGCTCGCGCGCCGGCCCGCGTTCACGCGGTTCAACGTCTTCCTGCGGGATTCGTTCACCTGCCAGTATTGCGTGGACCCCTTCCCGGTGGAGGACCTCACCTTCGACCACCTGGTGCCGCGTTCGCGCGGCGGGCGCACCACCTGGGACAACGTCATCACCGCTTGCAGCGCCTGCAACCTCGCCAAGGGCAACCGCCTGCCGCGCGAATGCGGAATGCGGCCCGCACGCAAGCCGCGTGCGCCGAGCGCGTACGACCTGCACCAGAGAGGCCGGCGCTTCCCGCCCCGCTACCTGCACGAAAGCTGGGGCGACTACCTCTACTGGGATTCCGAACTGGATCCCGACTAACGCCGCACACGCGGGAGATCGCACATGCTCGTCGAGCAAGTCTGGACCGCCAACGCCTACCGCAACTTCAACTATCTCATCGCCTGCCCCGAGACCGGCGAGACGCTCGCCGTCGACCCGCTGGACCACAAGCGCTGCCTCAAGGCGGCGAAGGACAAGGGCTGGCAAGTCACCCAGATCCTCAACACCCACGAGCACGGCGATCACACCGGCGGCAACAAGGCGATGGTCAAGGCCACCGGCGCCACCCTGCTCGCCCACGCCAACGCCAAGGGCAAGATCCCCGATATCGACCGCGGGCTCGGCGCGGGCGACGTCATCAAGGTGGGCGCCACGGTGGAGCTGGAGGCGCTGGACACGCCCGGCCACACCATGAGCCACGTGTGCCTGCTCTCGCGCACCGACACACCCGCCCTCTTCTGCGGCGATACCCTCTTCAACGCCGGAGCCGGCAACTGCCATTCCGGCGGCCACCCCGCCGAACTCTACGAGACCTTCGCCGGCCAGCTTGCGAAGTTGCCGGACGAGACCCTGATCTACCCCGGTCACGACTACATCGCGCACAACCTGGGCTTCACCCTGGACCGGGAGCCCGACAACGAGCGGGCGAAATCTCTGCTCACCGAAGTCGAGCCTCAGAACCCCGACGACGCTATGGTCTCGACGCTTGCGCTGGAGAAGGAGATCAACACCTTCTTCCGTCTCTACAGCCCCACGGTGATCGCGCGCCTGCGCGAGGCCTTCCCGGATCTCTCGGACGATCCCGGCCCGCGCGAGGTCTTCCTCAAGCTCCGCGAGCTCAGGAACAGCTGGTAGGAGCGCCTCGAGGCCGCGACGAATGGATACGACCGGCGAAGCCCGCTGGCGTCAACGTATGGACAACTTCGCAGCGGCGCTCGCTCGGTTGGACGAAGCCTGCGCGCAGCCGTCCTACACGAACCTCGAGCGAGCCGGGCTGGCGCAGACGTTCGTGTTCTCCTACGAACTCGGCTGGAAGGTCCTGAGGGATCTGCTTCTTTACCAGGGATATGATCCGAACAGTCCGCGCGACGTGATCCGCCAGGGCTTCGAGGCGGGGTACCTCGACGAGGACGACTGCGAGACCTTCCTCGATGCCGTCGGCAGGCGCAATCTGCTGACCCACACCTATCGGGACGAGACGGCCCGGGAGGCGGAGGCGTTGATAAAGAAGCGATATCACCCAATGCTGCGCAGGCTGCACCAAGCACTGGAAGCTAAGCGCAGCGGATGACCGACGGCCTGAAGGAGCGGCATCGCAGGGCCGTTATAGACATCATCGCAGCCAACGCCAGGGTGGAGCGGGCCGTACTGTTCGGCTCGCGCGCCACGGGGACCTTCCGCCCGGCCTCGGACGTGGACCTCGCGCTGTTCGGCGACCGCCTGTCCATGAGCGACCAGGTGAACCTCACCGCCGCCATCGACGATCTGACGATCCCGCAGCGTGTCCATCTGCTCCTCCACGGAATGATCGACAACATCGCCTTGCGCAACCAAATCGAGACGCACGGTGTGGAGTGGTACAGGCGGCGAGACGCGGACGCAGGCGACAGGCCCAATCGCGACGCCGGAGCGGGCTGACCCCTCCGAGGCGTACCTCGCATCAGGCGAACAGCGCCTGGGCCATGAATTTCCTCGCGTCGATGTTGGTGCCGCAGACGATGACTG
>JAPPNV010000153.1 GCA_028818565.1 Rhodospirillales bacterium | reverse complement strand
GCAGGCGCCGGCCGTAGGCCGGCTGCCGTGAGCGATAAAGAGCGAAACCCCTCTATTTGCGGCTGAGCAGGCGCAGGGGATCCTGCGGCTCGCCGTCGCGCCGGATCTCGAAATGGGCCTGCGGGCGAGAGACGCCGCCCGACCTGCCCGAGCGCGAGATCACCTGGCCGCGCCGCACCACGTCGCCCTTCCCCACCAGGAGCGAATCGTTGTGGGCGTAGGCCGTCATCCAGCCACCGTCGTGCCGGATGAGCACGAGGTTGCCGTACCCCCTGAGCTCGTTGCCCGCATAGGCCACCACGCCGCCTTGAGAGGCGCGGACCGCGCTGCCGACGGGCACGGCGATGTTGATCCCGTCGTTGTGCTTGCCGCCGGGCTTGGCGCCGAAGCCGGAGATCACGCGGCCGTCGAGCGGCCAGAGGAAGGTGTTGCGCGTCGGCGGCAGCGGCACGGCTTCGCCGTTGGTCTGCCGCGCCAGCGCGTAGAGCGTGGGTCTGGGCGGCGTCGCTTCCGGCTCCGCTCGCGCCGCGCGCGGGGTGGGCGAATCCGGCGGCTCCGGTGGCGCGGGCTCCGTCTGGACCAGCGGTGCGGGCTCCACGGGCTCGGGGTCGATCAGCGGGGCGTGCTCCACGGTCTCCAACTGGATCCGCCGAGCGGGCGCTGCAACCACGGTGCGGGCGGGTTCATTGGGCTCCATGCGGGCCGGTGCCGCAGGCTCGGCCTCGATCGCGGCGGTCGTCAGGACCGGTTCTCCATTGATATAGCGCGGTGCCTCTGCCGGCGGCTCGCCGCGACTGGCGACGGCAAGTGCCGCGCGAGGAAGCACGAGCCGCTGGCCCGTGTGCAGCCAATAGGGGTAACTCAACCCGTTGAACGTGATGACCTCGACCACGTCCACACCGTGGCGTTGAGCAATATCCTGGACGGAGTCGCCGGGCGAGACCGTCACAACGAGGGCCGGCTTCTCCCGCGGCACCGGTGGCGGCGGCTGGGACTCCACCGCCTGGAAGGGCGGCGGCATCCTCTCTTCCGGCGCGGGTCCGTGATGCACCACCGCCGCAGGCGCCGGATCGGCCTCGGCGGGCCTTGCGGCCGTCTGCTCGCTCAAGCTGAAGGGAAGTTCCGCGCAGGCGCTTATTCCCAAGAGTATCGTTGCCATCAGGGCGCCGCCCGCAAGGGGCGCGATCAAGCCGGTCTCACGCAGGTGTCCCATCATTCGATGACCTCCCGCAGCCAGGTCAGGGTCCGCCGATGGGTGAGGTCCATGTGCAGCGGAGTGACCGAGACGTAGCCCTCGTCGAGGGCATCCATGTCGGTGCCGCGCTGCCCGCTGCCAGCCGCAGGCAACTGCGCACCGATCCAGTAGTAGGGCCTGCCCCGGGGGTCGATCCGCTCCTCCAGGGTGTCGTCGAGCGCGTGCAGGCCCTGACGCACCACCCTGATCCCGCGCACGTCGGCAGCCGGCAGGTCAGGGAAATTCACGTTGATGAGGACACGCTTGGGCCATCCCCGCTCGATCAGCATGGGCAGGAGACGCCCGGCCCATTGCTCTGCGGTTGCCCAATGGTGCTTTCGGCTGTCCCCGTAGGCCTGGCTGAGCGCCACCGCCGGCGCGCCGAACAGCGTCGCCTCCATCGCCGCCGCGATGGTGCCGGAATAGGTGACGTCCTCGCCGACATTGGGTCCGTCGTTCACGCCGGAGAGCACCAGGTCGGGCGGGCCGTCGGCCATGATCTTGTTGAAGGCCAGGAAGACGCAGTCGGTGGGCGTGCCGTTTACGGCATGGCGACGCTTCGAGATGCGGCGGATGCGGAGCGGCCGGTGCAGCGTGAGCGAATGGGAGGCGGCGCTCTGCTGGGTCTCGGGCGCCACCACCCAGACGTCCTTGGAGAGGCCGCGCGCGATCCGCTCCAGCACCTTGATGCCGGGCGCCTCGATGCCGTCGTCGTTGGTGACGAGGATGCGCATCAGTCAATCACCTCCAGGCCGCCGAGATAAGGGCGAAGCGCGTCCGGCACGGTCACGCCGCCGTCCTCACGTTGATAGTTTTCGAGCACGGCGACCAAAGTGCGGCCGACCGCGAGCGCCGAGCCGTTGAGGGTGTGGACGAACTGCGTCTGCCGCTCGCCGGTCTTGCGAAAGCGGGCGTTCATGCGCCGCGCCTGGAAGTCCCAGCAGTTGGAGCAGCTGGAGATTTCGCGGTAGCGCCCCTGCCCCGGCAGCCAGACCTCGATGTCGTAGGTCTTGCGTGCCGAGAAGCCCATGTCGCCGCTGCTCAGCACCACCACCCGGTAGGCGAGGCCGAGACGCTTCAGCACCTCCTCGGCGCAAGCGGTCATGCGCTCGTGCTCGGCCTCCGAATCCTCCGGCCGGGTCACGCTCACCAGCTCGACCTTGGAGAACTGGTGCTGGCGCAGCATGCCTCTGGTGTCCTTGCCGGCAGCGCCCGCCTCGGCTCGGAAGCAGGGCGTGTAGGCGGTGACACGCAGCGGCAGCGCGTCCTCCTCCAGGATCTCGCCGCCTACGAGGTTGGTGAGCGGCATCTCTGCCGTCGGGATCAGCCAGAAGCCGTCGGCGGTGTGAAACAGGTCCTCCTCGAACTTGGGCAGGTTGCCGGTGCCGAAGGCGGCGGCATCGCGCACCAGCAGCGGCGGCGCGGTCTCGGTGTAGCCGAACTCGGTGGTGTGCATGTCCAGCATGAAGGCGGCGAGCGCCCGCTCCAGCCGCGCCAGGGCGCCGGAGAGCACGACGAAGCGGGAGCCGGAAAGCTTGGCCGCCCGCTCGAAGTCCATGAGCCCGAGCGCCTCGCCGATCTCGAAGTGCTGCCGGGCGCCGCCGTCTGCGTGCGCCTGCTCGCCCCAGCGCCGGATCTCGACGTTGGCGCTCTCGTCGGCGCCGTCCGGCACGTCGTCCGCCGGCAGGTTGGGGAGACCGGCGAGCAGCGAGTCGAGCTCGGCGCCCAGCACCTTCTCCTCCCGCTCCAGCGCCTGCGCTTCGTCCTTCAGCGCCGCGACCTCGGCGACCAGGGCTGAGGTATCCTCGCCCCGGCCGCGGGCGGCGCCGATCTCCTTCGACATCCGGTTGCGTGCCGTCTGGCGGTCCTGTAGCGCGGTCAGCGCCTCGCGCCGGCGCGCATCGAGCGCGATTACCCGCTCGGCATGCGGTTCCAGGCCGCGCCGGGCAAGACCTGCGTCGAACGCGGCGCCGTTCTCGCGAATCGACCGGGCGCTGAACATGACGGCCGGGCTTGTAACCCTCGGATGTCCATTGTCAATACGTCAACGCGCAGAATGGCTTCGGGCATTGAGCTATCACCCGGTGCTCAATTGTGCGGTTATGCCCGTAAAACAAGGCAAATTGGACGCATCGGCGTACATGGAAGCGACGGGAAGACCGACCCGGGCTCTGCCGACGAATCGTCCCTTGCGGCGTCGAATCCTGTACAAGTCCTTGCACGATGACCGCCGAGTCGCGGCCCGCTGCGGGCACCGCGAGAGCGGCGGATTCGGCAGGGCCGAAGCGGAGTTGGCGGGTGACCGAGCGGCAGGAGGAACGGACGCTCTCCATCGGCGACGCCGTCCGCTTCAGCCATCGCGGACGGACGATCCACGGCCACCTCCTCCGGCGGCAGGGACGACGCCGGCTCGCCACAGTGATCGACGCGGGCGAGACGCTCTGGAAGGTATCGGAGGCAGCGCTCTTGCCCTCCGGCCGCGCCCGCCGCGCGACGATGCTGACACCGCAAGACGCAGCACGCGCCCGCTGGCGGGTGGGCGATCCGGTGACCTTCGCAAGCTCCGAAGGCGCGCGTCAGGGCAAGATCGTGAAGCTCAACCCGACCCAGGCCAGGGTGCGTTCCGGCCGGACCCTCTGGAACGTGCCGTACGCGGGCCTGAACGACGCAGGCACCGGCAAGGGCCGCTTGAGGAACGGTGCGGAGCGCCTGACCAACATCGCCGCGATGGCCCGCGGGCTCATGGACGAGCACGGCCTCGACGCGTGGACCTTCGCCTTCCTCGAAGCCGAGCGGCGCCTCGGCGACTGCCATTTCGGGGACCGCGTGATCCGCGTCGGCCGCGCCCACGCCTTGGACGCGAGCGAGGCCGAGATCAGGGACACGGTGCTGCACGAAATCGCCCATGCGCTGGCCGGCCCCGAAGCCCGCCACGGCGCCCGGTGGAAGGCAATCGCCAAGCGCATCGGCGCCACCCCCCGCGCCAACGTCTACGAGCGCCGGGGCCGGTAAGTGTCCGGCCCGAAATGAATTGAGTGATTTCAGTGTTTTATGCTTCACTGGTTG
>JAPPNV010000168.1 GCA_028818565.1 Rhodospirillales bacterium | reverse complement strand
GCACCCAGTCGTCGATCAGCGCGCACCCCGGCCCCGTGTCGAAGGCCAGCAGATCCTCGTCGGCCGGGCCGCCGATCCAGGTGACGTTGGCGACGCCGCCGAGATTGAGCACGGCAAGCGGCGCGGCGAGCCCGCTCCGCCGGGCGAGCGCCGCGTGAAAGAGCGGCACCAGCGGCGCCCCCTGCCCGCCTGCGGCCACATCGTTGCTGCGAAAATCGTTCACCACGTCGATCCCGAGCCGGCGAGCCAGCGCCGCACCGTCGCCGATCTGATCGGTCAGCCCGGCCTCGGGCTCGTGACGCACCGTATGGCCGGGGAAGCCCGCGACAGCGACCTCCTCCCTCGGCGTGCCGGCTTCGGCCAGCAACGCCTCGGCGGCATCCGCGTGGAACTCTGTGAGCGCGCGCTCGGCGGCATCGCGCCCGCCCCGCCCCTCGATCACATCCCGGAGCCCCTCGCGCAGCGCGCCCGGATAAGGGGTCGCGCGCCACGGGCCGAAGCCCGAGACGGTGACGCCGTCGGTCTCGATGAGCGCCGCATCGACGCCATCGAGCGAGGTGCCGCTCATCATGCCGAGGGCCCAGACCGGCCCCTCCGACAGCGCGCTGCTCATCGGCGCCATCCGGACGGACGGGCGCCGCGTTGTCCGCACGCGGGCCGTGTGATACATGACCGCGCGCCTCGGCGCCCTGCACGGGCCGCCGGGTGGAACGGCAGCCAGCGGGTCGAGCGACGGTGTTCTCTTCCGATTTCATGCGCGTGCTGTCGGAGCGCGGCTACATCCACCAATGCACCGACGACGCGGCGCTCGATGCGCTGGCCGCGCAGGAGCGCCTGAGCGCCTACATCGGCTTCGACTGCACCGCCGACAGCCTGCATGTGGGCAGCCTGGTGCAGATCATGATGCTGCGCTGGCTCCAGAAGTCGGGGCACCGGCCCATCGTGCTCCTCGGCGGCGGCACCACCAAGATCGGCGACCCGAGCGGGCGCGACGAATCGCGCTCGCTGCTCAGCGAAGATGCCATCGTCGCCAACAAGAAGGGCATCCGGCGCTCGTTCGACCGCTTCCTCACCTTCGGCGACGGCCTCACCGACGCGCTGCTCGTCGACAACGCCGACTGGCTCGACGCGCTCGGCTACATCCCGCTGCTCAGGGACATCGGCGCCCACTTCTCGATCAACCGGATGCTGACCTTCGACAGCGTGCGCCTGCGACTCGACCGCGAGCAGCCGCTGAGCTTCCTGGAATTCAACTACATGATCCTCCAGGCCTACGACTTTCTGGAGCTTTCGCGCCGCGCCGACTGCTGCCTCCAGATGGGCGGCTCGGACCAGTGGGGCAACATCGTCAACGGCGTCGAGCTTGCGCGCCGCATCGACGGGCGCCAGCTCTACGGGCTCACCACGCCGCTCATCACGCTGGCCTCCGGCGCGAAGATGGGAAAGACCGCGCAAGGCGCTGTCTGGCTCAATGCCGACCGGCTGTCCGCCTACGACTACTGGCAGTACTGGCGCAACACCGACGATGCCGACGTCGGCCGCTTCATGCGGCTCTTCACCGAGCTTCCGCTCGACGAGATCGCGCGCCACGAGGCGCTCGAGGGCGCCGAGCTGAACGACTCGAAGAAGCTGCTGGCGAACCAGGCGACCGCCCTCTGCCACGGCCCCGAAGCCGCCGCCAAGGCCGCCGAGACGGCGCGGCAGACCTTCGAGGAAGGCGCGGCGGGAGCGGACCTGCCGGTCATCGACACCGCGCGGAGCGAGCTTGAGGCCGGAATCCCCGCCATCGTGCTGTTTCAGAAGGCAGGGCTCTGCGAATCGGGCGGCGCGGCGCGGCGGCTCATCCGGGGCCGCGGCGCCCGCATCAACGGCACGGTGATCGAGTCGGAAACGCGCGCCATCGGCTCGGACGACATCGGCCCCGACGGCCAGATCAAGCTCTCCGCCGGCAAGAAGCGCCACGCCCTGATCCGCCCGGCCTGACCGACCAGCCGTCGGCGCGTCCCTCTCAGCCGACCGGCACTCAGCCGTTGGCCGGCCCCTCGTCGGGCTGCCAGGGCTCGTAGTCCCCGGTCGCGCGGTCGCGCTGGCCGCGGCCCAGGATGTGGCCCGGCGGCCGATAGGCTGAGGCAGTGCCGGTGAGATTGGGCTTGTGCGGCTTCTCCCACGGCTGCGCGCGGAGCGGCGCCTCCGTCGGCGGCTCTTCGGTGCTGTGGTGGAGCCAGCGGTGCCACTCGGGCGGCACGCGGGATGCCTCCACCTCGCCCTCGTAGATGACCCAGCGCCGCTCGCGCTGGCCTGGCCCCGACCGCCCCCACCGCTCGCGATAGTAGCGGTTGCCGGCGTCGTCCTCGCCCACCAGCGCGCCGCACAGCATGGTGTAGAGCCGTGTACCGATGGTCGCCATCGTTCCCGCCGGTGCCTCCGCACCCGTTTCAGCCCGACGCTGCTTATGCCACGGCCGCCCGGCACCCGTCCAGAGACCACGCCCACTCCCCAGCTTCACAGCCGGCAAGACACGGGAAAGCACGCCGCTCCATCGTGCCCGCAGTCGCCCCCAATCCACCCGGTCCCTGCCGCCATCTGAAATTCCGATCTGCGGCAGCCGCTAAGTGCCGCTATTCTGAGGTCGAGGCATGCGCATCATCCCCCCGATATTGCTCTGCATCCTGGTCGGCTTGATGGTCGGGGCCGACATGCTGCTGCCCCTGATCCGGTTCGACCCGCCCGGTCTCTTCTGGGGCGGCGCGGCGGTCGTGGTTCTCGGCGTCTGCATTGCAGGGCCCGCGATGCTGCGGTTTCGGCGGGCCCGAACCAACTTCCACACGTTCAAGGAACCCGGCGTGCTCGTCACCGACGGGCCCTACGCCATCAGCCGGAACCCGATGTACGTGGGCATGGTTCTGGCGGGCCTCGGAGCCGCGCTGATCACCGCGACGCTGGCGGGGGTCATCCTGGCCGCGGTCTACGCGCTCGTCGTTCGCTACTGGTACATCGCCTACGAGGAGCGCGCGATGCGCCGGCAGTTCGGCGAGCGCTACGACGCCTATTGCCGAAAAGTCGGGCGCTGGCTCGGGAGACGCCGAGGCGTCCGGTAAGCGGCACGCCGGCGGCGGATTGGCGCGCGGCCGGCCTTTACAATTCTTTACCTGCCGGACAACGGCGCGAAACCGCGCGCCCCCATCTTGGGTCATGTCCAACACCCATTCTCAAGAGAGAGACGAAGACATGACCGACGACGACAAGACGGAGAACACCCCCGACCGCAGCCTCCGCCGCAAGGCGCGCCCGCGCTGGATCCTCATGAGCATTGCCGGCGCCCTCGTCCTGGTCGTCGGCGGCATGACCTGGAGCGCGGTGGCCTATTCCAAACGATCCTGGGACGGCGACAAGATCGAGCGCTTCGTGGAGTGGAAGATCGACGGCATGCTCGACGAGGTCGACGCCACCGACGAGCAGCGCGAGCAGGTCCGCACGATCACGACCGCCGCTCTGGCCGACATGGAGGAGTTCCGCGACTTCAAGCGCGAAGGCCGGCAGGCGCTGGTCGAGGCGCTGACCCAGGAGGCCGTCGACCGCGAGGCGCTGGAAGCGCTGCGTCAGAACAAGCTCGCCGCCGCCGACCGCGCCAGCCAGCGCCTGCTCGCGGCGCTCGCTGACGCGGCGGAGGTGCTCACCCCCGCCCAGCGGGCCGAGCTGGCCGAGGAATGGTCATCGCGCGAGTGGCGCCGCTGGCACGACTAGGCCTCCCGCGTGCCGGTGCCCGGGCGGAGCTCCCTTGCGTTCTCCCTGCGTGAAGGGGGTTCCGCCCGCCTCTCTTCGAACAGGCGGCATTGGGCGTATAAGGGAGAGTGGGTCGTCGCCTGGAGGAGCGCATGGTTTCCTTTCTTTCCCCTCTCGCCGTCTGGCTTGCCCTCGGCGCGGCGATGGTCGCGTTGTCCGCGTGCGCGCTGCTCACGCCGTTGCCGAAGCAGAAGGATGTCGCCGAGCGACTGGCGGCGTTCCCCACCGCCGGTTTGCCGCTCGACGGGGCTGTGACGATCCATTGGAGCGAGCGGCAGATTCCCTTCATCGAGGCGGAGACCGACGGCGATGCGGCGTTCGCGCTCGGCCTCGTGCAAGCCCACTTGCGGCTCGGCCAGATGGCGACGATGCGGATGATCGCGCGAGGACGCGTGGCGGAGATGATTGGCCCCCTCGGGGTCGACATCGACCACGGCCTGCGCACCCTCGACTTCGGCCGCGCGGCGCCCGAGATCGAGCGCGGCATGGATGCGGCGACGCGGCTCTGGGTCCAGCGCTTCGTGGACGGCATCAACCACTACCAGG
>JAPPNV010000399.1 GCA_028818565.1 Rhodospirillales bacterium | reverse complement strand
ACACGTTCTTGACTAATCCGATGCTGGAAGCGATTATCGGACATAGCACCATGGTTCGGGGCGTTGATCGGGCTGGCCGCAGCGAAGGGGGAGCACGCATGGCGCACGTCGGCACGGCGCACACACGGGTTGAGGACGACCGTTTTCTGACCGGCCAGGGCCGGTTCGTGGATGACATCCGCCTGCCGGGGGAGGCCTACGCCGCCTTCGTCCGCAGCCCCCACGCCCGTGCCCGCATCGGAGCGATCGCTACGGAGAGCGCGCGTGCCATGCCGGGAGTGCTGGCGGTCCTCACCGGCGAGGACTGGCGGCGCGACGGCGGCGGCGACACCGACATCCTATGGGACGTCAACTCCCACGACGGCACCCCGATGGCGCTCGCGCGCAGGCCGATCTTCGCCACCGGCGAGGCCCGCCATGTGGGGGACACGGTGGCCCTCGTCGTTGCCGAGGACCCGCACGCGGCTGCCGACGCCGCGGCTGCAGTCGATGTCGGTTGGGAGCCGCTCCCCTCGATCACCGACCTGGCGGCTTCGGTCGAGGCGGATGCACCGCCGGTCCACGAAGAGCTCGGCAGCAACGTCGCCTACGACTGGCGGTTGGGCGACGCCGAGGCGACGGAGGCCGCCTTCGCCGCCGCCGCCCACGTCACGTCGCTCAAGCTCGTCAACAACCGGCTTGCGCCGAGCGCCATGGAGCCGCGCGCGGTCATCGGCGCGTACGATCGCGGCAGCGGGCGCTACACCCTCTGGTCCACCACCCAGAACCCGCATCTGGTCCGCCAGTGGCTCTCGCGCGACACGCTGCGCGCGCCCGAGCACGCGATCAGGGTGGTGGCCCCCGATGTCGGCGGCGGCTTCGGCCAGAAGACCTATCACTACCCGGAGGAGGCGAGCCTCCCCTGGGCCGCGCGCCTGGTGGACCGGCCGGTGCGCTGGACCGCGACCCGCGCCGAGACGCTGGCGGTGGACATCCACGCGCGCGACCACGTGACCGAGGCGCGCATGGCCTTCGACGCCGACGGGCGCATCGCCGCCGTGGAGGCCAACATCATCGCCAATCTCGGCGCCTACCAGAGCCAGTTCGCCGCCTGCATCCCGACGCTTTTCTGCGTCACCATGTTCTCCGGCCAGTATGCGATTCCCGCGCTGCACTGCCGGGTGCTCGGCGCCTACACCAACACCACGCCGATCGACGCCTATCGCGGCGCCGGCAATCCGGAGATCACCTACGTCATCGAGCGCCTGATCGAGAACGGCGCACGGGAGATGGCCGGCGATTCGGTCGAGGCCCGGGCGCGCAACCTCGTGCCCGCTGGCAGCATGCCTTACGCGAGCGCGACCGGCATCACGTACGACGTGGGCGACTTCCCGGCCGTCCTCGACAAGGCCCGCGCATTGGCTGATCTCGACGCGCTCAAGGCCGAGCAGGCGAAGCTCCGGGCAGACGGCGTGCTGATGGGCGTCGGCATGGCGGCCTTCGTCCGCTCGGGCGGCGCCGGGCCGAGCCGGCTTGCCGCCGCCCTTGGCAGCCGCATGGGGCTCTGGGACGTGGCCACCGTGCGGGTCCACCCCAGCGGCAAGATCACCGTGCTCTGCGGCAGCCACAACCACGGCCAGTCCCACGCCACCACCTACGCACAAATCGTGGCGGACCGCTTCGGCTGCGACATGGCCGATATCGAGATCGTGGAGGGCGATACGGACCGCATTCCCCACGGCCTCGGCACCTGGGCCTCGCGTTCGATCACGGTGGTGGGGAGCGCACTCTCTGTCGCCTCCGACCGCATCATCGACAAGGGCCGCCGCCTCGCCGCCCACCTCATGGAATGCGCCGTGGACGATATCGACTTCGGGTCCGGCGCCTATTCCGTGCGCGGCACCGACCGGCGGATGACCTTCGTCGAGATCGCCGACATGGCCTATCGCGGCGCCGACTATCCCGAGGGCTTCGAGCTCGGGCTGGAGGAGGCGGCGTTCTTCGACCCGGACGACTTCAACTATCCCTACGGCACCCACGTCGCCACCGTCACCGTCGATGCCGAGACCGGCGCGGTGCGGCTCACCGGGTACTACTCGGTGGAGGACGCGGGCCTCGTGATCAACCCGCTGGTGGTGGACGGCCAGCGCCACGGGGCCGCGGCCCAGGGCATCGGGCAGGCGCTGCTGGAGGACGTTCGCTACGAGCCGGAGACGGGCCAGCTGCTCACCGGCTCCTTCATGGACTACACGATGCCCCGCGCCGACGATATGCCGGACTTCACGCTGGGAGGCCACGTGACGCTGACCGAGACCAACCCGCTCGGCGTCAAGGGCGTGGGCGAGCTCGGCACTTCCGGGCCGCCGGCCGCGATCGGCAACGCCATCCTCGATGCCCTCTGGCACCTCGGCGTCCGCCACGTGGAGATGCCGTTCACGGCGGAGCGCGTCTGGCGCGCGATCCGCGCGGCTTCTGCGTAGTCCCGACGCTGCCCGCCGCGCCCGACTACCGAAGGAACAGGCGGTACGCGGGGTTATCGGTCTCCTCCCGGTAGTCGTAGCCCACCTGCGCGAGGAACGACTGGAAGTCGGCGCGTTCGGCCTGCGGCACTTGCAGGCCGATCAGGACCCGGCCGTAGTCCGAGCCGTGGTTGCGGTAGTGGAACATGCTGATGTTCCAGGGCCTGCGGCCCATCTGCGTGAGGAAGTGCATGAGCGCGCCCGGCCGCTCGGGGAAGTCGAAGCGATAGAGCACCTCGTCCAGCTCGCCCGGCGCGTGGCCGCCCACCATGTGGCGCACGTGGAGCTTGGCCATCTCGTTGTCGGTCAGGTCCAGGACGGGATAGCCGTCGCGTTCCAGCGCATCGACCAGTGACTGCTTGTCGGCGCCGGCATCGCTGATCTCGACGCCCACGAAGATGTGCGCGGCCGCCTCGTCGGCGTAGCGGTAGTTGAACTCCGTGATCGAGCGGTCGCCGATCAGCTCGCAGAAGCGCATCAGGCTTCCGGGCCGCTCGGGGATGGTCACCGCGAGCAGGCTCTCCCGCCGCTCGCCGAGCTGGGCGCGCTGGGCAATATGGCGGAGGCGGTCGAAGTTGACGTTGGCGCCGCTCACCACCGCCGCGAAGCGCCGCCCGTCCGCTCCGCCCTCCCGCTCGACGTAGCGCTTGAGGCCTGCCACCGCGAGCGCACCCGCCGGCTCCGCGATGGAGCGGGTGTCCTCGAAGATGTCCTTGATCGCCGCGCAGATCTCGTCGGTGGAGACCAGCAGAACCTCGTCGACGCACTCGCGCGCGATGCGGAAGGGCTCGGCCCCGATCTGCTTTACCGCGACGCCGTCGGCGAAAATTCCGACGCTGTCCAGAATGACCCGCTCGCCTGCCGCGAGCGCCGCGTGCAGGGTCGGCGTGTCCTGCGGCTCCACGCCGACGATGCGCGTCTCCGGCCACAACGCCTTGATGTAGGCGGCGATGCCGGCGATGAGTCCGCCGCCGCCGACACTGACGAAGATGGCATCGAAGGCCTCGCCCTGCTGGCGCACGATCTCCATCCCCACCGTGCCCTGGCCCGCGATCACCTGCTCGTCGTCGTAGGGCGGGATCAGCACCATGCCGCGCTCGGCGGCGAGGGCTTCCGCCGTCTCCTTCGCCTCGTCGTAAGAAGAACCCGCGAGCAGCACCTCGGCGCCAAGGCGCTCGACCGCATCCACCTTGATGCGGGGCGCGGTCTCCGGCATGACGATGAGCGCCTGGACACCCAGCCGCTGCGCCGCCAGCGCGACGCCTTGGGCGTGATTGCCGGCCGAGGATGCAATGACCCCCCGCGCCCGCTCCTCGGGGGTGAGCGAGGCGAGCTTGTTGTAGGCGCCCCGGAGCTTGAACGAGAAGACCGGCTGCAGGTCCTCCCGCTTGAGCCAGACCGCGCAGCCGAGCCGGGAGGAAAGTTTCGGCGCACGCTCGAGGGGCGTCTCGCGCGCGACGTCGTAGACGCGCGCCTTCAGGATCTTCGTGACGTAGTCTCGGGGCATGGGGTCCGCTCGTTCGAATGGGTGCCGACGCGACCGCCGGCACCCGCCGGCGTGCGCGCCGCGACGCATTCACATGGGAACGCGGCGAAATCAAATCAATCCACAGATTCCGTCATGCCCGGTCGTGCGCGGACGTGCCCGGACTTGATCCGGGTATCCGGGTATCCGGGCATCCCTCTCCGCCAACCCCTACTTCGTCATGCGCGGCCCCCGGATCAAGGCCGGGGGGGGTTCCGGGCATCCCTCTCCGCCGGGGCTTCGCCCTGACTTCCCGAGGGACAGGATCGAAGTGGGACTGGTGCGAAACACCCCCGGAGCAATCTCTGGCCAGCGTTCGGCGGGAT
>JAPPNV010000093.1 GCA_028818565.1 Rhodospirillales bacterium | reverse complement strand
GCGCGCAAGCCATGGCACTCCTCGAGCTCACGGGAATCGGCAAGAACTTCGGCGGTCTTGCCGCGCTCGGCGGAGTCGACCTCACCGTCGAAGAGGGCGAGATTCTCGGCTTGATCGGGCCCAACGGCGCCGGCAAGACCACCCTTTTCAACGTCATCAGCGGGGTCCTGCCGGCGAGCGCCGGGCGCATCGTCTACGACGGCACGGACATCACGCGCTGGTCCCTGCACCGCATCGCGCGGCACGGCCTGGTGCGCACCTTCCAGCAGAGCGAGCTGTTCATGGAAATGACGGTGCTCGAGAACGTCCAGGTGAGCGCGCGCGCCCACACCGGCCTCAGCTTCCGGCGCATGCATGGCCGCGAGGCGGCGAGGTCGATGTCCGTACACGAGATCATCGAGCTCGTGGGCCTGAGCGAGCTCACCGATGAGCGCGCCGAGAACCTGCCGCACGGGCACCGACGCGCGCTCGGCATCGCGCTCGCACTGGCAGCCGCTCCATCGCTGCTTCTGCTCGACGAGCCGCTGACCGGCATGGACGCCGGCGAGACGACCGCGATGGTCTCGACGATCGAACGGATTCGCGGGCACGACACGACCGTCATGCTGGTCGAGCACAACATGCGTGCCGTCATGCGCTGCTGCGACCGCATCGCGGTTCTCGACTTCGGCAAGCTGATCGCCGAAGGGCCTCCGCAGCAGATTCAAGACGATCCGCGCGTCATAGACGCCTACCTCGGCGCCGACGAGGACATCCATGGCATCGAGCAAGCGCCGGCCTGAGCAGCAGGGCCGGCATACGGCCGCCGGCGCCGGGCGCCCGCAGCCGGGAGTCGTTGGCCCATGACCGCCATGCTTTACGGCCAGGTCGCGGTCAACGCGCTGATGCTGGGCGCGACCTACGCACTCATCGCCGTCGGCCTCAGCCTGGTCTTCAGCATCATGCGGGTGATCCAGTTCGCCCACGGCCATCTCTACATGCTGGGCGCCTTCTGCGTGTTCTATCTGGCGACCGAGTTGGGCGTGAACTACTTCGCCGCGCTCTTCATCGCCGCCATCGCCGTGGGCGTGCTCGGTATGATCCTTGACCGCATATTTCTGCGGCCACTGCGCGGGCAGGACCTGCCGAGCATGATCGTCACGCTCGGGCTTCTCCTGCTCATCGAAGGCAGCGCGCTGCTCGCGTTCGGCGAGCGCGACAAGCGCTTCCACAGCCCGGTTGACGGCGCCGTCTGGTTTTTCGACACCATCGTCATCCCCAGCGAGCGGCTGATGATCCTGGGTGTCGCGGCGCCCCTCATCGCCCTCCTCTTTCTGTTCGTCTGGCGCAGCAAGGAGGGCCAGGCGATGCGCGCCGTGGCGCAGGATCGGGAGGCGGCGATGCTGCAAGGCATCAACGTCGACTGGATCAGCGCGCTCGGCATGTTCATCGGGAGCGCACTGGCGGCAGCGGCGGCGGGCCTCCTGCTGCCGATTCAGGTGCTGACGCCCGCCGTCGGCGGCCCAGTGGTCATCAAGGCCTTCATGGTGGTGATCCTGGGTGGCCTCGGCAGTATCCCCGGGGCCGTGGTGGGCTCCCTCGCCTTCGGCGCGCTGGAGAGCTTCGGCACCACCTTCTTCGGTGGATACTCGTCGCTCGCCGCATTCAGCGCGGTGATGCTGATCCTGATTTTCCGGCCGCGCGGGTTGCTGGGCCGTGCTTAGGCTGGGTTCGATCGCCGTGCTGGTCGTGCTGACCGGGTTGATCCCGGTCATCACGCAGCACCCCTATTACCTGCATGTCGCCATCACCATCGCGGTGTTCACCATCGTCTCGCTCGGCGTCCGGCTGGTCCTGATTATCGGCCAGTGGACCTTCGGCCAGGCGGCGTTCATGACCATCGGCTCGTACGCGTCGGCCATGCTTGTCGGCCACCTGGGCTGGTCGTTCTGGGCGGCAATGCCCATGGCCGGGCTGATCGCTGCGATAGCTGCGGCGATCTTCGGCTTTCCGGCACTTCGCTTGACCGGTGCCTACTTCGCGATGGTGACGCTCGTGCTCAACATCGTGATCCGTCAGATCATTCTGGTGACGCCGGAGTTCACGGGCGGCAGCATGGGGGTCAGGGTCGATATCCAGCCGCCCGACCCGATACCGCTGCCTTTCGGCGGCGGCACGATCACGTTCACGGACAAGACGTCCTACTACTATCTCATCTGGCTGCTCGGGCTTGCCGCCGTCGGAATCGCCTATTGGATTGACCGCTCGCCCATGGGGGCGGTCCTGCGCGCGGTCCGCCAAAGCGAGATCCTGGCGCGAAGCGTCGGCGTCGATAGCGCGATCTACAAGCTCATCGCCTTCGTCATCGCCTGCTTTTTTGCCGGGATCGCGGGGAGCTTTTATGCGCATTACCTGATCCTGGCCCATCCCGATGCGTTCTCGCTCTGGGACTCGATCTACGCGGTCGCCTACGTGGTGATCGGCGGCACGAGCACCGTGCTCGGCCCGATACTGGGAACCGTTCTGCTGATCGGCGGCTTCGAGCTGCTGCGCGAGGTGTCCGCCTACCAGACCGTGGGCTATGCGCTGATCCTGTTGCTGGTCACACGCTTCCTCCCCGGCGGACTGATCAGCCTCGGACCCATGTCGACCGACCTGTTTGCGCGCCGCCAGCGCGGGCCACAGGAACAGTCGGGCGAGGCGGGGCTCCTGCCTCGGTTCCGTTCATACCTGCGCCGCTGACGTAGCGCCTGCCGGCGATAGGTCGTGCGAGGCTAGCCCGGGGCGTCCTCCACGGCCTTTCCCGTGAGCCGCACCCGCGCGCCGGCGAGCAGGTCGCGAAGCTTCGCGCGGATGGCCCAGAGACAAATCAGCGACGGGATCACCATCAGCGTCGTGATCACGAAGAATGTGCCCCAGTCCCCTTCCAGCCAGTCCACCAGCTCGCCGGATGACGCCGCGAGCAGCGTCCGGCCCGCGGTGCCGAGCGAGGCCAGCAGCGCGTACTGGGTGGCGGTATAGGTCCGGTCCACCAGCATGGAGATGAAGGCGACGAAGGTGACTGTCGCGAACGCGCTCGTGAGGTCGTCCATCACGACTGCAGCGGCGAACAGCACCTCCGACTTCCCGGACCAGGCCAGCAGCGCGAACATCAAGTTCGTGAGCGCCATGGCGATCCCGGATACGAACATGGCCCGTATGAGACCGATCCGGATCGCGACGAGGCCGCCCAGCACCGTGAACCCCACGGTGACGATCCAGCCGAGTCCCTTCGAATAGAGCGCGATATCGGACTTGGTGAAGCCGATCTCCGTGTAAAACACGAGGGACATGCGCCCCATGAAGGCTTCGCCGATCTTGAACAGGAAAACGAAGCCCAGCACCGCGAAGGCGATCGCGACTCCGTTCTTCTCGAAGAAACGCATGAGCGGGCCGACGACGGTACCGCCGAGCCAGACGGCGGCACGCCCGAGCGGGCCGGACATGCGCAGGCGCGCGGCGATCCGCTCCTCGTCCTCGGCCTGAGAGGCCATACGCGCCGCCGCTGCGGCCTCGCGCACGAACAGGAGACCGACGTTGCAGAGGACGACCACGACCCCGAGCACGAGGAAGGTCGCCTGCCAATAGTTCTCGATGCCCGCGGTCTGGAAGGACTCTGCCGTTTCCAGGGCGACAATGCCGCCGAGCTTGAACCCGCTCCACCAGCCGACCACGGCGATGGCGGCGCCTGCGGCCATCGCCTCGCCTTCCGTCTTGCCGATCTGCTCGATCCTGAGCGCGTCGATGGCGATGTCCTGCGTCGCGGAGCCGACGGCAATGGCGAGGCCGATGGCGATCACGGCGCCGAGGCTTTCCGACGGGTCCAAGGTGCTCCAGAGAACGAGACACACCAGGATCAGGACCTGAAGGACGAGGATCCACGCGCGGCGTTGGCCGAGCCGCCGCGAGAGCCACGGCAGCCGGACACGGTCGATGAGCGGGGCCCAGAGGAAATTGAACGCGTAGACGCCGAAGATGAGACCGGCCCAGCCGATGGTGCTGCGACTGAGCCCGTCTTCGGTCAGCCAGAGGGTCAGGCTGCTGCCGATGAGCACCCAGGGGAACCCGCTGATGATCCCGAGAAGGAGGATGCGGGCCATCCGCCGCTCGAAGTAGACGGCGAGCGATTCCGCGAGTCCTTGCACGGCGTCCCCTGGGCGACTCGGTGCGCGATCGAGGCTGACCATAGCGGTGCGCCCCCGGCCCGGCCAATGACATGCCCTCTCTTCGACGCGAGCGCCTTGAATTGGGCTTCGGCGCCATGGCGCGCGCGGCGATCACGCGGTATGTCGGCGCCAACCGAGAGCGAACCCGCGCATGGAGGCGACCCATGAAGCT
>JAPPNV010000032.1 GCA_028818565.1 Rhodospirillales bacterium | reverse complement strand
CGCCGCCCTTGGCGTAGCAGGCGGGGCCCGGAAGGGCGCCGGCGCTCTCCGGCCCGACCACGAGCGAGCCGTGATCGAGCCGGGCGATGGAGCCGCCGCCGGCGCCGATGGACTCCACGGCCACCATGGGCTGGCGCAGCGGCCGCCCGCCGAGGGAGCGGTCGCTCGCGATCTGCGCCTCTCCGCCCTGGATCAGGCAGACGTCGGTGGTGGTTCCGCCCATGTCGAAGCTGATGGCGCGCTCGATCCTGAGCGCGCGGGCCATGCGGCCGGCTGCGGCGACGCCTGCGGCGGGGCCCGAAGCGGCGAGGCCGAGCGGCAGGTCGCGGAGCGCCGCGGGCGATGCCATGCCGCCGGCGGAGTGGAAGAGATGCAGCCGGGAGTCGTCCGGCTTCGCCTCTTCCAGGTCGTCGAGATAGGCCGCCGCCAGCGGCATGACGCCCGCGCTCAGCGCCGTGGTCGCCGTCCGCTCGTACTCGCGGGCCTCGGGATTGACCCGGTGCGAGAGCGCGACGAAGGGAAAGCGCTCGCGCAGCCGCGCGCCCAGGGCCTCCTCATGCGCGGGGTTGGCGTAGGAATGCAGCAGCGAGACCGCGACCGCCTCGGCCCCGCTCGCGTCGACGCGCGCGATCGCGTCCGCCACCGAATCCGGCTCCAGCGCGGTCATGACCCCGCCGTCGTGATCCAGCCGCTCTGTCACCTCGAAGCGGCGCTCGGCGGGGACCTGGGGTTCCAGCTTGGGCGGCAGGTCGAGGCGGTAGAGGTGGCGCCGGTTCTGGCGCCCGATCGCGAGCGTGTCGGAAAACCCTCGGGTCGCGATCAGCGCGACTTTGGCGTGGTCGCCCTGGACGATGGCGTTGGTGACGATGGTGGTGCCGTGGATCAGGTCGTCCACGTCGGGCCATTCGAGATCGACGGCGTGGAGCGCTGCCAGCAGGCCGGCGATGCGGTCGTCCGTGCGGGAGGGAACCTTAGCGGCTCTGACCTCGCCGCGCGCCCGGTGTCGGGCGATCACGTCGGTGAACGTGCCGCCGACATCGATGCCGACTTGCCATCCCTTCGGCACGGCGCCGCCTCCGGATGCCGGGTCGCCGTGCGGCTCTTTCGCGGGCCATCGCGGCGGCCAGATTATCGAATATCGAAAAATATTTCGATAACTCGATAACGATGCGCCTTTCTCACGCCGCGTGTCAATATCAATTTAAGCCGCAATCGTGCCATTCTGGTCAGAAGGCTGGCCTGCGTATGGGCCGTATATTGGGCACCGTGGATCGTCGAGGGTTTCTACGTGCGACCGGTAGCGTAGCCGCGCTGAGTTTGTGTGGCAGGCCGGGCCTGGCACAAACGCTTCCCGAGGTCGGTGACTTGCATCGCCTCCTGGAAGAAACTCCCCGCGAACGCGTCGCCGCCGAGCTTGCGGCCCTGATCGGGGACGGTCTCGATCACCGCAGGACGCTTGCCGCGCTGGCCGTCGCGACGTCGCGCCGGGTCCAGCCCTTCCCCCATGTCGGCTTCAAGTACCACACGGTGCTTGCGCTGCAATCTGTCCACCTGACGGCGCTCAACCTGTCGGGCAAAGAGCGCTGGCTGCCGGTATTCTGGGCGCTCGACTATTTCAAGCGCGCTCAGGAAGCGGAGCGCCGCCAGAGCGGCTGGACGATGAGTGCGCGGCCGGCCCCCATGACCGGGACGGTGGAGGCGGCCCGCAGACGATTGATCGACGCACTGGATCGCTGGGATCTCGAGGCCGTCGATCCCGCTGTCCTCGATTTCGCCCGGCTGGCTGCACCGGAGCAGCTCTCCGAGGTCCTCTTCAGATACGGCATCCGGGACCTTCGTGCGATCGGTCACAAGGCCATCGCGGTGCAGAACGTGCACCGCCTCCTGCCGATCGTCGGACCCGAAAACGCGCCTCCCGTGCTTCGCTCCCTCGCCGCAGCGCTCCAGAATCACGGCAACGGCCCGAATCCCGCCACCAGCGACCTGACTTCCGATCGGACCTGGCGGGCGTTCCAGGCGATGCTCGGAGAAATCCCGAAGACCTGGAAGCAGGGCCGTCGGGACGACGCCGCACGCAATGAGCTCGTCCGCACGCTCCGCGAGGTCCCCGAGCTCGACGCGGGTCGGGCGGTGATCGACCTCCTGAAACGCGGCGTGTCCACCGACTCGATATGGGAGGCTCTCTTCGCCACCGCCGCGGAGCTGGTGCTGAGACGGCCGACAGTTGTCCCGGTGCACGCCCAGACATCCGCCAACGCGTTTCACCATGTGTTCCGGCACGCGCGAGCCGAATCGACGCAGCTTCTGGCGCTCCTGCAGGCGGCGGCCTTCATGCCGGCCTTCCGGCGCCGCGTTGGCAACAGGCGACCCGACTTGCGCATCGACGAGCTGGAACCTCTCGCGGCCTCCGGCACCGGCGCGGAAGCGTTGCGCGAGGCATTCGCCGAGCTGCCCGGCGATCGCATCTCTGGCGCTCGCAAGGCGCTGCACTACCTGCAACACGGCGGCTCTGCGGACGCGTTCGCCGCCAGTGCCCGCCGGCACCTGGCTCGCAACGGCCGGTATTCCCACGACTACAAGTTCACCGAGGCCGCCCTGGAGAGTTACGGGGAAATGGCGCCCACCGCGTGGCGGAACCGGATTCTCTCGGCCTCGATGGCATATTTCACAGGATCCGCAACGGCGCCGAATCCCGTTGCTCAAGAGGCGCTGCAGCTGCTTGGCTAGGCGCTACCCGGAGGCTCGGTAAACGGCCGGAGACGACTGGACTTGCCCTCGATATTGAACCACCGGCAGCGAGAAATTCCGGCTCATTGGCCTCGGCGCCGGCCCGTCGGCTTCGGGCCGGGGTCACGCGGTCTTCGGGATCTGCAGCCCGAACAGAAAACGCCGGCTGCTCGCCTGCTCGCGGCGCCGCTTCAGGTCCATGGTGCAGTCGGCGGCGGCGTCGAGCGCGCGGACGGCGCTCTCGTAAAGTGGCAGCGCTGCGGCGACGGCGACGGAAGGCCGGATGCGCTCCACGGTGAAGTCCAGCTTCTCCCGCGCCTGCGCGATGGTGTAGCGGCCGTCCCGCACCCAATCGACGGTGATCCAGTCCAGGGTCTCCAGGAACGAGAGCGAATCCGCCGCCTGCACGAAGTCGGCCTCCCAGCCGCCGCCGATCTCGTGCCGCAGGATGAGCCTGCGTACCCGCCGGATGAACGCCTCGTCCGGCGCCGGCGTGCGGCTGCGCAGCCACTCCTCGACGATGTTCGCCGAGCGGGTGGAATGCGCGAAGAGATAGTCCGGATCGTCGAAGCCGTCGGTCGGCGTACTCGAAGGCCCACCCGGGAAGAAGCGCTCGGCATCGTGGGTCAACGCCGCAAATTTCACCTCGGGCGTGGCCTCGGGGCAGATCTTGACGGCCCACATCCGCGTCGCGATCAGGTGCTCCAGCTGGTAGAAGCCGTCCAGCCACTCCATTGCATCGTCTTCCAGGGGCGAGAGGCCGGCGTTTGCGTAGCGCCCGCGGGCGGGATAATCCATCTCGGCTACCTCATCCTGGCTCGCGGGCCGCACGGGCGTCTCTCGCCTCGGAAAGCGCCTGCCAGACGTGCTCCGGGGAAAGCGGCAGCGTCGAGATTTCGACGCCGTAATCCGCCAGCGCATCGCAGAGGGCGTTGGCGACCGCCGCCGCCGGCGGGATCGTGCCGACCTCGCCGACGCCGCGCACGCCGAAGGGCGTGACCGCAGACGGGACCTCGGTGTGCAGCAGGTCGATAGGCGGAACGTCCATGATGGTGGGCGCGAAGTAGTCGAGCATGCTGCCGCTGACCAGCTGGCCCGTGCCCGCGTCGTAGCGAAGCTCCTCCGCCAGCGCGGCGCCCAGCCCCTGCACCAGGCCGCCCCGCACCTGGCCCTCCACCAGCGGCGGGTTGACCACGACGCCGCAGTCGTGCGCCATCACGAAGCGCTCCACGTCGAACTCGCCGCTCTCGGGATCGACCGAGACCACCGCCGCGGCGGTCCCGAAGGAGAACGACGCGTGCGTGGGCTCGAAGTGCGCGGCCGCTTCCAGGCCCGGCTCCTCGTCTTCCGGAATCCCCTGCCCGATGATCGCGCGGGTGAAGATGTCGGCGAGCGGCACGGTGCCGCCGGGTTCGCCGCGCACACGGACGACGCGCCCGCTCACCTCCAGCGCATCGGGCGTCGATTGCAGCACCATGGCCGCGATTCGGAGCGTCTTGTCTCGCAGCGCGTCCGCAGCCTCGCGGATGGCGCCGGCGGCTGCGATCAGGGTGCGTGAGGCGAAGGCGCCGGTGTTGAGCGGCGAGGCCCCGCTGTCGCCGGCATGGACGGTGATGGCTTCGTAGTCGATGCCGAAGACCTCGGCGCAAACTTGCGCGAACGCCGTCTCGCTGCCCTGGCCGAAGGTCGAGACGCCGGTGTAGAGGTCGA
>JAPPNV010000022.1 GCA_028818565.1 Rhodospirillales bacterium | reverse complement strand
CGCAGGCGTCCTCGCACCAGTCCAACGTGCCGATCATCTTCGGCCTGGCCTCGCTGATCTTCGGAGTCACGCTGCCGATCATCGGCACGTTCTTCTGGATTCTGTTCAGCCGTACCGGCCAGAGCCGCTGAGCCGGGCACCGCAACAGGCCCCGGCGCGAACGCCCCATCCCGCATTTGCGATGACCGCCCGCTACGCCATCTACTTCGCGCCTCCGGCGGACTCTGCGCTCGCGCGCTTCGGTGCGGCCTGGCTCGGGCGCGATGCCGAGACCGGCGCGCGCCCGGCGCGGCCTGCGGTCGAGGGGTTCAGCGACGAACGGTTGGCGTGCATCACGGAGACACCCCGTGGCTACGGCTTTCATGCGACCCTGGCGCCGCCCTTTCGCGTCGCCGAGGGATGCACACGCGGGATGCTCGATGAGGCGCTCGCCGACTTCGCACGCGACAGGCAGCCCTTCCGCGCGCCGCCGCTCCGGCTCGCGACGCTCGACGACTTCCTCGCCCTGATGCTCTCAAGCGAGAGCGAGGCGATGCAGGCACTGGAGGACGACATCATCCACGCCTTCCATCGCTTTCGGGCACCGCCCACGCCGGCCGAGCACATTCGCCGCCAGGCGGGGACGCACACGCCCCGCCAGGAGGAACTGCTCCGCCAGTGGGGCTACCCGTTCGTTCTGGACGAGTTCCGCTTCCACATGACGCTCACCTGCGAGCTCGATGCACCCGAGCGCCGTTCTCTCCGGGAGGCGCTCGAGCGGCTCACCGCGCCGCTGTGCGATGAGCCGCTCGCCGTGGACGGAATTGCGCTGTTCGAGCAGGAGGCCAGGGGGGCGCCGCTCAGGCTCGCCCGCCGCTATCTGTTCGGCACTCTCGTCGAGAGCTAGCCTGATCGAAATCTGCAGAGTCGGTGTCTCTGACGCGCCTCAATCGGCCGGGGGCGCGCCCTCGCGTGCCTCCGCCATGCCCTCGAAGCCCCGATCAAGGTCGGCGATGAGGTCGTCGGGGTCCTCGAGCCCCGCGTAGATGCGGAGCAGCGGACAGGCCGGGTCCCAGCGGGTCGCGTCCCTGAGCTTCCAGGGATAGGTGGGCAGCGCCAGGCTCTCGTAGCCGCCCCAGGAATAACCGAGGCCGAAGAGCGCAAGAGAGTCGAGAAAGGCGTCGACCGCAGGCTCGGGCACCGGCTCCAGCACCACGCCGAAGAGGCTGGAGGCGCCGGAGAAGTCGCGCTTCCAGAGCGCGTGGCCGGGGTCGTCCTCCAGCGCGGGGTGGAGCACCCGGCGGACCTCGGGGCGCGTCTGGAACCAGCGGGCGAGCGCGAGCCCTGTCTCCTGGTGCCGGTGCAGGCGGACGGAGAGCGTGCGCAGGCCGCGCAGACCCAGATAGCAGTCGTCCGGCCCCGGTGCCGCGCCCAGCTCCTCGAAGATGCGGCGCACCGGCTCGACCTGGGCCTCGGTGGTGGTGACCGCGCCCAGCATCGCGTCCGAGTGGCCCACGATGTACTTGGTGCAGGCCTGGATCGAGACGTCGGCGCCCAGCGCGAGAGGCTGACAGAACAGCGGCGAGGCCCAGGTGTTGTCCACGATCAGCACGGCGCCCCGCTCATGGGCCGCTGCGGCGAGCGCCGGAAAATCCTGGATCTCGAAGGTGATCGAGCCCGGCGACTCGCCCACCACAACGTTGGTGTTGCCCTGTATCAGGTCCGCGATGCCGGCGCCGATGCAGGGGTCGTAGAAGGCGGTCTCGACCCCCATGCGCTTGAGCAACCCGTTCGCGAGGCCCCGCGTCGGGCCGTAGGCGCTGTCCGTCATCAGCACATGGTCGCCGCTCTTCACGAAGGCGAGCAGCGCCGCCACGATCGCAGCCTTGCCGGAGCCGAACAGGTAAGTGCGGTGACCCTGCTCCAGTTCGGCAATGGAATCCTGGAGCGGGAACGTCGTGGGCGTGCCGTAGCGGCCGTAATAGGTCTTGCCGTACTCGCGCGGGCCGAACGTCGCCTCCTTCAGCGCCGCCGCAGTTTCGTGCAGGATCGTGGACGCATGATAGACGGGCGGATTGACCACGCCGTGGTTCGCCGCCGGGTTGCGCCCCAGGACCGAGAGCAGTGTCTCGTCCCGGTAGCGGCCCTTGTCGCCGCTCTCCTTGCTCATGGCCCGCGACCGCGAGAGCGAGCGCTCAAATGTCCGCGAAGCAATGGGTTTCCGCCGCGCCGCCGGGATGCGTCACCGCGCCCTGGTAGGCCGGGCCCACGGTCGCCGCATACTTCCAGAGCGCGCCCGACTGGTAGTCGTGCGAGCGCGCGGTCCAGGACTTGCGTCGTTCCGCCATCTCCGCGTCGGAAAGTGCCACGCTGAGCTCGCCGCTGGTCGCGTCGATGGTCACCTGATCGCCGTCGCGCAGCAGCGCGATGGGTCCGCCCACGGCGGCCTCCGGCCCCACGTGGCCGATGCAGAAGCCCCGCGTTGCACCGGAGAACCGGCCGTCGGTGATGAGCGCGACCTCCTCGCCCTTGCCCTGGCCGTAGATCTGGGAGGTGACGGCCAGCATCTCGCGCATGCCGGGGCCGCCCTTCGGCCCCTCGTAGCGGATCACGATCACGTCGCCGGAGCGGTAGTCGCGGCTGACGATCGCCTTCATCGCCTCTTCCTCTGTGTCGAAGCAGCGCGCGGGCCCCACGTGGCGCAGCCGCGAGAGGCCGGCAACCTTCACGATGGCGCCCTCCGGCGCGAGGTTGCCGCTCAGCCCCACCACGCCGCCGGTGGGCGAGAGCGGGGCGGAGGTCGGCACCACCACGTCCTGCTCGGTGGAGAACTTCACGTCCGCAAGATTCTCGGCGAGCGTCTTGCCGGTCACGGTCATGCAGTCGCCGTGCAGGTAGCCGCCCTCGAGCAGCGCCTTCAGCACGATGGGCACGCCGCCCACCTCGAACAGGTCCTTCGCCACGTAGCGGCCGCCGGGCTTCAGGTCGGCGATGTAGGGCGTGCGCCTGAAGACTTCCGCCACCGCCGCGAGATCGAAGTCGATCCCCGCCTCGTTCGCGATGGCGGGCAGGTGCAGCCCGGCGTTGGTGGAGCCGCCGGTGGCCGCCACCACCGTCGCCGCGTTCTCCATCGCCTTGTGGGTGACGATGTCGCGGGGGCGCAGGTTCTTCTCGATCAGGTCCATAACGCACGAGCCCGAGGCCACGGCGAACTCGTCGCGGGATTCGTAGACCGCCGGCGCGCCGGCCGAATGCGGCAGCGCGAGGCCGATCGCCTCGGAGACGCAGGCCATGGTGTTGGCGGTGAACTGGCCGCCGCAGGAGCCGCCGGAGGGGCACGCCACCGCCTCGAGCTCGGCCAGGTCCTCCTCCGTGACGTCGCCCTCGTTGAGCTTGCCGTAATACTCGTAGACGTCCATCACCGTGACGTCCTTGCCGCGGAAGCGCCCCGGCAGGATGGAGCCGCCATAGAGGAAGACGCCCGGCACGTTGAGCCGCACCAGCGCCATCATCATGCCGGGCAGCGACTTGTCGCAGCCGGCGATGCCCACCAGCGCGTCGTAGGAATGCCCGCGCATGGTGAGCTCCACGGAATCCGCGATCACATCGCGGGAGACGAGCGAGGACTTCATGCCCTGATGGCCCATGGCGATGCCGTCGGTCACCGTGATGGTGGTGAACTCGCGCGGCGTGCCCCCAGCCTCGTCCACGCCGGTCTTCGCCGCCAGAGCCTGGCGGCGCAGCGTGATATTGCAGGGCGCGGTCTCGTTCCAGGTGGTGGCGACGCCCACGATGGGCCGGCTCATCGCCTGGCGAGAGACGCCCATGGCATAGAAGAACGAGCGGTGCGCCGCGCTCTTCGCCCCTTCGGTGATGTGCCTGCTCGGCAGCTTGGACTTGTCGAATTTCGTGCTCATGGCGCCCTTCCCCCTCGCACCGCCCGCCCTCTCGCGGCGGTGCGCCAAATTCCGCATGGGCCGGCCCCGTCAGACAGGGCCCGCCGGCGCACGGCTTACTCGCCCCCGTAGGCTGTGGTCAAGCAGCGCGTGTTGTTTTCAGCGTCGTCACGACGCAGCGATACGCTCCAATGCGGCCTTGAGCCGGGCCTCCGCCGTGCAGGCCTCGTCGAGGCGCCCGCGCTGCTCTTCGACGACGTGGGCCGGCGCCCGCGCCAGAAATTGCTCGTTCTCGAGCTTGCTCTCCAGCTTGGCGCGCTCCTTGCCCACCTTGCCGAGTTCCCGGTCGAGCCTCGCGCGCTCCTTGTCGAACTCGATCACGCCCGCCAGCGGCAGCACGATGGTCGCTTCGTCCAGCATCATCTGCACCGAGCCGGGCGGCACCTCGCCGTCCAGCGCCTCGGCCTCGCTGAGACGGGCGAGGCGGGCGATGACCTCGCGGTGGCGATCGAGACGCGCCGCCGTCTCCGGCGCGCACCCGCGCAAGCCCAATGCGATGCGGGCGCCGGCCGGCACGTTCATTTCGGCCCTGACGGCGCGCACCGCGGTGACGAGCCGCACCACCCAGTCCATCTCGTGCGCGGCGTCGGCGTCGCCGATGCTCTCGTCCAGCGCGGGCCAGGGCGCGGTGATCAGGGTGCCTTCCCTGCCTTCGTCGATCCGGCCCCAGAGCTCCTCGGTGACGAAGGGCATGAAGGGGTGGAGCAGGCCCAGGATCGTATCCAGCACCCAGGCGGCGGTGGCGCGGGTTTCCGCCTTCGCCGGCCCGTCGGGGCCGGAGAGCGTCGGCTTGGAGAGCTCCAGATACCAGTCGCAGAAGACGTCCCAGGTGAAGTGGTAGACCGCGCCCGCCGCCGCGTCGAAGCGGTAGGAGTCGAGCGCCGCCGACACGTCGCGGGCCGCGCGGGCGGCCTCCCCCACGATCCAGCGGTTGACCTGGTCCTCGGCTTTGGCGGGATCGAAGCCGGGGACGGGCTTGCACCCGTTCGCCTCGCAGAAGCGCGCGGCATTCCAGAGCTTGGTGGCGAAGTTGCGGTAGCCGGCGACGCGGCTCTCGGCGAGCTTGATGTCCCGCCCCTGCGCCTCCATCGCGGCCAGCGTGAAGCGCAGCGCGTCGGCGCCGTACTCGTCGATGAGCGCGAGCGGGTCGATCACGTTGCCCTTGCTCTTCGACATCTTCTGCCCCTTCTCGTCCCGCACGAGCGCATGGATGTAGACGGTGCGGAAGGGAACATCGCCCATGAAGTGCATGCCGAGCATCACCATGCGGGCGACCCAGAAGAAGATGATGTCGAAGCCGGTGATCAGATCGCTGTTGGGGTAGTAGGTCTCCAGCGCTTGCGCGCGCTCGGGCCAGCCCAGGGTCGAGAACGGCCAGAGGCCCGATGAGAACCAGGTGTCCAGCACGTCCTCGTCGCGGCTCAGCGGCTCCGCCCTGCCGTAGTGCTGCGCCGCCTGCTCCTCGGCCTCGGCCTCGGTGGCGGCGACGAAGACCTGGCCGTCGGGGCCGTACCACGCCGGGATGCGATGCCCCCACCAGAGCTGGCGCGAGATGCACCAGGGCTGGATGTTGCGCATCCACTCGAAATAGGTGTTGGTCCAGCGCTCGGGCACGAAGCGGATGCGGCCGTCCTCCACCGCCTCGATGGCGGGCGCGGCGAGGGTCTTGGCATCGACGTACCACTGGTCGGTGAGCCACGGCTCGATCACCGCGCCGGAGCGGTCGCCGTGGGGCACGGTGTGGACGTGCGCTTCGACCGCCTCGATCAGGTCCTGCGCTTCGAGGTCGGCGAGCACGCGCTCGCGGGCTTCCATCCGGTCGAGGCCGCGGTAGGCCTCGGGCGCGTTCTCGTTGATCCGGGCCTCGGCGTCGAACACGTTGACGATGGCGAGGTCGTGGCGGCGGCCCACCTCGAAGTCGTTGAAGTCGTGGGCCGGCGTGATCTTCACCGCGCCCGAGCCCTGCTCGGGATCGGCGTAGTCATCGGCGACGATCGGCAGGCAGCGGCCGACCAGCGGCAGCACGGCGCGGCTGCCGACGAGGCCCCGGTAGCGCTCGTCCTCCGGGTGCACGGCGACGGCGGTATCGCCCAGCATTGTCTCGGGCCGGGTGGTGGCGACGACGATGTGCTCGCCGGGCCGCCCCTCCAGCGGGTAGCGGATGTGCCAGAGCCTGCCATCCCGCATCTCGCGCTGCTCGACCTCCAGGTCGGAGATCGCGGTGCCCAATACCGGATCCCAGTTGACCAGGCGCTTGTCGCGGTAGATCAGGCCCTGCCGGTAGAGGGTGACGAAGACCTCGAGCACCGCCCGGCTCAGGCCCTCGTCCATGGTGAAGCGCTCGCGCGACCAGTCGGGCGAAGAGCCGAGGCGGCGCAGCTGGCGCCCGATGGCGCCGCCTGATTCCGCCTTCCAGGACCAGACCCGGTCGATGAAGGCATCGCGGCCGAGGGTGCGCCGGTCGGTGCCCTCATCGGCCAACTGGCGCTCGACCACCATCTGCGTCGCGATCCCGGCGTGGTCCATGCCCGGCTGCCAGAGCGCGTTGCGGCCGGTCTTGCGGCGGTAGCGGGTGAGCACGTCCTGCAGCGTATTGTTGAGCGCATGCCCCATGTGCAGGCTGCCGGTGACGTTCGGCGGCGGCATCATCACGCACCAGGGCGTGCCGCCGCCGGGGTTCCCGGCAAAGCCGCCGCTCTTCTCCCAGAGCTCGTAAAGACGGCCTTCGAAATCGGCAGGCCGATAGGTCTTCTCCAGCATCGTCGTCTCGTAACCGTTTCGGGGAGATGGGGCTAGTGCGGCGGCAGGCGGAAAGGCAGGTTGCGGGAAGGCATCACTCGGGCTTTGGACGGCTCGACACGCGTTCGATCTCGCGCTTGACCAGGCGCTCGACCATCGGCGGCATGTGGGTGTCGAGCCATGCCTGCAGCATCGGCCGGAGCGTCTCCAGCACTTGGCTCTCGCTGGCCCGGGCATCCTCCGCAACCTCCGGCACGCCTTCACGCTCCCGATCCAGACGGATTACGTTGCCTTGCTCGTCCACCCTGTCGACCAGGTCCAGGATGTCGTCGTCATCGCCCGCGGCGGGCGCGGGCTCGGCCTCCGACGGCGCACCCTCGGCAGAGCCCGAGTCGCGGCCCTCTCCGTCCGCGACGATCCGGCCGATGGACTCGAGGATCTGCTGCTTCGAAAGGTCGGGCTTTGGATTGGCCATGGGACCGTGTCGCCGGGTGCGTGGCGCTCCAGTGCGGGTAGTGGGTCAGTTTGAATACTCAGGAGGTTGCAAGGATGAATTCCCTTACAATGCCGCTTCCCCGAGAGTTGGCCGCGGAGTTCGTGCAGAAAGTCACCAAAAAGACTTGGACCGCGTGGGAGTGGATATTGAGAGACTCTACGCCATCCGGCGGCGGGCGCGGGATGGTCTCAAGCACCCTTTTTGCGAGGTCAGGATCGTGCTCGGCGATGGTAGCCAGGATTGCGAAGGCGAAGATCGTGATTTCGGAGACCTCGATCCTCGATCGAGCCACCGTCTGAGCAGGGTCAGCGTCGTCTTGCATGTTGTCCCTTCCTGATTGGGCGGCCGGTTTCTGCCGGCCTGTCCCAGATTTCCTCACAGCGCGTGGTCTTGGCTCTATTCCCCCATCGCCGGCGAGTAGATAATCGCGACCTGTTTGCGTCTGAATATGCGGTTGCGCTTCCTATAGCGCGACTCGCAATGGAATTTCCGGTTCCCGATCTCCTGGAATCTGCGCAACCACCAATCCGGCTTCTTAATTGTCAAGTGGCTGTGGTTGTCGTCAAAGCACGCTATGACGTGATACTGGGCCGGTGCCGCGAGCAAGATTGTCTCGATTAGCGCATCCAATGCGTCCTCGGGGAAGTGCTCCAACACGTCGCCCGAGCAAAGAACATCAGCATTCGGGATAGGTTCCGACAACAGATCAGCCTGGGAGAAAGTTACATTTGGAGGCAAATTGTCCATACTTGGGCTGATCGCCCAATCAATGCCGTGAACACTCTTGGCGATCATGGACGCTTCCCTCAAAAACTGTCCATTTCCGCAACCGATCTCGATGATAGTCTTCCCGCACGTCATCTCCAGAAGGAGTCTTTCTCCAACCAGCCAGTTATTTTTCTGGTATCCCTTGGATGCCTCATGCCGGCCTTGGTAGTAACGGGAATTACATGTGGCCTCGCGGCGTGCGGCTCGGCTGGGGCCCGTCAGGCGCTGGATAGGGTTACGCATTCTCTCGCCGATCCAAGTTGATGAGGAATGCCGGAATCATCATTCGCTCTCGCACTCCGTGAGCGCGTCGTCCGGGAGGCTGACGATAAACGGTTTACTGCAGTCAACGCCTAGGAAGACGCGCGTCGGAGGCGGCGCCTCGACGATGGGGGTTTCCGCTTCGCACTCCGAGGGGAGCGCGCCGCCATCTGGCGCCTCGCACGTCATGACCGCGGTGAGCGCCAAGGCCGATAGCGCGATCATCGGTTCAGGCACTCGATCAGCTCCTTCGAGGTCTCCATAAAGAGCGTGTCCGTATCGAGGTAGGTGCTCACCCAAGAGATGATCTGCGCAAGATCTCGAAAGGCGTTGAGTTCATCTAATAGCCAGCCGGCCACGTCCGTGCGCGGAGCCTAGGCCAATCGGGGTTCGATTGCCACCGCGCGAGCCAATTCCGGGCGGCAGTAGTCGCCACGCCCCGCGCTCTGGCCTATAATGCCGCGAGTCACACGGCCGTGGAGAAGCAGGCCCCCGTGCCGGCATCGAACCTCGAAAAGCGATGCGCCGAAATCGGTTTGAAGATGACCGAACAGCGGCGTGTGATCGCACGCGTCCTGTCGGACGCCAGGGACCATCCCGATGTGGAGGGGCTCTACCAGCGCGCGACCGCCATCGATCCGCGCATCAGCCTGGCGACGGTCTATCGCACAGTGCGGCTCTTCGAGGAATGTGGCCTGCTGGAGCGCCACGACTTTCGCGACGGGCGGGCGCGCTACGAGGAACATCCCGACGAGCACCACGATCACCTGATCGACCTCACGTCGGGCAAGGTGATCGAGTTTCAGAACGAGGAGATCGAGGCGCTCCAGGCCGCCGTCGCCAAGGCGCTCGGCTACAAGCTGGTGGATCACCGGCTGGAGCTTTACGCGGTCCCGCTCAACACGCCTGAAGACTGAAGCTCGCAGGAGCCCATGACCGACGATGATTTCATGGCCGGGATCGTCGCCGGGAGCCTCGAAGTTCGACTGGCGCGCTCGCCGGCAGACGTGGACGCCGTCCAGGCGCTGCGCTACCGCGTCTTCTACGAGGAGATGGCGGCCGACCCGAGCGGCGAGATGGCGGCGCGCGAGCGCGACTTCGACCGCTTCGATGCCTATTGCGACCATCTCATGGTGATCGACCACGACCGCAGCGCAGGCGACAAGGTGGTCGGCACCTACCGCCTGCTCCGGCGCTCCGTGGCGGATGCCCACGGCGGCTTTTACTCGTCCTGGGAGTACGACATCGACACGATCGTCGCCCAACCTGGAGAAGTGTTGGAGCTCGGCCGCTCCTGCGTCGATCCCGCCTACCGCAACGGCACCACCATGACCCTGCTGTGGCGGGGCAATGCGGCCTACGTGCTGCACTACGACGTGCCGATCATGTTCGGCTGCGCCAGCTTTCCGGGCACTGACCCGCAGGAACACGCCGAGCCGCTTTCCTACCTCTATCACAACCACCTTGCGCCGCCGGCGCTCCGCCCGCGCGCCAGGGACGAGCACTACGTGAACATGGACCTGATACCCAAGGAGAAGCTGGACAGGCGTGCCGCACTCCGGGCCGTGCCGCCGCTCATCAAGGGCTATCTCAGGCTCAACGGCTTCGTCGGCGACGGCGGGGTGATCGACTGGCAATGGGGCAGCGTCGATGTCAGCATCGTCGTCAAGACCGACCTCGTGACCCAACGCTACCGGGACAAGCTCACATGATCGCGCTCGCGGTGCTGCTCCGCTTCTTCGGCTGGACCATCTGCCTGGTCCCGTTTCAGGTGGTTCTCATTGCAATTCGTGCGCCGCTCGCCAAGCGTCTGCCCATGATCTGGCACCGCGGCGTGTGCCGCATCTTCGGCTTCAGGATCGAGCGGTACGGCAAGGCGTCGCGAACCGTGCCCACCCTCTTCGTCTGCAACCACACCTCCTACCTCGACATCAGCGCGCTGGGCGCCGTGGTGCCGGGGAGCTTCGTCGCCAAGGCCGAAGTGCGGAGCTGGCCCATGTTCGGCTTTCTCGCCAGACTGCAGCGGACCGTGTTCGTGGAGCGCCGCGCCTCGCGCACCGCCCATCACCGTGACAACATGACGGCCCGGCTCGAGTCCGGCGACAACCTGATCCTGTTCCCGGAGGGCACCAGCAATGACGGCAACAGGGTGCTGCCGTTCAAGAGCGCCTTCTTCGGCATTGCCGAGAAGCCGGTCAGAGGCAAGCCGCTCGTCGTCCAGCCGGTTTCGATCGCCTACACGCGCCTGAACGGGATTCCCATGGGGCGGCCCTACCGGCCGTTCTACGCCTGGTACGGCGACATGGAGCTTGCGAGCCACCTCTGGCACGTGGCCGGTCTCGGCAATGCCACGATCGCGATTCAGTTCCACGAGACGGTGACCATCGAGCAGTTCCGGTCCCGCAAGGAGATGGCCGAAGCCTGTCAGGTCGCGATCGCCGATGGGGTCTCCCGCGCGATCAGCGGCAGGCTGACCCCGCCGATCCGAAAACGCTTCTGGGCCCCGCGGCCCGCCTAGAGCGAGTCCGTCTTTGACGGGCTCGCGGCCGGCCGCGAACGCGGCCGCGCTCCCGCCGCCCGAAGATAGAGAGGTCGCACAGCAGCGCCGTCGCTGCTCGCGTTCTCGCCACGGGCGGCGGCACGGCGCACGAGCACGCGGGCATCGGGCGTCGGCGAGCCGGTCGCCGGGCGTGCGTCGATCGCGGGCGCCAGCGCTGTCAGCGCGGCGTCCTGCCCGGTCCCCACCACGACAACCGGCGCGCCAGGCTCTTTCGCTGCCACGAGGCCGGGCAGTGCCTCGGCGTCGAGAGCCTCGGGCGCACCGAGCGCCTCTAGCGAGGGGCCGAAGAGCTGGGCGTAGAGACGTCCCCGCCCGGCGTCGAGGGCGGCGAGGATCGGCCCGTCGCGCTCGGCTTCCGGGACACCGGCGGCGATAACCTCCAGCGTCGAGAGGCCGATCAACGGTCGATCCAAGGCGAGGGCGAGGCCGCGCGCCGTGGCCAGGCCGATCCGAATGCCGGTGAACGAGCCGGGGCCGACCGTGACCGCGAACCGATCCACCGCCGCGAGTGTCGTGTTCCCTTCGGCCGCGACCTCGCGGAGCATGGGCACGAGCGCCTCGGCGTGTCTGCCGCCCGTCTCGACGCGCCGGCAAGCCCTCACCTCTCCGCCGGCCCAAAGCGCGGCCGAGCAGGCAACCGTTGCCGTGTCGAACCCGAGTAATGTCAAACCGTCCGCGGCCATGAACCGACTACTGCTCCGCCTCTGCCCGCGGCGGCTCTAGCACCCACCCGGCTTTGCCCGCAACCATGCAACGCCGGCCATGCCGGTGCTATGTTGTCGTGCCTGCCCACATCCGCGAAACCTTGGGGCTCATGACCGAGCTGGTCGAGATCGCACCGCCGCGCTTCGACGTATCGCTGGCGCTCGCCTACGCCACCGATGACAACGTCACCGGCCACCCCATCTACCGCAGGGCGGCGTGCTACCTGCACCGCGACGCCGCAGCCCTGCTGGAACGTGCCATTGACCTCGCCGCCGCCCAGGGCCTGAAGCTGATCGTCTTCGACGGCTATCGTCCCGTGGAGGCGCAGTGGGCGCTCTGGCGGCAATGCCCGGATCCGACCTTTCTCGCGGACCCGCGTCGCGGCTCGCCGCATTCGCGGGGCGTCGCGGTGGATCTCGGCCTGGAGGACCGTGAAACCGCGCTACCCTTGGACATGGGTACAGGCTTCGACGACCTCACGCCGCGCGCGTTCCACGGCAGCGCCGCGCCGGCGCCGGCGGCCCAGCGCAACCGGATGTTGCTGCTCGGCCTGATGGCGTCGGCCGGCTGGGACCACTACCTCAACGAATGGTGGCACTATCAGATGTTCGCACCGCGCCACTACCCCCTGCTCTGGGACTCCGCCGCTGGCACCGGATTGATGGACCCATGACCCTCCGTCGCCTCCTCCGCACCGGCCGCGCCGCGTGCATCGCCTTCGCTGTGGCCGTCACGATAGCCACCGGCAGTGGTGCCGCGATCGCCACCGACTCCGCGGTGATGCTGCAATACCATCGCTTCGGCGAGGATGCGTACCCCTCGACGAGCGTCACCATCGAGCAGTTCGAGGCGCACATCGAGCACCTTTCGAGCGGCGGCTACACCGTCCTTCCGGTCCCGGAGATTCTTGCCGCGCTTGAGGCGGGCCGGCCTCTGCCGGATCGCACCATCGGCATCACCATCGACGACGCCACGCGCTCGACCTTCGTCGAGGGATGGCCGCGCTTCGAGGCGGCGGGCTTTCCCTTCACCGTGTTCGTCTCCACCGATCCGGTCGATCTGGGCCACGCCAGCATCATGAGCTGGGACGAGCTGCGCCAGCTGGTCGCGGCAGGGGTCACCATCGGCAATCACGGCGCCGCGCACGGGCGCATGTGGCAGAACGACGACGACGCAAACAGAGACGACCTCGAGAGGGCACGCAAACGAATACAGGAGGAGCTCGGCATAGACGCCACGCTCTTCGCTTATCCCTACGGCGAATGGAACGGCGGGCTGCGCGCGCTCGTCGCGGAGCTCGGCTTCACCGCGGCCTTCGGCCAGCACTCCGGCGCCGTCGGGGCGCTTTCGGATACGCTCAACCTGCCGCGCTTCGCGCTAAACCAACGCTACGGGGAATTCGACCGCTTCAAGCTGATCGTGGACACCCTGTCGCTTGGCGCCCACGACGTGACGCCGGCGGAGCAGATTATCACGGAGAATCCGCCGACGGTGGGCTTCACCGTCGAGCCGCCGCTGGCGAACCGCAATGCCCTTGCCTGCTTTGCGTCGGGCGGCGTCGCTGCCACCATCGAGCACGAGGAAGGTGGGCGCGTGCAGGTCAGCTTCGACGGGCCGTTCCCACCCGGCCGGGCCCGCCTCAATTGCACCGCCCCCGCCGAAGCGGGGCGCTGGCGCTGGTTCGGCCTGCAGTTCGTCGTGCCCTGACGCCCGCCCGGGCAGCGGCGGATCAGATAGGCGGCCGCCTGCTCGGTGGGCCGTTCACCGCCGTCCACTGGCGGTCGTTCAGCCATGCCCGGTCGAAGTCGCCGAGCCGGTTCTGGCGAATGATCCGGCGGATGCTCTTTACGTAAGCCCCGCGGCGCTCCGAATAGCTGTGCAGTTCCCCGGCCAGAACGTGGCCGTCGAGTTGGGCACCGCTGCGCCTCAACTGAGCCCGCCGACGCCGGAAATCCTCATAGGCCCAATGGCTGTTGAGGTTGTGGACATAGGCCCGCGCCCCCGCCAGCAGATTGTCGTGGCTGCGCACGCGATGCCGTCTGTCCGCATCGCGCCGCTCGGGCAGCATGCCGGCCTTGGTGCTGTAGGTGTATTGACCGAAGAGCGCGTTGCCCTGCCGCGCAAAGCGGGAGGTACCCCACCCAGACTCTTCCGCCGCCTGTGCCAGCGCCAGCGAGGGCGGCACGACATCCATCCGGTTCAGAAGCTCCTGCACGTCGAACGGGTCCGTTCCGTAGAGATCGGCCATGGCGGCGAGCCACTCCCGGTCGGCGGGCGGGAGCGCGTCGGCCCGCATGAGCTTGCCTGCCAGCCGCTCCAGCCGCCAACGGGCAGTGACGATCTCTTCGTTGACCTGAAGGACGATCGGGAGAACCGTCTGGAAGAAGAGCCGCTTCTTCTCGCGTACAGACGGCATGTTGGAGAGGTCGCGCGGCAGCGCCTCGAGCAAGAGGCGCGGCACGGGGCTCCTCGCCGCCCGCACCTGGTCCAAGTCGTAGCCGGCCGACGCGAACCGCGCGATGACCGCCTTGGCCGAGGTGCCCCACGTCGAGGGCTTGAGCACAACCGGGGGCACCCTGTCGGTCGTACCGGTATGCACCAGCTTGCGCGGTTTCGACACCAGCGGCAGCGGGGGCGGATCTTCGGCCTGCAGCGTTCCGAGCCGTATGATCGTCGGCGCGTAGCGAGGCGTGGCGCTGATCGGCCGATCGGGCACCGCCGCCGCCTCTTGCCACACGGCCTCCCGCGCAACGCCGGGCGGAACGGAATCCAGTGTGAGAAGACGGCTCATCGCCGTGGGCAGACGAATATCCCGAGGTATCGCCTCCGACAGAGAGAAGACCAACCTGAAGCGGCCGGGCGCAGCCGGAAAATAGTCTCTGGATACGGGCGCTTCCGCCACGGCATCCGCCGTCGACTCTGGCCCTGCCGCGAGGAAGCCCAAAGGCGATGCGTCCCCGGCTGCGGCCGATTTGATCGGTTCGCCGCCGGCCGCGGTCATAGCGAAAGCCGCAACTCCCATTGCACCAAGTGCTGACAGGGAGGCAACTCTTCGACCGCTCGACGATTCCACCGGCGGCGCGGCAAGCGCATCCCGCCGGGAACACGGGGCGCCCCCCCTGCGCACGCGCGCAGGGGCCCGCCCCTCGGCACCTATCAAACCGCCCTATCTCCCTCCCCCGGCTTCGCCGGGAACGCACGAGCCGTACTAGACGGCGCGCACCTCCACGACTTCCGGGATGTAGTGTTTCAGCATGTTCTCGATGCCCATCTTCAGGGTCATGGTCGAGCTTGGACAGCCCTGACACGATCCCTGGAGCTGAAGCATCACGACGCCGTTTTGAAACCCCTGATAGGTGATGTCCCCGCCGTCCTGTGCCACGGCCGGCCGCACCCGCGTATCCAGCAGCTCCTTGATCTGGCCGATGATCTCCGCATCGGCACCGTCGTCCGCCACCTCCTCTGCCGTCTGCGCGGCATCGTCGAGGAGGAGCGGATGGCCCGCCACGAAGTGTTCCATGATCACGCCGAGGATCACGGGTTTCAGCAACTGCCAGTCGGCATCATCGGACTTGGAGACAGAGACGAAGTCGCCACCGAAGAAAACGCCGGTGACGCCCTCGACCTGAAACAGCCGCCGCGCTAGCGGCGACCGCTCCGCCGATTCGACATCGCGGAAGTCCGCGGTCCCAGACGACATCACCGCCTCTCCGGGCAGGAATTTCAACGTCGCCGGGTTCGGGGTCCGCTCGGTCTGGATGAACATGCTTTTCCCAACCCTGCCCAATATGGGCGCCTAACCGTTATCCAGAGTGCCGATCAGGTCAAGCCCCATGGATATGTCAAATAGCCAAATGGCCATGACTTTGAGTTATAGTTAATTCTCGAATGCTCCACAGATTTTCCACAGCGTCGGATCGCGTCTGCGGCGTCCGAGATGTGTCCGAACAGCCAGCTACGTCAGGTCCTGAAGCTGCTGATCGTTCAGGTTGCCGGGGACGACCACGAGCGGGATGTTGAGCTGTCCGGCCAGCTGCCCGGCCAGCCAGGAAATCAGCGATCCCTGTCCCTGATCGGGCGGGGCCGCGCCGACGACCAGCAGGTTGATCGCCTCGTTCTCGGCCACGTGGCCCAGAATCTCATCGCCGATCCCGCCCTCGCGCACTGCCACGCTTGGCGGCTCATCTGTGACCTCCTCCACCTTGGCGGCGATCGACTGGAGAAGGGCCTCCGCCTCCTCCCGCGTCTCCTGCCGCATCAACTCGCCGACCGCCGCCCAATGCTGGAATTCCGGCGGCTGCACCACGTGAATAAGTGCCACGCGGCCGCCGGAATTGCGGGCGCGCAGGGCAGCGAACCGCGCTGCCACTTCGGAATGGCCGTCGTCCGCGACGCAGACCAGGAAGGTGACCTGTCCGGCGACGTGGGCCTCGCCCGTATCGGGCGGCGCCTGCTCGGTCATGGTATCGATCCCGCCGCGTCCTCAGCCCTTGCGGAAGGCGAAGCTGCCCAGCCATCCTGCCACCAGCGCGAGCGCGATAGCAATGATGCCGTAGAGGGCCTCGTCCGCCCGCGCGAAGGTGGAAATGTCCGCCGAGAAGCCCGCCTTCTCGATGGTGAGTTCCGAAGTCCGGGTGCTGAGCACCTCGCCGTCGACCATCAGCATCGCCTCCACCAGGTAATCGCCGGTCGGCACGTGGGCGGGCAATTCGATTGTCGTGCGGAACAGCCGTTCGTCGATGAACTCGACCACGCCCGGCTCCGCGCGATAGAGGGAGTCACGCTCCCTGTGACGGTGCAGGGCCGCACGGAACTCGTCCGCTTCGCCCGACGTGTCGAACCAGATGGCCTCCAACAGCACGCGCTCGGAGCCGAGCTGCTTACGGTCGAGCAGCTCGGCAGGGGCGATGTCTTCGAGCGGGCTTGAGGCGGCGACGAAGTAGTAGCCGGGCACGTTGCGAAAGGCGATCGACTCCCGGTTGACCCAGACGCCGACGGACCGCAGCTTGCGGCGCACCACCACGGGCTGCTCCGGGCCCCTTACGGAGACCACGACGTCGCCCGCCACGTCGGTCGCGCCGAAGAGCAGGATCGAGGTGCCGGCGAAGTTCGAATCGATCTCGATGCGCTGGGTTGAGAGCGCGATCAGAAGGGGCTCGTCATGCTCCTGCGCCGCGGCGGGCATTGCCGCGACGCCGGCGGCGAGGATCAGCCCGAGCAGCTTGAGCACGCGCCGCATCAGTTCCCCCACAGCGGCGCGACAGCGAAGGGGTCGTCCGGCATCACCACCAGCGAGTAGGCCAGCCGCCCGCCCACCGCGAGCACCATGAGCGCGAGCAGGCCCCGGAGATGCTCGGCGCGGATGCGCCCGCCGATTCGCGTGCCGTACTGGGCGCCGATAACGGCGCCGACCGCCAGCAGGAGGCCGAGGATGATGTCCACGTTGTTGTTGTTGATGGCGTGGGCGAAGCAGGAAACCGAGCTGATGACGATGATGCCGAGCAGCGAGGTGCCCACCACCACCGCCGTCGGCATGCCGATCAGGTAGATCATCGCCGGCACCATGAAGAACCCGCCGCCGACGCCCATGATGGAGGCGATGATGCCCATGAGGAAGCCCAGTGCGAACGGCGGGATCGCACTGACGTAGAGGCGCGAGCGGCGGAAGCGCAGCTTGAGCGGCAGCCCGTGAATCCAGGTGTGGTGGTGCGCCTTGCGGCGCACCGTGCGCTGGCGCCGCACCGTCGCTCTCAGGCTCTCGACCGCCATCAGGCAACCGACCACCCCGAGAAACAGCACGTAGGAGAGCGATATCACCAGGTCGATCTGGCCCGCGTCGCTGAGCAGCTTGAAGAGGAAGGCGCCGAGCCAGGCCCCGCCCGCGCCGCCGCAGGAGATCAGCGCGCCGATCACAAAGTCGACGTTGCCGCGGCGCCAGTGCGCCATCGTGCCGGAGACCGACGACGCGATGATCAGGTTGGTACCGGTTCCAACGGCGACCGAGGGCGTCACCCCGAGGAAGATCAGAAGCGGCGTCATCAGAAAGCCGCCGCCCACGCCGAACATGCCCGACAGCAGGCCTACCCCGCCGCCGAGAACGAGCAGAATCAGCGCATTGGCTGAAAGCTCGGCGATCGGGAGGTAGATCTCCATCGGGGAAACGGCGTCGTGCGTATGGGGATACGCACGCTACATGCGCCTCCCGCTCAAGTAGCGCAAGCGAAAAGTCTGTAATCGTGAAGTTTTTTCGCCGAATCGGGCCGGAGCGCGTAGCCCGGTACCGTTCAGGCGTCGAGCAACCCCATGATGCGCCGCACCTCGGCGAGGTTGGAGTCGGCGATGTGCCGGGCGCGCTCGGCGCCGTCGGCCAGCACGTCGTCGATGTAGCCGGGGTCCGCCAGCAGCTCGCGCATGCGCGAGGCGAGCGGGCCGAGAGTCTCGATCGCGAGATCGGCGAGCCTGCCCTTGAAGTCGGCAAAGCCCATCAGCGAGTGCTCGGCGGCCACCCTCTCGATGGGCTCGTCGGCGAGCGCCGCATAGATGCTCAGCAGGTTCGCCGCTTCCGGCCGGCGCTCGAGGTCATGGGCCAGGCCGGGCTCGGAATCGGTCTTGGCGCGCTTGATCTTGAGCGCGATCGTGTCGGCATCGTCGGTCAGATTGATCCGCGAGTACTCGGACGAGTCCGACTTGCTCATCTTGTTGCGGCCGTCTCTCAGGCTCATCACTCGCGTCGCGGCGCCAAAAATCATCGGCTCGGGCAAGGGGAAGAAGTCCACGTCGTAAGCGCGGTTGAAAGCGCTCGCGATGTCGCGGGAAAGCTCGAGGTGCTGCTTCTGGTCCTCGCCTACCGGCACGGCCGTCGCGTGGTAGAGCAGGATGTCGGCCGCCATCAGCACCGGGTAGGCATAGAGGCCGAGGAGCGCGTTCTCCCGCTTCTTTCCCGCCTTTTCCTTGAACTGCGTCATGCGGTTGAGCCAACCGAGCGGGGTAAAGCAATTGAGGATCCAGGCAAGCTCGGCGTGTCCTGTCACGCAGCTCTGGTTGAAGATGATGCAGGTCTTGGGGTCGAGCCCGGCGGCAATCAGCCCGGCCGTGACCTCGCGCGTGTTATTCGTGAGCTCTTCCGGATCCTGCGGCACCGTGATCGCGTGCAGATCGACGATGCAATAGATGCAGTCGTACTCCCGCTGCATCGCGACCCAGTTCTTGATCGCGCCGAGGTAGTTGCCGAGGTGCAGGTTGCCGGTCGGCTGTACGCCGGAAAAGACCCGCTTCATGTCAGGAACGCTCCACCGGGGGCGCGCCTTATCGCGCTCTCGCGCGGCGCCGTCAACCTCGGCCTTGGTCTTGGTCCTGGTCTTGCCCTCGCCGCCGGGCCAGCAGCGCGCGCATTTCGCCCACCGAAACGACGCCCGAGACGACGGCGAGAGAGCCGTAGACGACGAGCCCGGCGGCGACGAGAGCGGCGAGCGCCGCGATGCGGAGGCCCGCCGTCTCCAGCGCCATCTCCAGAGCGAGCGCAAGCGCCCAGAGCACGACCGCCATGCCGGCGGACGCCGCGATCATGCGGGGCAATCGGCGCCTCAGCCGCCGGTCCGGCTTGAGGAAGCCGCGCCGTGCGAGGCCTGCTGCCAGAAGGCCGACGTTGAGCCAGCCGGCGAGGGTAGTCGCCAGCGCGATCCCGACATGGGCGAGCGGGCCCATGAGGGCGAGGTTCAGCACGACATTCACCACGAGGCAGAGGATCGCGATGCGCACCGGCGTCCTGGTGTCCTGACGGGCGAAATAGCCGGGCGCCAACACCTTGATCAGAATGAACGCGGGCAGCCCCGCAGCGTAGGCAACGAGTGCGCCGGCCGTGGCGTCGCTTTCCGCCACGCCGAAGGCGCCGCGCTCGAACAGGACCGCGATCACGGGGCTTGCGATCACGATGAGCGCGACCGCCGCCGGCACCGCCAGCAGCAGCGCCATCTCGATCGCCCGGTTCAGGCTGTTCGACGCCTCGTCGGCTTCGCCCGCCCGCAGCTGGCGGCTGAGCAGCGGCAGCAGCGCGGTCCCCACCGCCACTCCGACGACGCCAAGGGGAAGCTGATTCACACGGTCGGCGTAATAGAGGAAAGAGACCGAGCCGGTGGGCAGCAGCGAGGCGATGATGATGTCGACGACCAGATTGATCTGGGCGACGCCGGCGCCGAGCGCCGCAGGCGCGGCCAGAATCAGCAGGCGCTTGACTCCCGGTGTGAGCCGGGGCCGGCGCAGGCGGAGCGACATCCCCGCGTGCTTGGCGGCGACCACCAGCCAGACGAACTGCACGATGCCGCCGACCGTGACGCCCACCGCAAGCGCATGCCCCGGCGTCTCGGTCCAGCGCGCGAGCCCGAGCAAGGCTCCGATCAGGCAGAGATTGAGCAGGATCGGCGTCGCTGCGACCGCAGCGAAGCGATAGAGCGAGTTCAGCACCCCGCCGAGCAGCGAGACGAGCGAAATGAGGAGGATGTAGGGGAACGTGAGGCGCGTGAGCTGCACGGTCAGCTCGAGCTTGCCGGGCTCGTCGGCGAAGCCCGGCGCCAGCACATGCATGAGCCACGGCATCACGATCTGGGCTGCGATGACGAGCACCAGCAGCGTCCACAGCAGGACGGTCAGCACGTCTTCGGCGAACGACTTGGCCGCCTCGCGCCCGTCGCGCTCCAGCGTGCCCGCGAAGAGCGGCACGAAGGCCGCGTTGAATGCGCCTTCGGCGAACAGCCGCCGCAGGAAGTTGGGCAGCTTGAAGGCAACGAAGAATGCGTCGGCGACCGGGCCCGCGCCTAGCACGGAAGCGATCAGGATGTCGCGCAGGAAGCCGAGGACCCGCGAGCCCATGGTGTAGCCGCCGACCGTCGCAGCCCAGCGGGCGAGTGCCATCGGTTACACGGGCGGCCGGTGGAGGGCCGGCAGCTCAGCCGGCGGCACGGCGGAGCGGCGAGTCATCCGAGTCGCGTTCGAGCATCTCGGTCAAGCGGCCCTGCACCTGCGCGATCTGTGCCTCGCGGGAGAGCTTCAGGCCGAAGCGGTCCCTCACGTAGAAGACGTCGACGGCGCGGGAGCCCACCGTCGAGATGTGCGCCGAGCCGATCGAGACACCGCAGGCGCTGAGCGTGCGCGTGATGTCGTAGAGCAGTCCCGGGCGGTCGCGCGCGCTCACCTCGATCACGGTGAAGCCGCGGCTCGCGCCGTTATCGACGAGGACGTGGGGCTCGAGGGCGATGGGAGCGGAACGCCCCGGCGGCGGCGCAGGCACGGAGACCGCCTGATCCGCGCCTCGGTTGCCCGCGTCATCGCCGGAGAGCGCGCGCACCACGCTCTGCTCGAGCCGCTCCAGGCGATCTTGGTCGCGGATCGCGCCGCCGCCTGCGGCCTGAATCCAGATCGTATCGATGGCCATGCCGTCTCTGGTGGTGAAGACACGCGCGTCGACGATGTTCGTGCCCGAATTCGCCATTGCGCCGGCGATGGCTGCGAACAGGCCGATGTAATCGGGCGTGTAGAGGGTCATCTCGGTCGCTTCCCTGGCCCGGTCGATGCGGGTCTCGACCAGGGGCCCCCTGCCCCCACCTTGCACGAGGCGGGCGTGCCGTTCCTGCATCCCGCCGTCCGTGGACAGCCAATATGTATCGGGAAGCCTGGCCTCGAATTGCGCGATGTCGGTCTCGGTCCAGTCCGAGAGGCGGGCTCGCAGGGCCTGCCGGGCCTTCGCCACGCGCGCTTCCCGGTCCTCGGCCTCGCGGCCGCCGGCCAGAACCGCCTCGGCCCGGTGGTAGAGCATGCGCAGCAGCGATGCCTTCCATGCGGTCATGCGCCCTGGCCCCACCGCAGTGATGTCGGCGGCGGTCAGCACCAGCAGGAGCCGCAGGCGCTCCAGCGAGCGCACCCGGCCGACGAAGTCGTCGATGGTGCCGGGATCGTTGGGGTCGCGCTTGAAGGCGGTCATGCTGAACAGGAGGTGCCAGCGGACCAGCCAGGCGGCGGTCTCCGCCTCGTCCGGCGTGAACTCCAACCGGGTGGCGACATCGCGCGCGATCCCGGCGCCGATTTCCGAATGGTCGCCGCCCCGCCCCTTTGCCACATCGTGCAGGAGCAGCGCGAGATAGAGCACATCGCGCATGCGCAACTGGTGGACAAGAGTGCTGGCGAGCGGCAGCTCGTCGGCAAAGTCGCCTCTTTCGATCGCGGCGAGCACGCCGATGGCGTGGATGCTGTGCTCGTCGACCGTGTAGACGTGATAGAGATCGAGCTGGGTCTGCGCGACGACGCGGCCGAAGTCCGGCAGGAACTGCCCCATCACGCCGGCCTCGTTCATCATCCGAAGAATCTTCTCGGGGTTGCGTCTGTCGGTGAGGATCGCGCGGAAGGCGCGGTTGGCCTCCGGATCGTCGCACACCTCCGCGGTGATCAGACCGTGGCCCTGGTGGATCAAGCGTGCAGTGGCGGGATGGATGTCGCGTCCTTCGATCTGGGCACGACGAAAGATCGTCACGAGGCGCACCGGGCGCTCGATGAAGGTGTCCTCGCTGACCGCGGCGATACGCCCGCCTGAGACGTATAATCCGTCGCGGGCTGGCCCGCTCACCGTCCCTGAACGGTGGACCGGAGCGCTGTGGAGCCGCTCTGCCTCCAGCACTGCGCAGAAGACTCGCGTGAGCTCCCCCACCTCCTTCGCGGCCAGAAAATAGTGCTTCATGAAGCGCTCGACGGCCAGATTGCCGCGGCGCGGGCCATAGCCCATGCGCGACGCGATTTCCGGCTGCCGGTCGAAGGTAAGTCGGTCCTCCGCGCGGTTGCAGACGATGTGGAGGTGCGCCCGAACCCGCCACAGGAAGTCTTCCGCCCGCGCGAATCGATCGTATTCGTGCTGATTGAGCACGTCGCGCTCCACCAGCTCACCGAAGCGCTCAATGCGGAAAAGATACTTGGCGATCCAGAACAGCACGTGGAGGTCACGCAAGCCGCCCTTGCCGTCCTTCACGTTTGGCTCCAGGAGGTAACGGGAACCGCCCTGGCGTACGTGGCGCTCGTCGCGCTCGCGCAGCTTGGCGGCGACGAACTCGGCCTCGGTGCCCGGCACCAGCTCCGTGAGAAAGCGCTGGCGAAATCCATCGTAGAGCGCCTGATCGCCCCACACGTGGCGCGACTCGAGCACCGAGGTGCGGATCGTCATGTCTTTCCGCGCTCGCCCGAGGCAATCGGAGACCGAGCGAACCGCGTGGCCTACGGCGAAGCCGAGATCCCACAACATGTAGAGCAGATGCTCGATGATCTGCTCGCTGCGGCCCGTGAGCTTGTAGGGATGCAGGAAGAGGATATCGATATCGGAATGAGGCGCCAGATCGCCCCGGCCGTAGCCGCCGACCGCCACCAGCGAAAGACGGTTGGCCGTGGTCGGGTTGGGCTCGGGGTAGAGGGCGCGCGCCGCCCGATCCAGCAGCACGCCCAAGAGCTGATCGATCAGCGTGGTCTGCGCTGCGACGATTTCGGTACCCGACGCCCCGGCTTCGAGGCGCTGTTGAAGCGCCTCACGGCCATCGTCCCGGGCACGCCGCATCAGCTCGAGGACGCCCTTTCGGTCGTCTCGTCCGAGCCGGGCGATCGCGTCAGAGAGCGCCCGTCGGTCAAAGAGGTCCGGTGGCACGTCAGGCGCGTTCATCGGCGCTGGCACGGGCCGCAGGCCGTCCCGGGCCGTCCCTCGACGCTACGCAAACCGTTCGCCGAGCCGGGTCCCATAGCTTTGCAACTTGCCCCCATTAGACGAACGTCCGCAAGCTCACAGGGAATTGCGCGGCGCGGGCGGCGCGGTCATGTATAATCCTGCGCGGTGCCGCGATCGCCCCTCCAATCCGATCGCCCGGCGTAGCTTAGTGTTGCGCCGTCGGTCGATCATAGCCACTTGTCTGTCACCATGGACCTGCTCGTCGACAAACTAAACTATATTTGGCCGTTTCTCGCGGTCATCACGCCCGTGGTGTTTTTCCACGAGCTCGGCCACTACCTCGTGGCCAGGATAAACGGCGTGCGCGTGGAGGTGTTCGCGGTCGGCTTCGGGCCGGAGCTGCTGGGCATCGACGACCGCCACGGGACGCGCTGGAAGCTCTGTGCGCTGCCGCTCGGCGGCTATGTGAAGTTCCATGGCGACGCCGACGCCACCAGCACGTCCGCCAAGGAGGACGACGGGCCGCCCCCGTCCGATTCATTCTTCGCCAAATCGGTGGGGAAGCGCTCGGCCATTGCGTTCGCGGGTCCGTTCGCGAACCTCCTGCTCGCAGCAGCGATCTTCGCCGTCTTCTTCATCGTCGTCGGCCAGCGCTACACGCCGGTGGAGATTGGCACCGTGCGGGCGGGCAGCCCCGCCGCCGTCGCCGGGCTCCAGCCGGGCGACAGGCTGGTCGAGCTCAACGGCAGCAGCGTCGAGCGATTCGAAGAGCTGAACTTCACCCTCCTCCAGAGCCTGGGCGAGCCGCTCACGCTCGCGGTCGAACGAGGCGGAGAGCTGCTCGAATTCACGGTGAAGCCGGAGATCATCGAGGTGCTGGATGCCTTCGATCGGCCGCAGCAGCTGGGCGATATCGGGGTGCGGCCGTTCACGCCTGCCTCCGTCTCGCAGGTGGTCGCAGGCAGCCCGGCAGAACGGGGCGGCCTCCTGGCCGGCGACAACATCGTCCGCATCGGCGATGCGGCGATCGAGAGCTTCGACCACCTTCGCACCATCGTGGAACGGAACGCAGGCGTGCCGCTCACCTTCGTCGTCGAACGGAGCGGGCGGGAGGAGATGCTGACCGTCACCCCGGACGACGCGAGCGGGACGGGGCGGATCGGCGTCTACCCGGAACAACAGACGGCGTTCCGCGATCTTGGGATCGGGGAATCGGTCTGGGCCGGCGTCGAACACACGTACGCGCTCGCCGCCGCCAACCTGCGTGCGATCGGGCAGATGATCGCCGGCACCCGCTCCACCGAGCAACTGAGCGGCCCCGTCGGCATCGCCGTGATGTCGCGAAGCGTGCTCGAGCGCGGCGTCGCCGGCTTCGTCGAGTTCGCGGCACTGATCTCCATCGCCCTCGGCCTGATCAATCTGTTTCCGATCCCGCCGCTCGACGGCGGACACCTGCTATACAACGGCCTGGAAGCCCTGTTCCGGCGCCCGTTGAACGCCCGAATTCAGCAGATCGGCACGACGGTCGGGCTAACGCTCGTTATCGCATTGATGGTATGGGTGACGACGAAGGACATCATTGGCCTGACCTCATGACCCAGCGAGAAAGGCAGATGCGCGGAGCGAAAGCGGCAGGTGCAAGGCGCCGGATGCGGCACGTCGTCTGGCTGGCGGCGGTGATCCTCGGCATGTGGATGGGTGCCGCTGCGGCGCAGGCGCAGACGCTCGAGTCCGTGCTCGTCGAGGGCAACGAGCGCATCGAAGCGGACACCGTGCGGTCCTACATGGCGCTGGGCCCCGGCGATGCGTTCGATGCCGACGCGGTCAACGAGTCTCTGAAGAGTCTGTTCGAGAGCGGCCTGTTCGCCGATGTGGCCATCAGGCGCGAGGGAAATGCCCTGATCGTTCGTGTGGTCGAGAACCCGATCATCAATCGCGTGCTCTTCGAAGGTAACGACGCGATCCAGGACGACGATCTGGAGGCGGAAATTCAGCTTCAACCGCGTGTGGTCTACACCCGGCCGCGGGTGCAGTCGGACCTGCAGCGGTTGACTGACATCTACCGGCGCAGCGGCCGCTTCGCCGCCACCATCGAGCCCAAGGTCATCCAGCTTCCGCAAAACCGGGTCGATCTCGTCTTCGAGGTGAACGAGGGGCCGGTTACGGGCATCCGGCGGATCAACTTCGTCGGCAACGCCCACTTCAGCGACAGCGCTCTCAGGGACGTCATCCAGACCCGGGAAAGCGCGTGGTATCGCTTCGCCACCACCGCCGACACATACGATCCCGACCGGCTGACCTTCGACCGCGAATTGCTCCGCCGGTTCTACCTCGCCAACGGCTACGTCGACTTTCGTGTCGTCTCGGCAGTCGCCGAGCTGACGCCCGACCGCAGCGATTTCATCGTCACCTTCTCGCTGGAGGAGGGGGAGCGTTATCGGGTAGCCGCCATCGATATCGAAAGCCAGCTACGGGATCTGGAACCGGACGAGCTGCGCCCCGTCGTCGAGATCGAGGCGGGCGAATGGTACGACGCGGAGCAAGTCGAGGATACGCTGGTCACGCTCACGGAAGTCGTCGGCAGCCGCGGTTACGCGTTCGTCGACGTCCAGCCCCGCGTCGAGCGAGACCGCGAGGCGAGGACCGTCGACCTCACGTTCGAGATCGACGAGGGCCCGCGGGTCTATATCGAACGCATCGACATCGTGGGCAATGTCCGCACCCTCGACGAGGTGATCCGCCGCGAGTTCCGGCTGGTGGAGGGGGACGCCTTCAGCTCGGCCCTGATTCGCCGCTCGCGACAGCGCATCATGAACCTCGGCTACTTCGACAGGGTCGACATCAGCACCGGCGAGGGATCGGCGCCGGATCGCTCGATCCTCACGGTGGAGGTCAGCGAGGTCCCCACGGGCGAGCTCAGCTTCGGCGCCGGTGTCTCATCGACGGAAGGTGTGCTCGGCGACATTGCCATCCGCGAGCGCAATCTTCTCGGCCAGGGGCAGGATCTCAAGCTCGGCCTCACGGCCTCGTCCCGCCGGCAGGAGATCGACCTGAGCTTCACCGAGCCCTACTTCATGGAACGCGACGTCGCGGCGGGATTCGACGTATTCAACAGGACAATCGACCTGCAGGACGAGAGTTCTTTCGATCGCGACACCATCGGCTTTTCGTTGCGGGTAGGCTATCCACTGTCAGAGCGGTTGCGGCATTCAGTCTCCTACACGCTAAAGAGCGACGAAGTCAGCGACGTCTCCGAGACCTCGTCGCGATTCATCCGCGAGCAGGAAGGCGAAACGACCACCTCGGCCGTCTCGCACAGGCTGACTTACGATCTGCGCGACAGCATCATTGACCCGACCGAAGGATATGTCGTCCGCTTCGGACAGGGGCTCGCCGGACTCGGCGGCGACAACCGGTACATCAAGCACACCCTTCGCTACGGCCACTACTTCTCGCTAGCCGATGGATGGATTCTGAGCGGGTTGCTTCGTAGTGGCTACGTCGTCGGCCTTGACGACGACGTGGGAATCGTCGACCGGTTCTTCCTCGGCGGCACCAGTCTCCGGGGCTTCGAGCCGAGCGGCGTGGGCCCGCGCGATGCGGAGACCGGCGATGCGCTCGGCGGCAATCTATTCTATTCGATCACGGGCGAGTTGACCTTTCCGCTGGGGCTGGCTGAAGAGCTCGACCTGCGGGGCGCAATCTTCACCGATATCGGCAGCCTCACCGAGATCGACGCTTCGGGGACGGAGCTCCTGGACGAGGCCTCGCCGCGGCTCTCGGTTGGCGTCGGGCTCAGATTCCGTTCGCCGATCGGTCCGATCCGGCTGGACTTCTCGCGAGCGCTGATCAAGGAAGACTTCGATGTGACCGAGAACTTCCGATTCAGCTTCGGAACGAGGTTTTAGAGATGCAGGGATGGAGGCGGCTCTGGCTCCTCTTCGCGCTGACCGTCGCCTGCGCGGTCGGCAGCAACACAAGTGTTTGGGCCGATGAACACGGGACGCGTGTCGCCGTCATCGAGATGGTGCGGGTTCTCAGCGAAGCGACGGCGATTCACTCGATCCGGACCCAGGGCGAAGCGCAGCGCAAGTCTTACGCCGAAGATACGCAGCGAGAGTCGGAGCGGCTGCGCGGCGTGCGCGACGAGCTCCAACAGCAGGCGACGCTGCTCACGCCCGCGGTACTGGAGGAGCGCCAGCGCGCCTTCAACGCCGAAGTCTCGACAGCGGACCAGAGAGCGAAAGCGCGCGGCGAAATCCTGCAGCGCGCCGTGACTGAAGGCGAGATTCGCTTTCGCGAAGTCCTCGGCATCGTCGTCGGAGAGGTCGCGACCGAGCAGGGAATTGATCTCGTGCTGCCGGTTCACGAGACGATATTCGCCGCCGCCGAGTTCAATCTGACCGACATGGTGATCGAACGGTTGAACGAGGCGTATCCCGAGATCGTGCTGACGTTCGACGAGAACTGATGCCCGATCCGCGCTTTTACGCCGTGGCGGGGCCGTTCACGTTGGCTGAAATCGCCGAGGCCGCGGGGGCAGAACTCGCGGCGGGCGCTGACCCGGCAAAACGGCTGTCCGACGTGGCCCCAATCAATCAGGCCACGGCCGAGCACCTGAGCTTTCTCGCCAATCTCAAGTATGTCGAAGCATTCGCCGCCTGCCGTGCCGGCGCCTGCATCGCGCCGGCTTCCCTGGCGGACCGCGCGCCCGCGGACGTGGCGGTTCTGACCAGCGACAACCCCTACAAGTCCTTCGCGCTGGCCGCCCAGCTGTTTCATCCGGTTCCGCCGCTTGAGCCGGGGGTGCATTCTGCGGCGGTGATCGATCCCGCGGCGGTTCTCGGCACCGGATGCCGGGTCGAGGCCGGCGCCGTCATCGGCGCCGGAGCCGTCATCGGCGCCCGCTGCCTCATCGGAACCAACGTCGTCATCGGAACTGCCGTCGAAATTGGCGACGATACAAGGATCGGGGCCTGCGCCTCGCTCAGCCATTGCCTGGTCGGCGCGCGGGTGGTGATCTTCCCTGGCGTGCGGATCGGCCAGGAGGGCTTCGGCTTCGCGATCGATCGGGGCGGCCATGTGAAGATTCCGCAGCTTGGCCGTGTCCTGATCGAGGACGACGTGGAGATCGGTGCCAACACGACCATCGACCGCGGATCCGGCCCCGACACCGTGATCGCCCAAGGATGCCGCATCGACAATCTGGTGCAGATCGCCCACAACGTCCGCATCGGGCGGGGCAGCGTGATCGCGGCCCAAAGCGCGGTCGCCGGCAGCGCGAGGGTGGGCGACTTCGTTCAGATCGCGGGCCAGGTGGGCGTTGCGGATCACCGTACAGTCGGCGACGGCGTCCGGCTCGCCGGCCAGGCCGGCGTCACCCGCGACATCGAGCCGGGCGGGACCTACGGCGGCACGCCCGCCGTGCCGATCCGCCAATGGCACCGTCAAAGCGCGCATCTGGCGCGGCTGGCAAGAGGCAAGGCGGCCCCGGAATGAACGACGCAGCACCGCAACAAACGGTGGAGCGCATGGATATCGAGGAGATCCTCAATGCGATCCCCCACCGGTATCCGTTCCTCATGATCGACCGCATGATCGACGTGATCCCCGACGTGAGCGCGGTCGGCATCAAGAACGTGTCGATCAACGAATCGTACTTCCACGGGCACTTTCCGCGCATGCCGGTCATGCCGGGTGTGCTGGTCATCGAATCGATGGCGCAAAGCGCGGCCGTGCTGGTGGTGGCGACCCTCGGGCCCGCCATGGCCGGCAAGCTCGTCTATTTCATGTCGGTCGAGAACTGCCGTTTCCGCCGGCCCGTGGTGCCGGGCGATCAGCTCTTCATTCACGTGACCAAGAAGCACCGCCGCCGGAACGTGTGGAAGTTCGAGGCCAGGGCCGAAGTCGACGGCCAGGCGGTCGCGGAAGCCACATACTCGGCAATGATTCTGGAAGATACCTGACGTGACGGACATTCACCCGACCGCGATCGTCGAGCCTGGCGCCGAACTCGGCGAAGGCGTCAGCATCGGCCCCTACTGCATCGTAGGTGCCAACGTCGTCCTCGGCGATGAGGTGCGGTTGGTCTCTCACGCGGTCGTCACCGGGCGGACGGCGATCGGCCCGCGCACCAGCATCTATCCCTTCGCCTCAATCGGCCACCCGCCGCAGGACACCAAGTATCGGGGCGAGCCCTCGCGCCTCGAGATCGGCGCGGACAACGTCATCCGCGAGCACGTGACCATGAATCCGGGGACGCCCCACGGCCGCATGCTGACTCGCGTGGGCAATCACTGCCTGTTCATGATCGCGACCCATGTCGCCCACGACTGTTTCGTCGGCGACCATATCGTCATGGCCAACAATGCGACGCTGGGTGGCCACGTGACGATCGACGACTGGGCCATTATCGGCGGCCTCTCCGGCATTCATCAGTTCGTCCGCATCGGGCGCCATGCAATCGTCGGCGGCATGTCCGGGGTCGAGCACGACATCATTCCCTACGGCTCGGCCATGGGCGATCGCGCGCGCCTGACCGGGCTCAACCTCGTCGGGCTCAAGCGCCGGGGCTTCAGCCGCGACATCGTCCACGATCTCAGGCGGGCCTTCCGGCTGCTCTTCGCGCAGGAAGGGACCATGATCGAGCGTCTCGCGGACGTCACCGAGCTGTTCCAGGACAACGAGCCGGTCATGGATATCGTCGACTTCATGCGGGTCGATCGCGAGCGCTCGATTTGCCAACCACGCGATGATGGCGGCGAGTAGCCTGGGAATTATCGCCGGCGGCGGGCCGCTGCCGGGCCTCATCGCGCGGGCTTGCAGGGGCGAAGGCCGCGAGGTCCTGGTCATCGCCTTTGAGGGCGAGACAGACCCCGCGACCTGCGCGGGCGTCCCCCACCGCTGGCTCGGGCTCGGCGCGGTCGGCGCCTTGCTGAAGGCGTTGAGGCAAGCGAGTTGCCGCGAGGTAGTGCTTGCCGGCTCGATCCGCCGGCCCTCCCTCTCCTCCCTCAAGGTCGACCTGCGCGGCATGCGCCTCATGGGGCGTATCGCCCGCGCGAAAGCCGCGGGTGACGACACACTCCTTTCCCTCGTGATCGCCGAGCTTGAAGACGAGGGCTTCACCGTCGTCGGCGCCGACGACCTGATTGCAACGCTCTGCGCGCCCGCCGGCGTGATCGGTCGCCGCGCACCCGACGAAGACTCCGAGCGCGACATCGCCGTCGGCATCGAGGCTGCGCGCGCCCTTGGCGCGCAGGACATCGGGCAGGCCGTGGTCGTGCAGGCCGGCCGCGTGCTCGGCGTCGAAGGCGTCGAAGGGACGGACGGGCTGATCGAACGCTGCGCCGCGCTGCAGGAGGCGGGGCCGGGCGCCGTGCTGGTCAAGATGAAGAAGCCCGGTCAGGAGCGTCGGGCCGACCTGCCGACCATCGGGGCGGACACGATCGAGAGGCTGGCCCAAGCCGGCTTCCGGGGGGTCGCGGTCGAGGCCGGCGAGACGCTGATCCTGGAGCGCGATCAGGCGGTCGCGCGCGCCGACGAGCAGGGCGTGTTCATGGTCGGCGTGAGCTGACGGGCGGAATGGAGCGCGACGCGCCGCTGATCTTCCTGATCGCCGGCGAGCCGTCCGGCGACCTCATCGCTTCCCGCCTGATGGCGGCGCTCAAGCGGCGCACCGGCGACCGGGTCCGGTTCGCCGGAATCGGCGGTCCGCTCATGGCCGAGCAGGGGCTGGAGAGCCAGTTTCCCTACACCGAGCTGTCGTTGATGGGGCTGCTCGAGGTCGTCCCCCACGTGCCTCGGATGCTCGGGCGCATTCGGGCCACGGCGCGCAGGGCCCGCCGGTTGCGGCCGGCGGCCTTCGTCTCGGTCGACGTGCCGGGATTTGCGCTCCGGGTCGCACGAAAGCTGAAGGGCGCAGGCTTTCCCCTGGTTCACTACGTGGCACCCACCGTCTGGGCCTATCGGCCGGGGCGCGCGGCCGAGATCGCGCGCTATCTCGACCACGTGCTTTGCCTCTTCCCGTTCGAACCGCCCTACTTCGAGGCCGAGGGCCTGGACGCGAGCTTCGTCGGCCATCCCCTGGTGGAGGAGCCCATCGAAAGCGCCGACGGGTCGGACTTCCGCCGGCGCCACGGCCTCGCGCCCGACCAACCGGTGCTCGCCGTCCTGCCGGGCAGCCGCGCCAGCGAGCTGCGCCGGCACGAGCCGGTATTCGGAGAGACCGTGCGCGCGCTGGCGCGCCGCGTCGAGGGGCTCCGAATCCTGGTGCCGACGCTGCCGCAGAACCGCGCTGTCGTGACCGCCAAGACCGCGTCGTGGGCCGCACCCGTGACCGTGGTGGAGGGCAAGGCCGATAAATACGCCGCCTTCGCCGCCAGCGACGCGGCGCTCACGGTCTCCGGCATGGCGACGCTGGAGCTCGCGCTCGCCGGCATACCCATGATCGTCTGCTATCGGGCCAATCCGCTCACCGCGGCGATCGCGCAGCGCATCCTCCTGGTACGGCACATCGCCATGCCCAACATCATCGCCGACCGCCGCGCGGCGCCGGAGTTCGTGCAGCGCCGATGCTCTCCGAGGCGTCTGGTCCCCGCAGTCGAGGAGCTGCTGCTCGATTCCGACCGCCGCCGCGAGCAGATCGAGAGCTTTCGCGAGATCGCCGCCCTGCTGGGGCGCGGCGGGCCGCCGCCGAGCGAGCGTGCAGCCGGGGCGGTCCTGAGCCTGATCGAAGCCGGCGCAGGGCGCGGGCAGAGCCGCACCGCAACCTGACGTTCGCCATGGCGCTCTCGCTCATCCTCATTCTCATCGCCGGCATCAATTTCAGTCTGCTGATTCCGGTCAACAAGATTGCGGGCGACGCCGGCTTCCCCAACTTCGCTTATGTCTTCTGGTACGCCCTCGGCGCCGGGTTGCTTCTTCTGGGACCGGCAATAGCCCGGCGCGAGTTGCCGCAGCTTACGTGGCCCCACATCAGGCTCTATTTTGTGAGCGCCGCCCTGGGTTTCGCCTTCCCCTTCGCGCTGCTCGCCTTTGTCGTGACCAAGCTGCCCTCCGGCGTCACCGTGCTGCTGCTTACGCTGACGCCGGTCTTCACCTATGCGCTCGCCGTTATATTTCGGCTCGACCGCTTCCGCCTTGTCAGCGCGACGGGCCTGCTGATCGCCATCGCAGGCGTCCTCTTGATTGTCATTCCGGGGGAAAGCCTGCCTGCGCCCAACATGGCGGTCTGGTTTGTCATCGCGCTGCTGATTCCCTTCGGATTCGGCGCGCTCAACGTGTTCGTCGAACGCTTTCGCCCGCCCGAGTCATCTTCGCTGGGCCTTGCGATCGGCAACCTCTTCGCCGGTGCGCTGCTTCTCGTCCCCTTCCTGCCCGCCACCGGGCAGCTCTACCTCTTCCCCGGGCCGGACCTGGACGGCGACCTCTCTCTAGTCGCCGCAGTCGTCATCAACGCCATCATGTGGCCGATGTTCTACGTGATCGTGCGTCGTGCCGGCGCTTCGCTCTTCTCCGTCATGAACATCATCGGCGTGGTCGGAGGCATCGGATGGGGCATTCTCTTCTTCGACGAGACCCATTCGGCCTACGTGTGGGGAGCGGCAGCGCTGATGCTCGCCGCGTTCGTCATGATGGTGATCGGATCGGTTCTCTCTCGCCGGCGCACCGTCCGCGCCGAGTGAGCGACTGCCGCCGGGCCTGGGTCGCCGGCTCGTCGACGGTAAGCGGGCTACCGCCGCCCGGCTCCGAAAGAACGACGCCATAGACGTCCAGCGCGCGGTCTCGGGTTTCCCAGCCTTCCGCCACGTCCTGCAGCACGCGCTGCGGATCGCGCACAAGCGGGTCGCCGTAGCCGGCCCCGCCGCCTTCCACCGCCCGCAACCGCTCGCCGGGCTTGAGCGTGAGTTGCACGAAATTTGGAAGCACGGTCTCTCGGCCGCCGCAGTCGATCCTGGCGGTTCGGCCAACAGTCGCATCGCCGCCCCCACGCGCACCGCGCGGTGCGACATGGTGACCGTCCGACGGGATGATGGCGGTGACGGTGCCGTGCGTCGGGCCATAGACGACCTCGGTGGCGGGCGCGCCACGCCAGCGCCCCGCGCCGCCCGTGCCGGCGACGATGCGTGCTGAATCGACGGCGATCGGATAGCGGCTCTCCACCATCTCAACACTATCCAGGTGAACCAGGCCCGCCGCCGTCGGCAGGCAATAGGTCAGCCACCCATCAGCATCGGGGGCGGCAGGGCCGCCACCGACCCCGAGGAACAGTTGATTGACGAAGGGGGCCCCGCCCCGGCGGGCATCGGCGCCGGAGATCACGGCCATCGCACCGCCCATGCTTGCCGAGCCTTCGGCGAGGCCTCTTCCCTCGCCGAGACGCGCGAAGCCGCTGTGAATGGCGTAGATGAGGCGCTCGGCCACATTCGTGGTCGAAACCGAGCAACTATGGGGGAAGGCCGGGCGCCCGACCGCGCAGCCGTTCCGCATCAGCACTTCGACGCGGCGAAACGCGCCCTCGTTGCGCGGCACGTCGTCGTCGAGACAGTTGAAGATCGCCGTGAAGACGTGCGCGAGGCAACAGGCCTCCGTCTGGTTCAGGCCGCAATCGACACAATCGATGTTGTCGCGCAGATCGACCGCGATCTTGGCTGCGCTCGGGTCCACCTGGATTCCGACCCTGACCGGAATGCCGTCGGGCAAGATAGGGCTCACCGGATCGTGCGCGCTTTCCGAGACCAGCGATGCGTCCGGCAGCCTCGCGATCGCCCGTGCCATGCGCTGCTCGGAATAGTCCAGCCAGTCTTCGACGGAGGTCGCAACAGCCTCGGCTCCAAGCGTCCTGCACAGCTCCTTGAGGCGCCGCTCGCCTATCCGCGCGGCGCCGACCAGCGCGAGAAAGTCGCCGCGCCACTGTTCCGGCACCCGGATGCGCCGTTCGCACATGCGGACGATATCGTCGTTGATCGCACCCCCGCGCTCCACGAGGACGCAGGGGAAGATGAGCGCCCCTTCCTCGTACACGTCGCGGGCGAAGGCGTGGTAGGTGGTGGGCGCGCTGTTGCCGATGTCGGCCTGATGGGCCTTGGCGCAGGCGGTGAACATGTGCACGCCGTCGATGAAGACCGGCACCAGAATGGCGTGATCGGCCGCATGGGTATTGCCGAGGTAGGGATCGTTGTGCAGAAACGCATCGCCTTCCCGCAGGTCCGGATGAAGGGTACGCATTGAACGGGTCTGCAGGTGGCACCCGAGCACGTGCACGGGCAGGCCCTCGGCGGCGGCGATGAGCCGATCGTCATGAGTAAGGAGGACGCAAGAGAAATCCTTGGCGGCGGCGATGACGCTGGAGCGCGCCGAGCGCAGCAGCGCGTTCGACATCTCGCGCACGATCGCGTCGAAACGGCGCGCGAGGATGGGCGTGGCGACCGGATTCCGTATCATCGCGGCCGGCCTGTGGCGGGGCAGGGCCCCTTGTAGCGTCCGGCGGTGCGGCCTGCCGGGGCGGGCCGCGCGCCGATAGTCAGCCTCAGATCAGCTCGACGCTGGTCGCCTGCGGCCCACGCGGGCCTTGCGTGATCTCCAGCCGCACGCGCTGCTGAGGCTCCAGGTCGTCGAGGCCGGAGCGGGCGAGGACCTTGGCATGGATGAACACGTCCTGCCCGCCGCTGTCCGGCGTGACGAAGCCATAGCTCTTGCCGACGTTGTAGAACTTGACCGTGCCTTCGATCTCTTCGGTCGGGCCCATGGGCTCGTTGAAGCGCCGGGCCTGGTAGCCTCCGGGAGCGGGGCGGCGCGGTCGGTCGCCCCGAGGCGGCATGACGGTCGCGGTCGAGGTGTCGACGTTGAGGATTTGCGAGACCTGCGGGCCCTTTTGCCCTTGCACGATCTCGCAACTGACGGTGGCTCCCTGGGGCAGCGTGTCGAAGCCCGCCCGCTCGACCGCCGAAACGTGGCAAAAGACGTCTGGCGAGCCGTCGTCGGGCACGAGAAAGCCGAACCCCTTGGTCGGGTTGAACCACTTGACCTGAGCCGTGATTGAGTCGCCTTCGCTGGGCGGCGAACCGATGTCTGACATGATGGACCAACTTGTTTTCTGTGAGACGGGCGCTTCGGCGGGTTCCCCCGCTTCGTTTAGATGGCCCATCATAGCGGCTTCCGCGCCGCCTCCCCATCCGATTCTGCGGTTTTCGCACGCTTGGGTGCGAATTTCTCCGAAAGCGTTCCTGGGCCCGAAACGCCAGACATTGACGGCGAGGGCCGCACCGCCGTACCGTCCGCGACGAATTGCGCAATGCCGCCAGGGAGGCCGCAACCATGTCGGAATCGAAGGGAATCGCCTATTGCCACGGACAATTCATGCCGATCGAGGAGGCGTCGGTGCCCATCCTCGACCCGGCGTTCCACAAGAGCGACGTGGTGTTCGACGCGGTTACGGTGTGTGACGGCGCGTTCTTCCGGCTCGACGATCACATGGAGCGCTTCTACGCCTCGTGCGAGCACGTCCGCCTTACGCCGCCGCTGCCCGATGCGCAGATCAGGAGCATCATGGCGCAATGCGCCCATCGCGCGGGCTTCACCGAATCAATCGTTTTCGTGCTTTGCACCCGCGGGCGTTATGCCGGCGGCGCCGCGTTCGGTGATCCGCGAACCGCCGAGAACGAGCTGATCGCCTATGCGGTGCCCTTTTTCACCATCGTCGCCGAGCCCAAGATGAAGTCGGGCGCGCACCTCTGGATCGCCCAGAACCGCCGCGCACCCGACGCCGCCATCAACCAGCGGTGCAAGAATTTCAACCGGATGGACCTGACCGCCGCCCATTTCGAGGCGCTCGACGCCGGCGCGGACCAGCCCGTGCTTCTCTCGACCGACGGCTATGTCACGGAAGGCCCCGGCTTCAACGTCTGGATCATCCGGGACGGCAAGGCGCTCACTCCCGGCGACAACCTGCTGGAGGGGATCACCCGCAAGACCGTGTTCGACCTCTGTCAGGACATCGGTCTCGAAGCCGAGGCTACCGACCTCAAGGCCGAAGACCTGGAGAACGCCGGCGAGGTCTTCATCTCCTCGTCGGCCGGTGGGGTTGTCCCGGTCGTCCGGGTCAACGACAAGCCCATCGGCAACGGCGCGCCGGGCATCACCACCGGCCGGCTCTCCGACCTCTATTGGGCCAAGCGCGCCGACGGTTGGCACTCGATTCCGGTGGCCGACCTGCTGGAGCCCGAGGAGGAACAGGCCGCGAGCGCCTAGGGACGGGCGCCGAGGCGCTCCAGCGAAGCCGGAGCTACGGAGAATATCTCGCCCCAGCCCGCGATGCGGCTGGGGTCCGCGCCGGCGAGCGCGAGCGTGCCCCACAGCGCCGCCGCCACGCTGTCGTAGACAGGCCGGCCGCATTCCGCCTCCAGCGCCTCTGCGTGGGGCGCGCCGTTCAGGTTCGTGCAGACCGCAGCGATTGCCTCGGGCTCCGCGCCGACCACGTCCCGGATCATCCCTTCGGTCGTCGCCGGCGGGATGGACGCGTAGCCGAAGGTATCGTCGCTGTCGAGGTGTCGCTCGGCCACACACTCGAAGCCTTCGCGCCCGTAGGTCTCGACGATGGCCTCCTGCAGCGCATCCTCGAACGGCGTAACCAGAGCGAAGCGCTTGACGCCCCGGCTGCGGAAGAGCTCGGCCAGCGCCAGTGTCGCACTCGTCGCCGGAATGCCGGTCTCGCGCGCGATCGCCTGGCAGAGCCGGCGGTCGAAGTCGGGGCCGAGCCAGCTGCCGGCGGTGCCGTTCCAGCAGATCGCGTGGACGCGGGCGTCGGCCAGCATGCGCGCGGCAGCGAGCATGGGCTCGTCGCCGAACTGGGCCGCCGAATCCTCGCCGAGCGAAATTTGGGACACCCGCACCCGGCTGAAATGCGCCGTCACGTCGGGCAGGTCCGCAAGCAGGGCATAGGTCACGGGCTCCAGCACAGTGTTGAGCGACGGCGTGATCATGCCCAGGCGCGTGTGATTGCTCATGGATTTCTCCGTTCCGGCGTCACGGTGCACCGACGCTGGCGTTGGGGGACATCACGTGGGCAGCGCCGGTCGATGTGCCGCTTGCAGGCTCCCAGACGACCGCGTTGGGGCAGGCGTAGGCGGATGGATGCACGCCGTGCGGGCGTACCGCGAGCGGGAACCGGCCTTCCAGCGAGGCCAGCGTCTCCGCCGGCAGTCTGGCATCCGCCTCGATGAGGTCGGCGCCGTCCACATTGATGCGCGGGCAGTGCGCGGCGTCGTCCAGGCTCATGTCGAAGTCCACGAGGAAGGAGAGCAGCTGCGCGACGGCGGGCAGGATGCGGCGACCGCCGGAAGCGCCGAGCGCCGCACGCCGGCCGTCCGCCATCTCGACGATCGTCGGGCACGTGTTGGAGAGCGGGTGCTTGCCAGGCGCGATCGAATTGGGACCTCCCGGCCGGGGGTCGAACCACATGATCCCGTTGTTCATCAGGATTCCGGTTTGCGGCAACATCACCTTGGCGCCGAAGGGCGAGAGAAGGGTCTGGGTCAGCGCCACGACAGTGCCGTCCCGGTCGGCCGCGCCGAGATGGCTGGTGCAGGACGCGCGGTCGGCTTCGGTGCCCGCGCCCATGCCCCTAAGCCGCTCAGCATAGGCCGCCTGCAGCGCCTCGGCGTAAGCCACGTAGACTTCGCCGTCGGGTGCCTCGCCCGGATCGAGCGAGGAGGCAAGACGGTCCAGCACGTCCACGAGCGTCGGCCCTGCGGTCAGCCCCGGTGCGGTCCTGACCCGGGCATCGCGGTAGCCGGTCTCGGGCGCCTCCTCGACCTGGGCCTCGCAAGCCGACAGGTCGGCCGCCGAGAGACGCCCGCCGAGCGCCGCCATGTCGGCGCTGATGGCCTGCGCGATCTCGCCCGTGTAGAAGTCCCGAGGCCCGGCCTCTGCGAGCCGGCGCAGGGTCTCTGCGAGCCGGCCCAACCGGATACGCGGCGCATCCCCGGTCCATGGCGTGGCCAGCGGGAACCCGTCCGCGAGATACGCGGCGGCGCACTCTGTGTCGCTTGCAAGCTCCGGCGCCGACGCCGCGATCGCGACGGTGGCGTGCCAGTCCACCTCCATGCCCCGCTCTGCCAGCGCGCAGGCGGGCGCCACGAGGTCGGCCCAGCTGCAAGTGCCGAAACGCTCATGGGCTTTCGCAAGGCCCGCGACCTGCCCGGGCACCGCAACCGCGAGCGGGCCGCGCAGGTTGCGATCCTCCAGCACGGCCGGCCAGCCGAACAGATCCGCGCCGGCCTCACCCGTGAGCGGATAATCCGCCGGGTCCAACGCGCCCGGCGCCACCATCCCGAAGCGGACGGCGTGCGTCCGGGCCTCGCCTGCGGGGCGGACGAGCATGTACCCGCCGCCGCCGAGCCCGCTCATCCAGGGCTCGACCGCCGCCAGCGCTAGGCTTGCGGCGATGGCAGCGTCCACCGCATTGCCGCCGTCGGCCAGCACCCGCGCGCCGACCTCGGACGCGGCCTGGTGCTGGGTCGCGACCAGCCCGCCGCCGCTCGTCACCGCCGGCTTGCGCACGAGCCAGCGTTCCGGCCTCTCCGTCACGGCCGCACCTCGCGGCCGCCTGAACGTGGGCCGGGCGCCGGGTGCGCTACACGCTCTGCCAATCCGCGCTCTTCTCCACGGCGTCAGCGACCTTGAGCACCGTGAGGTCTTCGAAGTGCCGGCCGACGATCTGGAAACCGATGGGCAGGCCGTCGCTCACGCCGCAGGGCACGCTGATCGCGGGATGGCCGGTCAGGTTGAACTGGGGCGTGTTGTTGATCATGCCGAGCGCGCGCGACATGTACTCCCCGAAATCGGCATCCAGGCTCGGGATCGGCGCAGCCAGGTGCGGAATGGTCGGCAGCACCAGCACGTCCACGTCGGCGAGCGCCTTGTCGTAGGCCGCGGTCAGCCGCCCGCGCTGGTTCTGCGCCTTCGCGTAGTAGGTGCCGTGGTAGTAGCGCTTGAGGTACCCGCCCAGCAGGAGCACGTTCTTCACGGTGAGCGGATAGTCGTTCTGCCGGGTCTTCGCGGCACGCGACGCATGCTCGAGAAACTGCGTGTCGTAGTAGCCGAACCAGCCGGTGCCGACCCCGCCGTTCTTCAGCATGAACTCGGTCGCGCCCTCGGCCGCGATCGCGAACCAGAGCCGGAGCCCGTGATAATGCTCGGGCACCGAGATCTCGGTGACCTGGGCGCCCCGCTCCTCCAGCCGGCGCACCGTGGCGCCGACCGAATCGTCCACCGCCGGCACGCTCCCCGGCAGGCCGAACTCGGGCCAGGTCTCCTCGGTCTGGCCGAAGCCCTCGGTGAGCACGCCGATCCGCACGCCTTCGCAGCCGGCGCCGATCGCCGGCATGTAGTCCTGCACGTAGTCGGCCGGGATCACCCCCCGCTGGCGCGGATCGAGCGGGTCGGGGCCGGCGAGGACCGAGAGCATGCGGGCGCAGTTCTCGACCGTGTTCGTCATCGGGCCGATGTGATCGAGGGTCATCTCGATCGCGAGGCACCCGGTATAGGGGATGAGGCCGTAGGTCGCCTTGAGGCCGACCACGCCGCACCAGGAGGCGGGGATGCGGATCGAGCCGCCCTGGTCGCCGCCCATCGCCATCGCCACGTCGCCTGCGGCCACCGCTGCCGCGCTCCCCTTGGACGAGCCGCCGGGCGAATGGGTGGGCTTGCGCGGGTTGCGCACCGGGCCGTAGCCGCTGGTGTGGCCGCCGCCAGAGAACGAGAAGTCGGCGCACGCGGTCTTGCCGACAATGGTGGCGCCCGCGTCGAGCATGCGGGTCACGATGGTGGCGTCGATGGTGGGCACGTAGCCTTCGAGGGCGCGCGAGCCGTTCATCATCGGCACGCCGGCCAGCGAGACCACGTCCTTGACGCCGATCTCCTCGCCCGCGAGCGGCCCTGAGTCCGCGCCCTTGACCTCGGTCCGCCAATACCAGGCGTTGTAGGGGTTCTCGTCCGGGTGCGGCCGGTAGCCGGGCGTGCGCGGATAGGCGACGGCAGGGCGTTCCTGCGGCATGTCATCGATGTGACGCAGGCTCGCGATGGCGCCCCGCATGGCTTCGCGCTGGTTCGTCACGTCCTCAAGCGTCATGTCGAGCATGAAGTCCTGAGCGATGGCGGCGAGTTGATTGACGGAGGGAAGTTCCGGACCACGCGACATGGGGGCCTCATTCGGTTGGTGGGAGCGGCCTGCGATCCTAGCCCGGATGTCTCGCGGCGGTCACGGCTGGCGTCATGGACCGCATGCGTCTACTGATCCCGATGGCCGCGACCCTGGGTCGCGGCTACCATCGCGGGCGCACCATGCAGACGAACCTTGCACACCGAGGCTGAAGAGCCGTGACACCCGCGCCACGGGCCGAGCGCCTGCGCGGCCACTTCGTCGGCTGGCAGTGCCGCATACGCGCGGACGCCATGCGCCGCCGCTCCGGCCAGCCGTCGCCGGGGATGCGGCCGCAGGTGCTGAGTGCGTCGGGTGAAGAGCTTGCGCCGGCGATGACCACGCTGCTCGTGCGGCGGGAGGCCGAGTCCTTCGCGCCCGAGTTCCGACACCTGGCGCGGCGCACCCACGACCCGCGGGACCGGCGCGAGGCGGCGCTCGCCCTGCTGGCGGAGCGTTACTACCAGCACGCGCGCGACTTCAACGACGTGCTGACGGCGACCTTCGCGGCCGGCTCGGCGCTTGCCGCCGACCTGGAGCGGGAGGGGCGCTGCGTCCTGGCCTTCGCCCAGGACAGCCAGCGCTACGAGCTCACTTGCACCGTGGCCTTGCTCGGGACCCACGATCCACGCCGGGACGAGACCTGGTGGCACAACGCGCTGTTCAACCCGCAGTTGCCGCCCGATGTCTCGATCCTTGCCTTCACGCCCCGCTGGCTGGAGGCATCCGCCGACCCCGACCCGGACGGGCGGCGTTAGCGACCAGGTTTTCCGATCCGCCCCGTTGAGGTCAACCGTGGGACGGCGGTGCGGCATCTGGAACTTCACCAGAAGCTCGCGAGCCAACCCTTAGAAGGATCATGAGAGAGTCCGAAACTCTCACCGGCTTGTCCAAAGAACACATGTTATCGATATGCATATGCAACATCAGTAACGCTCTATATCATTTTCGATGCACATTGTGTCTCTCTTGCCGAATCCGTGCTCTTTACAACTTGATTTCGGCAAAGACACGCCGTACGACTCGGCTGCTCATTGAGTCGCTTTCTGCTTTAGCTTTCCCGCCTACCCCAGCAGGAGCCCCTCGAAATGAACACCGCGACATGGAAAACCAGATTTTATTCGTTTCTAGCGGTCGGCCTTCTTGGGCTGGCCGTCGTCTTTGCCAATGCGGTCCCCGCCTCGGCGCAGACGGAGAGCGAATGCCCACTCTCTCCCGGTTTGACCCCTCCTGAGAATCCACGTGTGACGGCGGAAGATGTAACAGACCGCGGCGCCAGCTTGATGGACTTCGCGTTGGCCGTGAGAGAGCGGTCCGTTGAGCATGCCCAACAGGCCACCACCGTGGAAGAGGGGCTCTATATCGGATGCGCGATTAGGCAGGATAATGGGATTTGGCGTTCCGGTGACACCTACATCGTGACCTTGACGCTCGACGGCCGAGTCTTCATTCACGCGAAGGACATGTCGCTGTCGGGCGGGCTGCTCAACCCCGTGATTTATGGGCAGATTCTTTCTGCGCTGGGTGTCTCCCAAGCCGACTTGTTTAACTTGGCGTCTCCCGATCCTGCTGTCGCCGGCTCCGCTTACCAAGCCGTCGTTGCCACATTGTCGCAAGAACCGGATGCTTCGTTCGATGCGACAGCTCCTATACCAGGCTTGAGTCCGGGCATACCCGGTGCTTCCGGCTATGCCGCCGTCTATGTCTCGCGCGAACTCAGGTCTCCGATCGTGCTGCTCGCGGGGTTCGATCTTGACGAGTCTCACTTGGCTTCGGAGACAATCGAACACGTTACCCCGGCCACAAGGGCCGAGGACGTGATGGACCGAGAAACTCTGAAGGCCTTCGTCACGGAAGCGGGAAATTACTTCCTTGAAGTCCAGAGGGCCGGCGATCTAACCGCTGCCTCGAAATTGAAGATCGCCTTGCGCGATCCGACCGGGCCTTGGCGGCATGGTTCCGTGTACCTCTACGTCCTGAATCTTACGGATCCTGACGCCGATCCTCCTCAGGGAACAATCCTGTTTCACGGAGCGTTCCCGGACAGATTCGAGAATCGGCCTCTTGTACCGACCGTCAAAGACGTCCGTACTGGACAGTACATTCTGCCGCAGGTTATCGCAGCGGCGAGAGGCAGTGTGGACGGCGGCTTCGTGGATTACTACTTCGACGATCCCGCGGACCACACCGATAGCGCCGACATTCCCAAGGTGGGCTATGCCCGCGAATTCAAGGGCCAAATCCAAACGCCGGACGGGCGCACAATCCCGGTCGACATCATCGTCGGCTCGGGCTTTTACGGGAGTGCGTCCCAGGAGGTCGCCGAAGGCGGAAACGCGGTCATCGAGGCTGTGCTGCCTCAGGTGATGCGGGCCATGACCGCGAGCACGGTCGATGCCGTCTCGAGCCGCATCGAGCGGGCAACCTCCGACATCGCGCCGGACGCAGCGTTCAGCTTCGGCGGCGCCTCCACCCTCTCCGATGCCCTGCTGGCAAACGGGCACGCGCTGGGCGACGGCACGCTGGACTTCAGCCGGCTGCTCGCGAATTCCTCCTTCACCATGACGCTCAACGCTGCAGACAACGGGGGCAGCGGCCTCTTCGGAGACCTCACGTTCTGGGGCAGCGGCGACTACCGCAGCATCTCCGGCGGCAACCCGCAGTCCGTGGACTATGACGGCAGCGTGACCAGCGCCAACCTCGGGATCGACACCCGGCTGGGCGCGGACATGCTGGCGGGCCTGGCGGTGTCGCAGGCGCGCGGGACCGTGGACTACATGGCCTCCAGCGCGTCAGGCGAGCTCACGACCTCTCTGACCAGCGTCAACCCCTACGTGGGCTGGCAGATGGCGGGTGGCATGAACCTGTGGGCCGTGGCCGGCTTCGGCTCGGGCGAGGTTGAGCTCGACGACCAGGCGGCGGACGCGCAGTCGAGCGACCTGACGCAGCGGATGATCGCCGCAGGCGTGAGCGGGCCGCTGATGTCCAGCGACGAGATGATCGCGGGCGGCACCACGAACCTGAACCTCAAGGGCGAGGTGGCCTTCACGTCGGCCGACATCGACGGCTCCGGAACCCTCGAGAGCATGTCGCTGAGTGCCAGCCGGCAGCGGCTGATGCTCGAAGGGGAGCACGTCCAGAAGCTCGACGCGGGCGCGACGTTCACGCCCTCGCTCGAGCTCGGCCTGCGCAACGACGGCGGGGACGGCGAGACCGGCACCGGGATCGAGGCCGGGGGCGCTTTGCGCTATGCCGACGCGGCGTCGGGGCTGACCGTCGAGGGCCGGGTCCGGACCCTGCTCAGCCACAGCGGCGACTACGAGGAGACGGGCGTGAGCGGCCTGGTGCGGATCGCACCGGGCTCATCGGGCCAGGGTCTCGCGCTCGTCGTGCAGCCGGCGTGGGGCCAGACGGGCAGCGGTGTAAACCGGTTGTGGGAGAATGGCGTCACTGCTGGCGTGTCACCGGACAACCAGGCGCGCCTGAATACGGAGATCGGCTACGGTCTCGGCGTGGCGCCCGGCATGGGCGTGGTGACGCCCTATGCGGGGCTCGGGCTTGCGGGCGAAGGTGCGCAGTGGTGGCGCATGGGCGCGCGCTGGCAGCTTGCGCCGGCCGCGAGCGTGAGCGTTGAAGGCAGCCTGTACGAGGCCGCCATCGATGACGGACCCGGGCGTGGCCTGATGCTGCGCGGCGCGTTGCGCTGGTAACGCCGCAGGGTCGCGACCCAAGGGCGTAACCCGCGTCACACAGGGCGCGGGTCACGACCCTGGCGACAGGCTCGACCCAGAGCGTTTCCGTTTCACACGGAGACGCTCTGGGGTCCTTTTCGCTCTAAAACTTCCGATACACCCCGTTGAGGTCCGCCATCGGGTGGCGGGGCGACATCTGGAACTTCATCAGAAGCTCCCGGGCGTACCCGCAGGAGGGGCGCAGGGCTTCTCTTGCCGAGTCCGTGTCATTTGCAACTCGATTTCGGCAAGGACATGCTGCACTATTCAACAAGTTCAGGGGCCACTCTCGACCATAAATCGCCCGTCCTTTCCCAGCACGAGGACCTCACGATGAATACCGCGACATGGAAAACCAGGATTCCCTTAATTCTTGTGGCTGGCTGTTGACGATCACGCAAAAGCGCGCGTATTCGCTCATCTAGACGGCTTGGCGTG
>JAPPNV010000045.1 GCA_028818565.1 Rhodospirillales bacterium | reverse complement strand
AGCGCCTGGGCCATGAATTTCCTCGCGTCGATGTTGGTGCCGCAGACGATGACTGCGGTGCGCTTCCCCCGCAGCCGGCCGGCGAGCGAGCCGAGCAGCGCGGCCGTCGCCGCAGCGCCCGCAGGTTCCACGGCGAGCTTCATCTCGGCGAATAGCAGCCCCATGGCGCGGCGCATGGCCTCGTCGTCGATCGTCACCAGCTCGTCCACGTAGCGCCGGCAGAGCTCGTAAGAGTAGGGGGCGGCATGGGGCGCGCCGAGGCTGTCGGCGATGGTGGTGACCTTGTCGATGGCCTGGGGTGAGCCTGCGGCGAAGCTGCGGTGCATGGTGTCCGCACCCTCGGGTTCGACGCCATAAACGCGGCACTGCGGCTGCACGGTCTTGATGGCGCAGGAGACGCCGGCACAGAGCCCGCCGCCGCCGATCGGTACGATCACGGCATCCAGCCCCGGCACCTGCTGCGCGAGCTCCAGGCCCACGGTCGCGGTGCCGAGCGCCGTCGTCGGCCCCTCGAAGGGATGGATGAAGGTGCGCCCCTCGTCGGCCTCGATGGCGCGCACGGCCTCGAAGGCCGCGTGCACGTCCGGCACCTGCATCAGTTCCGCGCCATAGCGGCGCACCTGGGCCACGCGGAAGGGATCGGCGCCCTCCATCATCACCACCTTGGCCGACGTGCCGACGCGGTCGGCGGCGAAGGCCACGGCGATGGCGTGGTTGCCGGCGCTGACCGCAGTGACGCCACGCCCCCGCGCGCCCTCGTCAAGAGCCAAGGCGTTGAGCAGCGCGCCCCGCGCCTTGAAGGTGCCGGTGCGCTGGAACAGCTCGAGCTTGAGGAAGACCGCGCTCTCGGGCCCGAGCGCGACGGAGACCGCAGGCGCGTGCCACCGGTGAACGGGTGTCTCGAGGACAAGGTCGCCGAGCGTCGCCCGCGCTGCCTCCATCGCAGCGAGGTCCGGCGGGGCCTCGCTCTCTGGCGCCACCGCCCTACCGCCCCAAGAAGCGCGGCGCGCGTTTCTCGATGAAGGCCTGCACCGCCTCGCGGTGATCGGCGCTGCCGCCGAGCACCCCGTAGGTGGCAGACGCGCGGTCGAGCCCGGCGCGCAGATCGCCGCCGATGCCGTCGCGCACCAGCCGCTTGATGGCGCGGATCGCCAACGTAGGGCCATCCGCCAGGCTGCGCGCGAGCTCCATCGTCCGGGGCATCAGCTCTTCGTCGGCCCAGACCCGGTTGACGAGGCCGATGCGCTCGGCCTCCGCCGCATCGATGGCCTCGCCGGTCCACAACAATTCCAAAGCCTTGGCCTGGCCCACCAGCCGCGGCAGCCAGTGGGCGCCTCCGGCACCGGGCGCGAGCCCGACCTTGACGTAGGTCTCCGCGAACCGGGCCGAGGCTGCGGCGAAGCGCAGGTCCATCGCGAGCGCGAGGTCGAGGCCGGCGCCGATAGCCGCGCCGTTGATCGCCGCGATCACCGGCTTGTCCATGTCGGCGAGGGTGAGCGGGATGCGATGCACGTGCTCGCCGATCGTCGCCCGTTGCTCGGCCGGCGCCTGCTCCAGGCCCTCCCCCATCAGCTCCTTGATGTCGCCGCCGCTGCAAAAGGCCTTGCCCGCACCGGTCACCACCACCACGTGCACGTCCTCGCGGTCGCGACAGTCGGCGAGCGCCGCGGCCCAGGCGTCGATCATGGAGCGGGTGAAGGCGTTGCGCCGCTCGGGCCGGTTGAGCGTGATCGTCCCGATACGCTCCGCGACCTCCAGCCGGATTTCGTTGCTCACCGCCCCTCTCCCTCGCTCGATACTGTGGCGCCGGCGGTTTCTGCTACCGCGCTGCCGGAGGCAGCGACCATCTTGGGCCAGAGCGCCGCGCCGCCGCCCTGCGCGGCATGCGCGCCGAGCACCTGCCACCAGTAGGCCTCGTTGCCGCACTCGTCGCGCCAGGCCCAGAGCCGCTTGGTCCAGTGGTGCAGGTCGTGCTCTGCGGTGTAGCCGATGGCGCCGTGCACCTGATGGGCAAGGCGGGCGACCGTGCCCGCCGCCTGGCTCGCCCGCGCCTTGGCGGCGGCGAAGCCGAAGCCGTTCGGCGCCTGCGCCGCCGCGTCGACCGCGGCCCCCGTGGCCGCCGCTTCGCCGGCAATTTCGGCCAGGTAGTGCTGGATCGCCTGGAAGCGCTTGAGCGGCCGGCCGAACTGCACGCGATCGCCCGCGTAGCGCAGGCTCATGGCGAGCACCTGCTCCATCGCGCCCCGCAACTGGGCGGCGCGGGCAATCGCCATAAGGGCGAAGCCATCCACCTCGGGCGGCAGGGGATGGAGGCGGTCCGGCGGGCCGGAGACGGCGACATCGTCGCGCGGTTCGCCGGCCAGGTTCGCTCCCTCGACCACGTCGCTGGGCTTGAGGAATGCCAAGCCGTGACCCGGTGCGCCTACCGCAAGCACGGTGGCGATGCGCGCCCACGGCACCCTCGGCAGGTTGGCTGCGTCGATGTCCTCCCGCACCGCCGGCTGCGCGGCCAGCGCGCCGGCCGGCGGCGCATAGAGGGTCAGCGGGCCGTCCGGCACCTCGGCCCCGGCGCGGTGGCAAAGCAGGGTCCCGATCATCGTCTCGGCGACAGGGATCGGCGCGGCATGGCGGCCCGCCGCGCGCAGCACGGCAAGCCCCGCCGCGAGGCCGGCGCCGCCCGCCTCCTCCGGCAACGCCGCCTGCGCGAGCCCGGTCTCGGCGAAGATCTGCCAGAGTCGTTCGGGCCAGGCGCCTTCTGCCAGCGCCTTGCGCGCGCCCTCACTCTCCGCCGAGAACAGGTCGTCGGCGGTCTGCTCGATCAGGCGCGCCGTCTCGTCGCTCATCGCCCCCTCACCTGACACCCAAGCCACGAGCGATGATCGAGCGCAGGACCTCGTTGGTTCCGCCGCGCAGGGTGAACGAAGGCAGTCCCAGCACCGAGGCACCCAACGCGGCCTCGAGCGAGGGCGCGTTGGCACTCCCGCCGACGCCGACGGGCTCGACCGGCACGGCGCGGCGCAGCGTCTCCGCCACCTCGGCCTCGAAGCGCGTGCCCATGTCCTTGACGATGGCGGCCTCGACCTCCGGCAGATCCCCCTTCTCCAGTTGGCCGGCGACGGCGAGCGACATGGCCCGCAGCGCATAGAACTCCGCCGTAAGCCGCCCGATCGCTTCGGCGAGTCGCGGCTCGGGCCCAGGCCCCGCCGCCTCGACCAGCGCCGCGAAGAGATGGAAGGTGCTGAGAATGCGTTCCGGCCCGCTCCGCTCCAGCGCGAGCTCGCCGGTGACCTGGCGCCAGCCGTCGCCCTCCTGCCCGATCAGCCGGTCGGCGGGAATCGCCACGTCCTCGAACACGCATTCGTTGAAGTCGTGCTTGCCGGCCAGATTGACGATCGGGTTGATCTGCACGTTGTCGGCTTCGAGGTCGATCAGGAACTGGCTGAGGCCCTCGTGGCGGCTGTCTCCGGCAGGCCCCGTCCGGCAGAGCGCGATCATGTACTGCGAGCGGTGGGCGTTGCTGGTCCACACCTTGGTGCCGTCGATGCGCCAGCCGTCGGCCGTCCGCTCCGCGCGGGTGCGCACCGAGGCGAGATCGGAGCCGGAATCCGGCTCGCTCATGCCGATGGCGAAGTAGCACTCGCCCGCGGCGATCCGGGGGAGGATCGTCTGCCGCTGTTCCTCGCTGCCGAAGCGCAGCAGCAGCGGGCCGCTCTGCCGGTCCGCCACCCAATGGGCGTAGACGGGCGCGCCGGCTGCCAGCAGCTCCTCGACCACGACGTAGCGTTCCAGCGCCGAGCGTTCGTGTCCGCCGTAGCGCCTGGGCCAGCACATGCCGATCCAGCCCTGCGCGCCGAGGGTGCGGCTGAAGGAGGCCGACCAGTCCGAGCCGAAGTCGGAATCGGGCCGCCAGCCCTCGTTGGCATGCGATTCCGTCAGGAACGCGCGGACCTCGGCGCGGAGCGCATCGGTGCCGGGCGGCATCGCCGGCGGCGGGAAGTCGAATCCGGTCACGGCGCGTCTTTAGCCCGCATGTCTGACCAATGTCATGGACTTCGCGGCGCCTTCAGAGCGATGCAGTATGCGGCAAGCTCTGCATGGCCGCATCGAAGGTGTAGACGGCGATCAAGGGGTCGACTCGTCGAGCGCGTCCCCCAGGGACTCGTCGTCGCTAACGCTGGAAGCGCCGTCCACGTGGCGCAAGATGCCTTTGGCTGCGCCGGCGGTCTTCGGCACGATGATGATGCGCCCGTCGGCGACGAAGCTGCGGTGCTCATCCCCCGGCCCAATGCCGACTTCCCGGCATTGATCGATGGGAAGCGTGATCTGGCGCTTGGCACTCACGCGCGGCATCAGGTCGAGTTCCTCGACATCGCCTGTTCAGTCGAACAGCGTCTGATCAGCCGCCAAAAATCTCGGCGTAGCGTGCGAGCTTTGCCCGCCAGGCCGCGTTGTCGAGAATCTCGCGGTTGACCACCGCCGCAGGCGCCTCGCCCCGCA
>JAPPNV010000380.1 GCA_028818565.1 Rhodospirillales bacterium | reverse complement strand
CGGGCAAGACCAAGCTCGCGCTCGACCGCATGAAGGAGGCGACGATCGTCTTCGGGCTGGCACAGATCGAGGCGGGCGCGGACGCACTGACGCTCCCCGATCACGCCACCGGCGACTTGGTGAGCGCCGACTACTACAAGCGGTACCTCAAGGACCTCCACATCGAGTTCGTGGAGCGCCTGCCGGTACCGATCATCCTCCACATCTGCGGGCGCACCGTGGACCGTATGGGCTATATCGCAGAGACCGGGATCGCCGCCTTCCACTTCGATTCCAAGAACGCACCGGCCGAGTCCATGGCGGCAATGGACGACAAGGTGTCGCTGGTCGGCAACATCAACAACCCCGAGACGCTGTTCGCCAAGGGGCCGGAGGACGTGCGCAAGGAGGTCTATGCCAACCTCGACGCCGGTGTGCAGGGAGTGGGGCCTGAATGCGCCATCCCGCTCCAGACCTCGGTCGAGAACCTGCGCGAGATTCCGCTGGCGGTGCGCGACTGGCACGCCGAGCACGGCCGCCCGCACTAAGGCCCTGTGACACCCTGTCCATTTCACCACTGAGTCCCCGATGGCCGAGCTTGCCGACATCGCCAACGCGGTGATCCGCGACGAGATCGAGGAGTTTCTCGAGCGTCCCGACGAGATCGAGCGCAACGTCGCGCTGTTCGCGCGCATGCGGCCCGAGATGCAGGACATCGCCGCCGCGCTGATCGAGGGCGACAATCACACGGTGGACGCGCTCACCGTCAAGGCCCTGGAGGCGGGCACCGAGGCGCTGGAGATCATGGACGACGGCCTGATCGCCGGCATGGGCATCGTCGGCATCAAGTTTCGCGAGAACTTCATCTTCGTGCCCGAGGTGCTGGCCTGTGCGCGGGCCATGAAGGCCGGCATGGCCCATATCGAGCCGATCCTCTCCGCCTCGGGCGTGGAGCCCCTCGGCACCGTGATCATGGGCACGGTCAAGGGCGACCTCCACGATATCGGCAAGAACCTCTGCATCATGATGCTGGGCGGCGCGGGCTTCGACGTGGTCGACCTCGGCGTCGATACGTCGGAAGACGAATTCATCGCAGCACTCGAGGAGCACGGGGCGCCGATCATGGGCATGTCGGCCTTGCTGACGACGACCATGCCGAACATGGGAAAGACCATCGAGGCGCTGATCGACGCCGACCTCCGCGACGACGTGATGGTGATGGTGGGCGGCGCGCCGGTGACCCAGGAGTTCGCCGACGACATGGGCGCGGACGGCTACGGCAAGGACGCGCTCTCCTGCGTGGCGCTCGCCAAGAAGCTGATGGAAGAGCGCGGTTAGGCGAAGCCGTTGCCGAAGATCAGCCAAGAGGACTATCAGCAGCGGCTCGACCGGCTCACCGAGATCTTCGCGGATATCGTGAGCCACGCCGACGAGCAGGCCACGCACCGCTGCCCCTACCGCGACGCCCGCGACCGCTGCACGGCCGCTTTCTCGTGCGCCAACCAGATCGCCGCCGTTGAGAAGGGCGAGCCCGCCACCTGCGGTCACGACGGCACCTTCGACTACAGCCTGGCGTGGGAAACGGACCCGGCCACCCGTGACCGCGCGAAGACGAAGCTTGACGCGATCAAGCGGGCCGCTGCGGCGCGGCGGGAGGGAAAGGCGCCGCCAACGGGACCGGGCACGGTCTCGCACGATGGCAAGACGCAGCCGCTCGCCATTGGCATGACGCTCTTCGACTGCGCCGACGAGCTGGCCGTCGAGGTGCCGACCTCCTGCCAGCGCAACGGCCGCTGCCACGAATGCGTGGTCGAGGTGAGCGCGGGCGAGGACGCGCTCTGCGCCCGCACCGAGGCGGAGAGCTTCCTGCGGCCGCCCTACCGCCTCGCCTGCCAGGCGCTGGTCGAGCGCGACGACATCGACGTGGCCTTCGCGCCGCTCCGCCGCCGCCCGCGCATCCTGGTGCGCGCCCATGCAGAGGCAGCCGGCGCGCCCGCGATGCTCGACCCCCTCGTCACCCGGCGAGGTGACGAAGTGCTCTACGACGGCGACGTGGTGGACCGCTACCGGGGCCAAATCCTCGGGCTCGCGGTCGATCTCGGCACCACCACGGTGGTGCTCGACTTCGTCAATCTGGAGACCGGAAAGAGCGTGCACAGCGCCGCCTTCGAGAACCCGCAGGCCTTCGGCGGCAGCGACGTGATGCACCGCATCTCCTACGACCGCGACGACAAGGCCGGGGAGCTGCAGAAGGCCGCAGCGTCGGCCATCAACCGCGCCATCGTCGACGGCTGCGCCCGGCTCGGCACCAACCGCCAGGCGATCTACGAGATTGTGGTGGCGGCCAACTCAACCATGCGCGACATCCTGTTCAAGCTGGACGTGCAGGGGATCGGCCAGAAGCCCTACAAGTCCTCCATCGAGCACGCCTTCCTCTCCGGCGAGCGAGCGAACACGGCGCTCAGCGCCCGTGCGCTGCGGCTGGGCCTGCGCGCCAACCGCGCGGCACGCGTCTACGGCCTGCCGCTGATCGCGAGCCATGTCGGCGGGGATGCCGCCGCAGCCCTCGTGGCGCTGGAGGAGGGATTCGCCGAGGCCGATACCGTGATGCTGGTGGATATGGGCACCAATACGGAGGTCGTGCTCAAGCACCGGGGCCGCATGCTCGCCGCCTCATGCCCGGCGGGACCGGCGTTCGAGGGCGGGCTGGTGCGCTATGGGATGCCGGCCTGCGACGGCGCCATCGAGGCGGTCCGCCTCGGCGAAGAGGGGGAGGCCGCCTACGAGACCATCGGCGGCAAGGAACCGGTGGGGCTCTGCGGCTCCGGCCTGATCGACCTGCTGGCGGAGCTTCGCAGCAGCGAGATACTCACGGCCAAAGGCGTCTTCGCCGCCGACCGCAAGCAGAGGGAGATGACCGTGGTGCCCGAGCACGGGATCACCTTCTCCAAGGAGGACGCCAGCAACCTCGGCCAGGCCAAGGCCGCCAACTACTGCGGCCAGTACATCGTCATGCGCGCACTCGGCGTCGATCCCGCCGAGGTCGAGAGCCTCTACCTCGCGGGCGGCTTCGCCAACTACGTGAACGTGCGCAACGCCCAGTCCATCGGCCTGCTCGCGCCGGTGCCGCAGGACCGCGTCGTCAAGGCCGGCAACGCGGCGGCGCGGGGCGCCCGGGCGATCCTGCTCTCGGCCACCCGCCGCCGGGCGCTGGAGCGTGAGGTCCAGGCCATCGAGCATATCGAGCTGGAGACCACGCCCGACTTCTTCGACCTCTTCGTCGACGGCTGCCAGTTCAAACCAATGCCCACACACCTCGCACCGGAAGGGACCGCCGTATGACCAACCCGCCGCTCATCGTCATCGGCGAGAACATCCACTGCACCCGCGTCGCGCTCCGCAAGGGCAAGCGCATCGCCGAGCGCGACGGCGCCGAGGTCATTCTTTACGAGACCGCAGAGGGCGAGGAGCGCGCGCTCCCGGTGACAGCGGAGGCGAAGCGGACCAAGGACTACGAGGAAGGGCGGGTCAAGCACGTCCAGGTCGCGATCGAGACCGCGATGGAGACGGCGGCGGGCGATCCGGCCGAGGGCCTGCGCTATATCGAGGCGCAGGTTCGCCATCAGGAGCACGCGGGCGCCGCCTTCCTCGACCTCAACGTGGACGAGATCGCGCCCAAGCTCGCCGTGCAGACCGGCGCCATGGCCTGGCTTGCCATCACGGTGCAGGGGCTCACGGACCTTCCGCTCTCCGTCGATTCCTCAAGCGTGGACGTGATCCGCGCGGGGCTCGAGGCGATCGCGCCCGCCAAGGCGCGGCCGATGCTCAACTCCGCTTCGCTGGAGCGGCTGGACGCGCTCGACCTCGCGCGGGAACACGACTGCCGCGTGGTGGTGACCGCCGCCGGCGAGAAGGGGATGCCGGACGGCGCAGATGAGCGGGTCGCAAACGCCTCCCGCATGGTGGAGGCGGCCCTGGAGAGGGGCTTCGCCATCGGCGATCTCTACATCGACCCGCTGGTCTTCCCGATCTCGGTCGATTCCCGCTTCGGCAACCACTGCTTCGACGCGATCCGCGCCTTGCGCGCGCGCTTCGGCGCGGAGGTCCACATCACCGGCGGCATGAGCAACGTCTCGTTCGGGCTGCCGGCCCGCAAGATTCTCAACGACATGTTCGTCCTGCTCGCTGTGGAAGCCGGCGCCGACAGCGGCATTCTGGACCCGGTGGCGAGCCCGCCGGACGCGATCCTTGCCATCGACCGCACGGACCCGAATCACAAGCTCGCCGAGGACGTGTTGATGGGGCGGGACGAGCACTGCATGGAATACATCCGTGCCTGGCGGAAGAGCAGGCGCAAGGCCAAGTGAAGAAGAGCCCCCCATGACCGAGACCGAACGGCCCCCGCAAATCGAGCCGGCGCTCCGCACGCTCGCCATGCCCGCCGACGCCAACCCCAACGGCGACATCTTCGGCGGCTGGGTGCTGGCGCAGATGGACCTCGCCGGCGGCGTCGTGGCGG
>JAPPNV010000464.1 GCA_028818565.1 Rhodospirillales bacterium | reverse complement strand
CTGAAATCTCCAGACGGGAGATCGGCCAGAATCAGGCCCAACCGTCGAAGTCAGGGGGGCTCAAGCGGATGGTGGATTAGCATCATCCCCCGCTCACCGCTCTGCCCAAGCGGCGCCCGCGATCCGGCTGCCCATCCCGGCATGTGAGACGAACCGGCTCGCGGCCGAGTTCCGCCTCAGATGAACTCGATATCCCTCGCCTGAGGACCGCGCGCTCCCTGCTCCACCATCACGCTTACGCGCTGGCCCGACTCCAGGCCGCCGAGACCCGCACGATTTAGCACGATGCCGGGCACGAACACGTCCGGCCCGCCGCCGTCCGGCACCACGAAGCCGTATCCCTTGGCGGCGTTGTAGAACTTGACCAGGCCGGAACGCTCCTCCACCGGTCCGGCCGGCACGTCGCGGTCCCACCTTCGCTCACGACGATCGCGGTACGGCGCAACGCGGCCCTCAGTCTCTGCCATGGCGGTCGAGGCATCGACGGCGACGATGGACGACACTGCCGGGCCCTGCCGGCCTTCCACCACCTCGCAGGTCACGGTCGCGCCCTGCGCGAGCGTGTCGTATCCCGCGTCCCGGACCGCCGAGGCATGGCAGAACACATCCGCCGAGCCGTCGTCGGGAACCAGAAAGCCGAAACCCTTCGCCGGATTGAACCACTTCACAGCAGCCACGACGCGGCGGCCGGAAGCCGGACCCCGATCGCCGTGACTATGTCCGTAATCCCTGCGCGCTGGCGCGCCGCTCCTTGCCGGGCTCGCGCTCGATGTATCGACGGCATGAATCTGCCAGACCTGAGGACCCTGGCGACCCTGCTCGACCTCGCAGGTAACGGTCGCGCCCTCCGGAAGGGTCTCCCAGCCCGCCCGCGACAGCGCCGAGACATGACAGAAGATGTCGGGCGAGCCGTCGGCCGGTGCCAGGAAACCGAAACCCTTCACCGCGTTGAACCATTTGACCGTCGCGACGACCGCGGCGCCGGGCGCCGATCCTGAACCGCCTTCCTGCATTCCGAACGACCTGCCTTCCTTGAGTTGCCGGGGCCAGCCCGCCGCCGGGGCCACCGGCCCGACCCATCGCGGCGACGACGCTTCGCGGATGGCCGGCATCGTATCCGCTGCCGGGGCGAGACGAAAGTTGCGCCGGCACCTCGGTCCCTCCCTCCCCAGCAAACCGGGCACGAGGAGGAGGCGTCCGTCGAACCTCACGCCGTCGCGGCGCTCCCCGTTGTCCTTCCGCCGCCACCCGCCTGTGCGCCGTCACGGGCGAGAGGTTGGCCGTGACGCGGGCGGCGGGGGCGGCGCTGCGAAGAGCGTCTGCCCCATGGCGACCACGGACGAGGGGGAGAGGGAATAATGCGGATCGGCCGGGCGTTCCATCGCGACGCGCAGACGTATCTGGTGCATGTATTCGGGCGCGGCCTCGAAGGGGACCGCTACGTGATCGAGAAATACCGTTCGGACTCCGACGGCCAGATCCACCCGGTCGAGACCGAGCGGCCCGTCACGAAGGGTCGGCGGAGCAAGCGCCGCACGGTCATGAGCGCGGGTGCCGTCGCCAAGCTCAGGCCCGAGCGCGACGAGATCATCGTGTGCACGGCGTTGAACCTGAAGGCGTCCGGCATCCAGCTCTACGGCATCGCCGCCTCGGGCCTGGGCGCCGCGCGCCATGCACGCTGAGCGAGGTGGCCGGCATGCCAATGACCGATCCCGCAAAGAAGCAGGAGCGGGATCGCCGCAACCGTCAGCGCCACGCCGCCCGCGCCGCCGGTGGGACCTGCACCCGATGCGGCCGCGCGCGCCCCGAGCCCGGCCTCAAGGTCTGCCGGGAATGCGCCGACAAGCGCCGCGCCGCCGAGCGGGCCCGGCGCGAACAAGCCAGGCAGAACGGCCTGCCCTACGCCGGCCGTGACCCGGAGCAGTGCCGCCGCGCCGATCGCGCCGGGGACAGGAGCCGCCGCCGGGCGCGGCTGGAGGCAGGACTTTGCACATCCTGCGGACGCCGCCGGCCTGAAGACAACCGCTCCGTCTGCGAGCCATGCCGCGAGGCAAGACGCGCACTCGACCGCCGCCGCTATGCCGCCAGGCGCGCTGCCGACCGCTGTGTGCGTTGCAAACAGCTCACCGTCGGTGGCCTGTCCCGCTGCGGCCGGTGCCTCGCGCTGGAGAAGGAGCGCGTCTCCCCCGAGCGGGAGAGCGCCGTCAACAAGAAACGATATTTTGGGCGGCGCGCAAGAGGCGAATGTGTGGACTGCAAGGCGCCCGTCCGTGGCGCCGCCCGCTGCCCGCGCTGCGCATATCGTTCCAACTCCCGCGCGCCCGAGCGTCATCTCGTGTCGATGTGGCCGCCGCAGATCGCCGTGATCGAGTTGGAGACGGGGGACGAGCTGGGCGTCTTCGAGACCGAGTCCGAAGCCGCCGCCTGCATCGCCTTCGCCCGCCTGCGCCCCGACCAGGTGGAGATACGCTCCAACGTGCCGCTGATGGCGCTGCCGCCGGCATGAACGCCGAGCGGGCACGGGCGTCCCGACGCCGAGGCCGCACCTGCGGACCGGCTCCCGACGGCCCTTTCCACTCCAGGGTCGTTGGGGGCTATTCATCGCTCACGGCGGCACTGCGCGCGCCGGCTTGACGGGGGACCCCGCGAGCCGGAAACATGCTACCTGCCATCGAGGGGGGGGCAGGGCCATGCGCACCGTCTCGCTGATGACCGCCAACCAGGAGTTCTCCAAGCTCGTCCGCGAGGTCGAACGCGGCGAGGGCTTCCTCATCACCCGGCGCGACGGGCCGGTTGCGAAGCTCGTGCCCCACAGTGCCGGCAAGGCCGACGGCCCCGAGTGGGCGCCGGCCCACCTGCGTATGGTGGCGCGAATTGGCGGGGGGCCTCGCCGGGAGCGCTCAGGATCGAGCGGGGCGGGCTCCATGACCGCTCGGGGCCGCTCTTCCCTCGACACCGGCGTTCCGATCCGTCCGGTCGGCCGCGATGCCGGCGAGCGGTGCCGGCGCTCAGCGAAGCGGACGGTCGAGGCGGCACCCCGACGGCCGGATGCATCCATGAATGACGCGACGCCGCCCCTCACGAGGGCGGCGAGGCGAAGCCAACGACGCGGGAGGACAGGATGACCGACAGGCTGATCGACCGGAACCCCGACATCCTCGGCGGGACGCCGGTGTTCGCCGGCACCAGGGTTCCCGTACGCATCCTGATGGAACATCTCGAAGCCGGCGACCGGCTGGACGATTTCCTGACGGACTACCCGACGGTGTCGCGGCGCCAGGCGGTCGCGCTGCTCGAACGCGCGACGACGATGCTGGTGGGCGGCGGCGATGAAGCTGCTGCTTGACGAATCGGTGCCGAAGCGGCTCGCCGCGTCATTCCCCGCATCGTTCACGCTGCGCACGGTCCAGGAGATGGGCTGGTCCGGCACCGGCAACGGCCTGCTGCTGTCATTGGCCGCCCGCGAGGGCTTCGACGCGATGATCACCGTCGATCGCGGCATCGAGCATCAGCAGAATCTCGAAGCCCTGCCTATCCCCGTCGTCATCATGCTGGCCGCGCGCAATCGTCTGGCGGAGTTGCAACCCCTGGTTCCGGCAGCGGTGGACCTGCTGTCCGGAGACTTGCGAAGACGCATCTATCGGGTCCCCGGGTGAGCCGGCGCCGCTTTCGTTTTTTCCTCCATGCCGCAGCCGGCATTGCTCGGCATGGCAGCTGTCAATGAGCACAAATCCTCGTTATCGGGCGGGATGCTCTGGGCGGCGGCGCGCCAGGGCGGCTGCTCTGCGACCCTGAGCGAGGACATGCAGCATGGCCGCCGCCTGGGCGGGGTTGAGTTCGTCAACCCGTTCGCGCCCCAGGCCGCCGCGGCCATGGCGACGCTGCTCGATGCCTGATCCCGGCCTGCCGGCCTGCGGCTTCCGGCCCGCTCGCCAGTTCCGCATGTATTACGCCCGGCAATCCGTCTCCCTCCCTTCGCGCCCGGCTGGCCCGGTCCGGGGCGGCGCGCACTCACGGTCTCACACCGGCCTGCCGCGTGCCGCCTGCGCTTGCCTCCGTCCGGTGCGGCTTGCGCGGCCGGTGTCCAGCCGGCCGGCGCCGGAGCAGGCCGCAGGCGAGAGGTGGTGGGGAGCCTGGAGGAGGGTGAACGGAGGAGGTCGCGAGAGAGCGGTCCGATCCGTTCGGCAACCTTCGTAATCAACTCGGATCACAGGAGACGATCATGGCATTCGGACTGAACAGGGCAGAAGTCATCGGCCGGCTGGGCGCTGATGTCACCATCAACCACCTCCAGAGCGGCGGGCGCGTGGCCAACCTGAGCGTCGCCACTGACGAGTCGTACATCGACAAGGCCCGCGGGGGTGAGCGGATCGACAAGACGGAGTGGCACCGCTGCGTCACCTTCCAGGACGGGCTGATCGACATGCTGGAGAAGCACGCGAAGAAGGGCCGGTTGGTCTACGTCGCCGGCAAGATGCAGACCAGGAAGTGGCGCAAGGACGGCGAGGACAGCG
>JAPPNV010000199.1 GCA_028818565.1 Rhodospirillales bacterium | reverse complement strand
GACATCATTGATGCGGCCAATGGTGTCGACATGGCCAACAATCAGATCACCGTCAACGAAGCCGGACCTTATCTGATCGTTGCCGCGCCTCAGGTCGGCCGCGAAGGCGGCGGGCCTTACGGGTGCTTCGACCTGTGGCTGCGCATCAATGGCGCAGACGTCGCCAACTCCAACGTGCAGCTCTGCCAGGACGAAGGCAGCATGGCCAAGGACGTCATCATCTCCCAGGGCATCGTTCCCATGGAGGCGGGTGACGCGCTGGAAGTCATGATGTCGGCCAGCAATCCGGACGCCAACATCTGCATCGAGGCGATTCAACCCGCCGGCGAGCCGCTGGTGCCGGCGATTATCTTCTCCATGATCAAGTAAGGGGCAGAAGGGCGCGCCGTTCGCCTTGTCGGCCGCGGCGCGTCCCTCTCCGCGCTTGCCCGCGGCGGTATCGCGGGCCAGTCACGAGGGCCGGGCGGGGCGATCCCGTCCGGCCCTTCGTCTTGGGGAGCCCGCGCTGAGGCAGGCTTGCATGGCCCGGTGCAAGCTGCCATGTAGATTTTGCCCAACCGAATCCTCTCCAGCCGGGAGCTTGCGGGTATGGATACCCTCATTGGCCAGTCGGCCGGCGGCGCGACGCAGCCGAAAGACGCGACGACCCAGAGCTTCGCCGCCGACGTGATCGAAGCGTCGCAACAGACGCCGGTGATCGTCGATTTCTGGGCGCCCTGGTGCGGTCCCTGCAAGCAGCTCGCGCCGATTCTGGAGAAGACGGTCCGGGACGCCGGCGGCAAGGTAGCGCTGGTCAAGATCAACATCGACGACAATCCGGAGATCGCGCAGCAGCTCCGCATCCAGTCGATTCCGGCCGTGTTCGCCTTCGACAAGGGGCAGCCGGTCGACGGCTTCATGGGCGCCCAGCCGGAAAGCCAGATCAAGCGCTTCGTGGAGCGGCTGGTCGGGCCCATGGGCCCCTCGCCGCTGGAGCAGGCGCTGGAGCAGGCCAGGGACGCGCTCGATGCCGGCGACTTCGCCAGCGCGTCGAACATCTACGGTCAGATCCTGCGCCAGGTGCCGGGCGAGGCGGCCGCGATCGCGGGGCTGGTGCGCTGCCTCGTCGGAGCCGGCGATCTTCAGGAGGCGCGCGAGCTGGTGGACGGGCTCGACGACGATGCGCTGAAGGACGCCGATGTGGAGAGTGCGGTATCGGCTCTCGCGCTCGCCGAGCAGGCCGGCGAGGCCGACGGCGACACCGCCGAGCTTCAGGCGCGGCTCACCCAGGACCCCGGCGATCATCAGGCCCGCTTCGACCTCGCCATGGCCTATCACGGCGCGGGGCGAAACGAGCAGGCCATCGACGAGCTGATCGATATCATCCGGCGGGATCGGGAGTGGAACGAGCAGGCGGCGCGCCAGCAGCTGCTCAAGCTGTTCGAGGCCCTGGGCCACGCCGACCCGCTCACGGTGGCAGGCCGGCGCAAGCTGTCCTCGATCCTGTTCTCCTGAGGCATGGTGTGACCGCCGGCACCGAACCGGGCGGCATCGACGAGCTGCCGCGCGTCATCCCGATCTTCCCGCTGCCGGGGGTCCTGCTGCTGCCGCGCGGGCGACTGCCGCTCAACATCTTCGAGCCCCGCTACCTGGAGATGACCCAGGACGCGATGGCCTCGCACCGGATGATCGGCATGATCCAGCCGGCCGACCCGCAGGCGAAGCTCGATGCGCCGGAGGTCTATCCGGTGGGCTGCATCGGCCGCATCACCTCGTTCTCCGAGACGCCGGACAACCGCTTCCTGATCACGCTCACCGGCGTCTGCCGCTTCGCCATCGCGCGCGAGGTGGAGCAGGACGGCCTGATGTATCGGCGCGTTCGTGCCGACTACGGCCGTTTCGCCGGCGACCTGCCGGAGCCGGCACCACTGACCGTCGACCGCGACAGCCTGCTCCCGGCGCTCCGGGCCTACTTCGACCACCACGGACTCACCGCCGATTGGGACGCGATCGACCGGGCGAGCGACGAGGCACTGGTCACGTGCCTCGCCATGGCCTGCCCCTTCGAGCCGAGCGAGAAACAGGCGCTGCTGGAATGTTCGAGCGAGGCCGAGCTGGTGGCCATGATGCAGGCGCTGTTCGAGATGGCGGCCCACGACGCAGCCGGGCCAAAGTCGCGGATGCAGTGAAGGAGGCCGCGCGGATGGGAGAGGAACGGGCTACGGTCGATCCCAAGCTGCTGGAAATCCTGGTCTGTCCGCTGACCAAGGAGCCGCTGCGCTACGATGCCGAGCGGCAGGAGCTGGTCAGCGACAAGGCCAAGCTGGCCTTCCCGATCCGGGACGGCATCCCGATCATGCTGCCGGACGAAGCGCGGCCGCTGGAGGAGGGCGAGGCCCGGTGAGCACGCCCTTCGAGGACCAGCCCTGGCCGGTCGAGCTCCGCTACAAGAGCGCCGAGAAGACGCTCGAGGTCGATTTCGACGACGACCTCCGGTGCAGCCTGCCGGCCGAGCTGCTCAGGGTGGAGAGCCCGTCCGCCGAGGTCAGGGGCCACGGCGAGGGCAAGACCATCGTGCCCGGCCGCCGCCACGTCGGCATCACCCTGATCGAGCCGGTCGGCAACTACGCAGTGCGCCTCCATTTCGACGACCTGCACACCACAGGCATCTATACGTGGTCGTACCTGCGGCACCTCGCGGAGCACCGCGACGCGATCTGGCGCACCTACCTCGATGCGCTGGAGGAACGGGGCCTGAGCCGGGACCCGTAGGGCGCGATCACAATGCGCGGTCCAGGTCCGATCAGGCTGCCTGGCGTGCTCCGGTTCGCTGGAACATGACGTCCTCCTGGTCCTCGGGGACATAGAAGAAGTCACCCAGCCTCGGGGCATGCCCGAGATCGCCCAACAGCCTGCGCTGGCGCGGCGTGCAGGCATCCATGACGCCCGCCATCGTGGGAAAGTCGTAGGGCTTCACGAACATCTGCGCGTAGTTGTAGAGCAGTGACTTGCGGCCCTTGCCGGAATGATTCGGCGCCGGCCCGTGCCACAGCGCGTGGCTGAACAGGTAGCAATCGCCCGCCTTCCCGCCCAGTTGCACGGCACCCGGCGTGTGGGGGGTCGGGGCCGCGTCACTGTCGAACGGAATCTGCCGAAGATGGCTGCCGGGGAAGACCGTGAAATTGCCGCAGTCCGTTCCCTCGACATCGGTGAGGAGGTAGAGCGCCTTCACGGCCAGCGGCCTGCTGGTCTCGGTCACGCGAATCTGCCGGAGCGCCTGCCCGCCGTCGGTGTGGATGAAGCCGGGGAACTCGGTCGTGGACGCGCGGACGATGGCCTGCGACATGCTGAGCACGACGTTGGGGCCCATGAGCTCGAGAATCGGGTCGAAGACGTTGGGCCGGTCCACGAGGTCGAGGAACGGCTGGGCGTAGCCCAGGATATCCCGGCGGTCCATGAAGGAGTCGAGATCGTTCGCGGTCGCGTTGTGCTCGACCCAGCCGTAGTGGCCGAAGGGAAGGCCCGGCACCGGCTCCCAACCCGCCTGAGGCCGCAGGGAGTCGATCAGGCCGCAGTAGAGCGACACCTCTTGCGGGTCCAACGCGCCTTCAAGATGGATGTAGCCATCGACCGCCCACTGGCGGCGTTGCTCATCGGTCAAGGTCGGCATGGCGGGGTCCTCGTCCGGTTCGGCGCTCGGGATGCGACGCGGGGATGATGCCACTCCTCACTCGGGCGGTATAGATCGCCATCAGGCCCGCGCCGAGGGCCCGTAGGCGAGGTACATGGGCTCGCCCTCGGCGAAGCGCGTGGGCCGGAGCGGGCGGATGTCGAACGGCGATTGGGCGCCGAGCACGGCAGCAGCGACGCATTCGCCCACCGCCGGGGAGAGCTTGAGCCCGTGGCCGGAGAAGCCGGCGGCGAGATAGAGACCGTCCAACCCCGGCGCCCAGCCGAGGATCGGGTGAAAGTCCGGCGTGATGTCGTAGGCGCCGGAGACCGTGCGCGCGACCCTGGCATCGACGAAATCCGGCAGCCGCTCCGCCAATGCCTTGTCGAGCCGCGAGCGGTGGCGGGCTTCGTCTTCCGCCGGCGCGGGCGCGGCTGGATCGGCGACCTCCGGCATCTCGTTGGGATAGGCGACCGCCAGCAGATACGGTCCCATGTCGGGGCGCATCACGACGTTGGAATTGCCGTCGGTAATGCAGGTGCGAATCGTGGGCCGGCCCGGCGGCTGCTCGAGATAGGCCATGTCGAGCCGGCGGCGCTCGATCGGCGCGTCGATGCCGAGCGGCCCGAGCAGGTCGGTGATCCACGCGCCGGTCGCGGCAATCACGATGGGCGCCTCGATGCGGCCCCGGGGTGTGTCCACGCCCACGACCTTGCCGTCCGCCGTGGCGATGCCCTCCACCCGGAGCCCGGAATGGAGCGCAGCACCGGCCGCCTGGGCCGCTGCGAGCCAGCTCAGCACCATGCGGGTCACGTCGATATAGCCGCCGTTGGGCTCCCAGGCGCCGCCGGCGAGATCGTCGGTGACGAGCGCGG
>JAPPNV010000060.1 GCA_028818565.1 Rhodospirillales bacterium | reverse complement strand
TGGGGTCGTGGCCCGCCATCGCCTGCAGCATGAGCGCCGCGTCCTCGACCGTGCGGGTGAGCGGCCCGGCCTGGTCGAGCGAGGAGGCGAAGGCGATCATGCCCCAGCGCGAGCAGCGGCCATACGTGGGCTTCATGCCGACGATGCCGCAGAAGGCGCCGGGCTGGCGGATCGAGCCGCCGGTATCGGTCCCGGTGGCGCCCAGGCAGAGCCTTGCGGCCACCGCCGCTGCCGAGCCGCCGGAGCTTCCGCCCGGCACCAGCGGCTTGTCTTCGCCCTGCCGGCGCCAGGGGTTGATGACCGGGCCGTCGGCGCTGGTGACGTTGGCAGAGCCCATGGCGAACTCGTCCATGTTGGTCTTGCCCAGCATGAGCGCGCCCGCGTCCCAGAGATTGGCGGTGACGGTCGATTCGTAGGGCGGCTCGAAGCCGTCGAGGATCTTCGAGCACGCCTGGCTGCGCACGCCGCGCGTGCAGAAGAGGTCCTTGACCGCGAGCGGGATGCCTTCCAGCAGGCGCCCCCCGCCGGCCGCGAGGCGCGCGTCGGCACCCTCTGCCGAGGCGCGCGCGGCATCGAAGGTCTCGGCGACGAAGGCATTGAGGTCGCGCCCGGCCTCGACTGCGGCGATATGCGCGTCGGTCAACTCGCGCGCCGAGAAGTCGCGCGCTGCGAGCCCCGCGCGGGCATCGGCGATGGTGAGCGCGGTGAGATCGCTCACTCGACCACCCTGGGCACGACGAAAAAGCCGTCGTCGGCCTCCGGCGCGTTGGCCAGCAGGTCGTCGGTCGGTGTGCCGGCCGTAGCGTCGTCGTCCCGTTGCGGCAGCGTGGCGGCGATGGCCCCGGTCATCGGCTCGACGCCCTCGGTATCCACCTCGCCCAGCTGCTCGACCCAGGCGAGGATGCCGTTCAGCTCCTGCGCCATGGGTTCCAGCGCGTCCTCCTCCATCGCGATGCGCGAGAGCCGCGCGATCCGCACGACGGTGTCCTTGTCGATGCTCATTGCCGGCCCTGCTCCCGCCAGCGGGCGAGCACGTCCGGCGCGCTCATGTAGTCGACGGGCGGGCGCGGCGGCGGGGGCTCGCCATCGATCCAGCCGGGGAAGAGAATCTCGTAGGCCGGCGTCGGCGTATCGTGCCGGCGCAGCATTTGCCGGGCCTTGATCTGCGGATGCTCCGGCACGTCTTCCAGGCGATGGACCGGCTCGTAGCAGCAGTCGACTCCCTCCATCAGCCCGTTCATCTCGTCGAGGGTCTTGCCGCTCACGAAGGTCGCGACCTCGCCGATCAGCGCATCTTGCGGTCGGGGCTCCCACTGGCGCTCGATCCATTCGGGCCGGCCGCAAGCGGTGCAGAAGTTGGCCCAGAACTTGTCCTCGAGCGCGCCCAGCGTGATGAAGCGCCCGTCGCCGGTCTCGTAGATGTTGTAGAAAGCCGCGCCGCCGTTCGGGAACTGCGCGCCCCGCGCGGCATCCCATTCCTGGTGGAAGAGCCCGTTGAGCGCCCACACCTGCCAGGGCAGCACGGTCTCGGCGATGCTGACGTCGATGGTGGCACCCCGCCCGTCACCGTTCCGGCTGCGGCCGAGCAACCCGCCCATGATGCTGAGCGCGGCCTGCATGCCGCTCGCGAAATCGGCGGTGGGCGGGAAGGAGACGATCGGCCGCTCGGGCACGCCGGAGCGCTCCAGCCCGCCCATCAGCCCCATGTAGTTGATGTCGTGCCCGCCGCGCAGGCGATATGGCCCCTCCAGACCCCAGCCGGAGAGCGAGCACGAGACGATGCCGGGGTTCATCTCGTGCAGCGCCCCGTGACCGAAGCCGAGGCGGTCCAGCACGCCGGGTCGGTAGGATTCGAGAAAGGCGTCGGACCGCTCCACCAGGTTGCGGAAGTCGCGCTTGCCGTCTTCGGACTTGAGGTCGATCTCGACCACGGTCTTGCCGCCGTTCACCATCCGGTACCAGATCGAGACGCCGGACTCGTCCTTGGGCCCGACGCCCCGCATCGGCTCGCCGCCGGGCGGCTCCACCTTGATCACCTCGGCGCCGAGGTCGGCCAGGATCAGGCTCCCGTACGGCCCAGGGATGTACTGGCTGAGGTCGAGGACCCTCAACCCGGTGAGGAAGGGGATGGGCACCGCGCCGAGTGCAGCCGGTCAGGACGCGTATTCAGGCACGCGGGGGCGCTTGCCGGATCCGCCGCGCCGGCCGGAACCGCCGCCGCCCTTGCGGCCGGACGTATCGGATGCCGGAAAGCTGAAGGTGAGCTTGCCGTCCCTGAGGCCAACCTGCACGCGCCCGCCCTTGGCCAGCTTGCCGAACAAAAGCTCATCGGCGAGCGGCTTCTTGATCTCCTCCTGGATCAGCCGCGCGAGCGGCCGTGCGCCGTAGGTGGGATCGTAGCCGTTTTCGGCAAGCCAGGACCGCGCGGCCGCGTTCAGCTCGATGGAGACGTTGCGGTCGGCGAGCTGCTCTTCCAGCTGGATGATGAACTTGTCCACCACGCGCACGATCACCTCCGGTGAGAGCGCAGCGAAGCGAATCACGGCATCGAGGCGGTTGCGGAACTCCGGCGCGAACATCCGCTTGATCGCCTCTTCGTCGTCGCCCTCGCGCTCCGTCCGGGCGAACCCGATCGGCGGCTTGGCAAGCTCGGCGGCGCCGGCGTTGGTGGTCATGATGAGGATGACGTTGCTGAAGTCGACCGTCTTGCCGTTGTGATCGGTGAGCTTCCCGTAGTCCATGATCTGCAGGAGGATGTTGAAGAGGTCGGGATGCGCCTTCTCGATCTCGTCCAGCAGCAGGACCATGTGCGGGTTCTGGTCGGCGGCGTCGGTGAGCAGGCCGCCCTGATCGAAGCCGACGTAGCCGGGCGGCGCGCCGATCAGGCGCGAGACCGAGTGCCGCTCCATGTACTCGCTCATGTCGAAGCGGACGAGCTCCACGCCCATCACGTGGGCGAGCTGGCGCGCGACCTCGGTCTTGCCGACCCCCGTCGGCCCGCAGAAGAGATAGCAGCCGACCGGCTTGCCGGGCTCCCGCAGGCCCGCGCGGGCCATCTTGATCGCGGTCGCGACGGCGCCAATCGCCTCGTCCTGGCCGAAGACGACGGTCTTGAGATCGCGCTCCAGGCTCTCCAGGATGGTCTTGTCGCCCCGGCTCACGTTCTTGGGCGGAATTCGGGCGATCTTCGCCACCACGCCCTCGACGTCCTTCACGCCGACGGTCTTGCGCCGCTTCGATTCCGGCAGCAGGCGCTGCGAGGCGCCGACCTCGTCGATCACGTCGATGGCCTTGTCGGGCAGCCTGCGGTCGTTGATGTAGCGGCTCGCAAGCTCGACGGCGGTGCGGATCGCCTCCGCCGTGTAGCGCACGCCGTGGTGCTCCTCGTAATAGGGCTTGAGGCCCCGCAGGATCTTGACCGCCTCGTCGACGCTCGGCTCGTTCACGTCGATCTTCTGGAAGCGCCGGACCAGCGCGCGGTCCTTCTCGAAGTAGTTGCGGTATTCCTTGTAGGTGGTCGACCCGATGCAGCGCAGCGTGCCGCTCTGCAGCGCGGGCTTCAGCAGGTTCGAGGCATCCATCGCGCCGCCGCTGGTCGCGCCCGCGCCGATGACCGTGTGAATCTCGTCGATGAAGAGGATCGCGCTCTCGTGGGCCTCGATCTCGGCGAGCACCGCCTTGATTCGCTCCTCGAAGTCGCCGCGGTAGCGCGTGCCGGCGAGCAGCGCGCCCATGTCCAGCGCAAAGATCGTGGCGCCGTCGAGCACCTGCGGCACTTCGCCGTGTTCGATACGCCGCGCCAGCCCTTCGGCGAGCGCCGTCTTGCCCACGCCCGCATCGCCGACGTAGAGCGGGTTGTTCTTGGTGCGGCGGCAAAGCACCTGGATCGTGCGCTCGATCTCGGCGTCGCGGCCGATGAGCGGGTCGATCCGCCCGGCGTTGGCCTTGGCGTTCAGATTGACGCAATAGGCGTCGAGCGCCGCGGGCCCCTCCTTGACGATGCTTTCCTCGCCGGCGTCCTCGTCGGTGCCGGAGATGCCCCCGCCAGGCCCCGATTGGCCGGGAACCTTGGCGATCCGGTGCGAGATGTAGTTGACCGCGTCGTAGCGCGACATGTCCTGCTCTTGCAGGAAGTAGACCGCGTGGGATTCGCGCTCGGAGAAGATCGCCACCAGGATGTTGGCGCCGGTGACTTCGGAGCGGCCAGAGGACTGCACGTGCAGGACGGCGCGCTGGACCACCCGCTGGAAGCCGGTGGTGGGCTTGGCCTCGACCGCCTCATCCGTGGTCAGGCTTTCCAGCTCCTCGTCGATAAAGTTTTCAAGCTCGCGTTCGAGCCGCTCCAGATCGACGCCGCAGGCCTTCAGCACCGCGATGGCGTCGGGATCCTCCAGCAGCGCGTAGAGCAGGTGTTCGAGGGTCGCGAACTCGTGCCGCCGCTCGACCGCGAGCGCCAGCGCCCGGTGCAGGCTCTTTTCTAGATCACGGGAGAGCACGGCTACTCCTTCTCCATCGTGCACTGCAGCGGGTGCTCGTTGCG
>JAPPNV010000270.1 GCA_028818565.1 Rhodospirillales bacterium | reverse complement strand
CCAGCCCGAAGATCATCTCACGCCGCTCGCCGGGCGGACAAAAAACGAGCCCTGAATGGATAGTGGGGCGAGACCATCGACGAGAACAGCACCCACGGCGTGCGGTCGGGCCGTGACGCGCGCTCGCGGATCCAGCGCACCGTGGCATCGGCCACCGTCGCGTCGAAACGTGTATAGGGCGAGAACCCGCGCCCAGCCTCGGCCGCAAGCTCACTCGCGACCTCGCGAACCCGGCGGCTCGTTCGCAGAAGCCCGTGGGTGTCGCCGATGCCGTCCACCACATATATCGGAAGGTGCGTTGCAGTGAAGCCGTTATCATCATTAGCACTGCGGAAATGCAGCTTGCCGATCGACACGACGTCGTGGCCTGCAGCGCGCACCCGATGGTGCCACGACGGCACCCTGCCGTCGTAGGCGGCAGCGCTGTCCCAATAGCCGGTGCGGTGCACGTAATCGCCGGTTGCGAGGCTCGCGCGCGAAGGCACGCAGATCGGCGAGTTGCAATAGGCGTTCTCGAAGACAACCCCGCGCGCCGCGAGGGCATCGAGATTGGGCGTCTTGACGAGCGGATTGCCGTAGCAGCCGGCGATTTCCCGGCTGTGCTCGTCGGACAAGATGAGTAGCACGTTCATGGTCGAACCCGTCTAATTCTTAGCCCGTCCGCTGACCGCCGGCGCTTGCCGACGGAGCGCCATTGATTATAGTCATGGCACTTTCGACGGCGGTGTGAACCGTCCACGACGAGGGAGATGGAGAATGAAGGCGTTGAGAGCCGGTTTGATCTCGGCAGGCGTGGCATTGGCCGCGCTGACCGCAGCAAATGCAGAGGCGCAAGACGGGCACGTCACGTGGCACGACGACGGCTCGGTCGACCTCATCATGGAGGATGGCGCCGTTATCAAGACCTCGCAGGAAGAGCTGGGCTCCTTGTTCGGGCCCGGCGAGAAGCCCTTCGAGGGCACCACGATCACGGTGCTGACCCTGGATTCCGGACCGCGCGGCGGCATCTCGGGGCCGATTTTCAGCTTCCGCCCGATTTGGGAGGAGCTGTCCGGCGGCAAGCTCGAAATCGCGCTGACCCCGATCACCGATCTCTACGCGAAGATGATGCTCGATCTGCGCCAAGGCACGGGCCTCTATGACGGGATCATCGTCGGCGCCTTCTTCTACGGCGACCTGGTTGCAGGCGACTACATGCTCCCAATCGAGGAGTTCATGGAGAGCGGCGAGCATCCGCAATGGACCTACGATTCCATGCCGGACTCGCTGAAGACTCTGCACACCTGGGGCGACACCGGCTACGGCGTGCTCAACGACGCCGACGGCCAGGTGCTCTATTACCGGCGCGACGTGCTCAACGACCCGGAGCATCAGGCCGCGTTCAAGGCGGAGAAGGGCTACGACATGCCGGTTCCGCCAAAGACCTGGCAGCAGCTCCTCGACATCTCGCAGTACTTCGACGGCAAGAACTGGGATGCCAACGACGACGAGCCCGATAGCGGCACCGTGCTCCACCTCAAGGTGGGCGAGCAGGGGCACTATCACTTCCAGTCGCTGTCCGCGTCCTTCGCCATGACGCCGGGCGAGGCGGTGACCCAGTATCACAACGTCTACTGGTTCGATCCCACCAACATGACCCCGCTGATCGACAGCCCCGGTCACGTCGCGGCGCTCGAGTTCCTGCAGGAGCTGCACAAGACGGGCCCGGAGGCGCAGGTAGGCTGGAGCCTGGGCGAGGCCTGGGACTACTTCCTGCGTGGCAAGTCGGTGTTCGTGTTCAGCTGGGGCGATGTCGGCTCGCTTTGCCAGGATGAATCGCGCTCCAAGATCAAGGGGATTTGCGGTTCGGCGCTCATGCCCAGCTCGGACAAGTACTGGGATCATGAGAACGGCGCCTGGGTCGAGACCGATGACCCGCAGCCTGTCGGCAACACCACCGGCGGCTCGTGGCACGGCGTGATCTCGGCGTTCTCGGAGAACCCGGATGCCGCCTACTCGTTCCTCTCGCTGATGGCGATCAAGCCGTCGTCGAACTGGGGCGCGTATCACGGCTGGACCGGTGTCGATCCGGGGTACTACTACCAGTTCCTGGAGCCGCTGGGCGAGGCGAAGATCGAGGACTACGTGGCCGCAGGCTGGCATGCTGACGATGTCGCCGAGTACACGCAGGCCTATTACGACAACTTCACCGCGCCGACGATCCTGACCTATCTGCGGATCGAGGGTGCGCCCGAGTACTGGGACATCATGGACAAGAACCTGTCTGCGGCCATGAGCGACCAGAAGACCGCAGCCGAGGCTCTTTCCGATACCGCAGCGACCTGGGAAGAGATCACGGACCGCCTAGGCCGTGACAAAATTCTCAAGCAGTATCAGGAAGCGATCGGCTACGGCGGATAGACCAAGGCCATCCGGTAGGGTTTGCGGGGCGGTGCGCGGCTTGCCGTGCCCGCCCCGGGCCCTGCCGACTGCCGATCACCAAACTAGCTAGCCGGCCATGATTCGCTGGACCAAGCCGGTCAAGTTCGTCTTTTTGCTGCCGGCCGTTTTCTGGGTGCTGGCGTTCACCGTCTTCCCGCTCGGCTATTCGCTCTACATCAGCTTCCACGATGTCGATCGCAAGGTCGTCGTCACCGGGCGCGAGAAGGTTCCAGTGCTCAACGAAGCCGGCGAGCCCGTGCTCAAGAAGAGCGGCGAGCCGCGCACCAAGACCGTGGTGCATCGCGAGCTTCAGACCAACTTTACCTGGAACGGCTTCGCCAGTTTCATCCGCGCCTTCGGTGACGAGGAGGTAGGCTCGGCGGTGAAGGTCACCGCGATTTTCGTGTTCACCGCGGTGACGCTCGAGATTGTGCTGGGGTTCCTGCTCGCCTTTCTCTTTCACCGATACATCTTCGGGCGAGCGGTCTTGCGAACGATCATGATATTGCCGATTTTCGCGACTCCGATCGCGGTCGGTTACCTATTCTTTACAGTGTTTTACGAGATTGGCGGCCCGCTCGAATTCATGGGCATACCATGGTTATCGCAGCCCGATTGGGCCCTCGTATCGGTTATCATCGTAGATATATGGCAATGGACACCGTTCTGTTTCCTTGTGTTCCTCGCAGCACTGCAAAGCATCCCAGACGATCTGGTGGAATGCGCGCGATTAGACAGCGGCTCGGCATGGGATCTCTGGCGTATCGTCGTAATCCCGATGATGCAGCCGGTCATCATCATCGTGCTGCTGCTGCGCCTGGCGGAGGCGGTCAAGCTCTTCGACATCATCGCGACGCTGACCAAAGGCGGGCCCGGCATCGCCACACAGTCCTACAGCTATCTGGCGTTCACCCGCGGCTTCAAGCTGAACGACTTCGGCTACGCCTCGGCCATGGCCTACCTGCTGCTGATCGTGGTGATGATCGTGGTCACGCTCTTCTTCCGCCGCCTGAGGCAGACCTATGCTTAGCGGGCTGGGCAAGTCCCTGTTTGGCCAGCCCACCGGCGTCCCTCAGGCACGCGGCAAGCGCAAACGGCTCTGGTTCGCCGATGCCGGCTTCTCGATCATCGCGATCTTCATCGCGCTGATCTTCTTCTTCCCGATCTACTGGGCGGTCTCCAACAGCCTGCGCGCGCCGGCGGACACCTTCACGGTGGCCGGCCTCGGCGTCCCCTTCCTCGACTTCACGCCGACCCTCGAGAACTGGATATCGCAAATTTCGACGCCGGAGGCTTCCAACGCCTTCGGTAACAGCCTGATCATCTCCGTCTGCTCGGTGTTGATCGCGCTCGTCCTCGGCCTGCCCGCGGCCTATGCGCTGGCGCGCTTCCGCTTCAAGCGCATCAAGAACAAGGACCTCACGATCTGGTTCCTGTCGCAGCGGGTGCTGCCGCCGGTGGCGACGGCGGTGCCCTTCTTCATCGTCTTCTCCTCCCTCGACATGCTGGACACCCACGCCGCGCTGATCCTGGTCAACGCCACCTTCATCCTGCCCTTCGTGGTGGTGATCGTGCGCCAGACCTTCCAGGACCTGCCGATCGAGCTGGAGGAGGCGGCGCTGGTGGACGGCGGCTCGCACTTCGTCGCGTTCTTCCGGGTGGCGATCCCGCTCGCGCTGCCGGCGATCGCGGCGTCCGCGCTGATCATGTTCGCGTTCGCGTGGAACGAGTATCTGTTCGCGGTGATCCTCACCATCAAGGAATCGGCGACCATGCCGGTCCACATCGCGGGCGGTGTGGATTCGCGCGGCGTGCAGTTCTGGTTCGTGGCTGTGCGCTCGCTCATCGCCATGGTCCCGCCGGTGTTGATCGCGCTCTTCGCGCAGCGTTATATCGTGCGCGGGCTCACCCTCGGCGCGGTCAAGGGATAAGCGGAAAAGACGAGGCAGACATGGCATCGGTATCGGTCCGCGAGGTCCACAAGTCCTTCGACGACACAGCCGTGATCCACGGCGTCTCGATCGACATCAACGACGGCGAGTTCCTGGTCCTGGTCGGTCCGTCGGGCTGCGGCAAGTCGACGCTGCTCCGGATGATCGCCGGCCTCGAAGACGTCAACGACGGCGA
>JAPPNV010000061.1 GCA_028818565.1 Rhodospirillales bacterium | reverse complement strand
TCAGCACCCGCTGGCGGTCGGCCGAATACAGCGGCACCGACACCATCGCGAGCACAGGGCCGGGAAACTCGCCCGCGAGCTGCGTGAGCAACAGGGCTTCGAGAAACGAGCCCTCGCGGATCCGCTCCCAGCCCGGCGGGTCCTGCGCCCAGGCGGTAAGGACGGGCTCCGCCGTGCCGGGACTGCGTGGCGCGGCCGGCGGTGCAACTCCCGGGGAAACCGGGAAGGGCTGTCCGGCCAACCCGGCCGCCAACTCGCCTTCGAGCGCGGCGACGGACCGCTCGAAGGACGCCAGCGCCGCGTCCAGCGCGGCATCGGGCGGCTCGGGTGCCGCCGGGGAAGCTCCCGCGCCACCGCGAACTCCACCCGGGTCCCGGTACGAGCGCGCGACCGGAAGCGAGCGGAGCGAGCGGGTCCTGCGCTCGATCTCCTCCAGCCGCAACGCCTCGCGAAGCTCGGACTCGGCTTGCGTCGTGCCCACGGGTCCACTGCCGGGGTTGCTCGCCCCGCCGGCCGGGGCCGAATCGTCGGACACGGCGGCCTGCCGCTGTTCCATGTCGGCACGGGCACTGTCGGCCGCCGCCTGCTGGGTCTCTCGGTCCGTCTCGGCCCGGATCCGGCCCAGGAACGCGCGGCCCATGCCGCCGTCTACCGCCTGCGGCTCGGCGGCGGCGGGAGCCATCGGATCCTCGGCGGGACCCGTGAGCGACCAGGAAAACAGCATCCCGGCGACGAGCACGGCGATCAGCGCGATGCCGGCCTTCGTGACGATCCCGCCTGGAAGCGCACCCTTCGGCTGCTTGACCAACTGCTTCCATCGGCTCATCGGCCCTCCTCCCCCGGCTCGAACCGCCACCGCAGCCGCTTGTCGCCGATCTGGAGCCAGCCGTCCGCCAGGACATGGCGCGCGATGTAGAGCCCGTCGCTACCCAGGTCGAACGCGACCAGCGCCGGTTCGCCGTCCTTGAGTTCGTAGAGCGCGGGCGACTCCTGCGCATTCGAGCGCAGATAGGTGAACCGCCCGTCGTGCCACATCGCCTCGATGAGGAACGGGCGCTCGGACGCCTCCCGGTCCAGCCGGTACTCGAACCGGAGCCGTCCCGGATACTCGGCGCGGAACGCCTCGATGTCAGCTTCGGCCTGCTGCTGGGCCTCGATGATCCCGGCCTCGACCTCCTCGCGCGCCCTGCGTGCCACCTCGGCAGCCTCGTTGGCCATCCGCCGGTAGGCCGCGACCTCGCTCCGGGCGACGAACCCGGGAGCGCCGGGTGCGCCGCCCCCGTACTCCGCGCCCGGATCGACCCGGACGACCAGGTGGGGCGGCTTGTCGCCGTGCTCGGAAACCAGGAACGAATAGATCCGTCCCGATTCGCAGACGAGCGCGACGTTCGTCGCCCCGTCCTCGGCCAGCGGCTTCAGGTACGCGACGTTCGCCGCGCCCGTCAGGTGCCAGTACTCCGAGTCACCGACCACGAAGTCGAGGATCCGCTCCCCGGCCGGAAGCACTATCAACGTCGTGTGGCGCACGCGCGCGCGTAGCCGGGGGATCAGGTCCTCGCCCTCTCCGGCGACCGGCACCCGGAGGAAGGCGGCGTCTTCCCGGGGCTGTTGCGCGGCGGCGTCGGTGGGGACCGCCGCCAGAAGCAACGTCAGGAGAACGACGACGAGCCCCAGCAGGATCGCTATGGTGGCATTTCTCATGGTGTGTTGTCCTTTGTTGGGTTGGTTGGGGTGGGATGTGCCGGGCTCGCGAGCACTTCTAGCGCCCGCGTCAGGCCGTGCTTCGCCACGGCCTCGGCTCGCCTCTCGGCGTCCAGCGGCGACGACGTGTACAGCCAGTAACTCTCCGGATCGACTTCGAGACGCAGCACCGCCGCCTCGTCCGGGCGGCGGAGATACAGTTCGCGCTTGGGCGTGAGCTCCCGGATCCGCGCCACCTCCGACTCGTTCAGCCGGAAGAGCGTCCCGACCTCCCCGGGCAACTCGGGGTTGGCGAGAAACAGCTTGGTCGGCACCGACTCCAGCAACGCCGATGCGCCGGGCGTCCCGGTAAGGTCCACCGCCGACTGGGTGGCGAGCACCAGCACCGCGTTCTTCTTCCGCCACGTCTTCGCCGCCTCGGCCAGGTAGGCGAGCACCGAAGGGTCCGCCAGGTAGCGCCACGCCTCGTCCACCACCATCAGCTTGAGCCGCGCGGCTTCGGCCGGATCTTCGATCTCCAGCCGCATGCGCTCCAGCAGGTAGGAGAGCGCGGCCTCGCACAGGTCCGCGTGCTCGGCCGCGCCCGCTAGGTCGATCACCTGCCAGTCTCGAAACTCGATGTCCGCCCCGTCGCTCGGGGCGTTGTCGAAGTAGCGGCCCCACGCTCCGGCGCCGCTCCAGCGGCTCAGGGCGGGCCACATCGCAGACGGGAGCGAACCCGCAAGCACGCCGAGGGTCCTGCGCTCCCGGTCGAACGCATACAGGTCCTCGACCCTTGCCCGGATCTCGCTCGTGTCCGCCCCGCCCGGCTCGTAGCCGCCGAGGCGAAGCAGGCGCTGGACCCAGCCGGTCAGGAACTGGAAGGTGCGCGTGGTGGGCGGCAGCGCGAACGGCTGGAGCCGCAGACCGGACGCCTCGTCGCCCGGCGTGAGCTCCAGGTAGGAGCCCCCGAGGAACCGGGTCAGCCAGCGGTACGACCCGCCCAAATCCAGGATCAGAACCCGGGGGGCGTACTTGAGCGCCTCGACCAGGAGGAAGTTGAGCGCGAAGCTCTTGCCCGATCCCGTCGCGCCCAGGATCAGCGTGTGGCCCACGTCGCCGGCGAACAGGTCGTAGTGGTACGCGGTGCGCCACGGGGTCTCCAGCACAGCGAGCGACTCGCGCCGCAGGTGGTTGCTGCGCACCGAACCCCTCGGAGGGCCGAACACCGGCGCGAGGCACGCGGCGAGCCCTGCCGAGACCACGACGTTCCGCACCTGCCGCCTGCGCGGCTGAGCGGGGAGCCGCGAGAACCAGACCGGGAGTTGGCCGAAGCCCTCCCGGACCGCCTTCGCGTCGTGCGCGGCGAAGAGACGGCGCACGTCGCCGTCCAGCCGCTCGATTTCGTCCAGATCGCCGTGCAGCGCCACGGTCAGCGACGCCTCGCCGTAGGCCACGCCATCCGCCTCAAGCTCGACGAGCGCGGCGCCCAGCCGGTCCGACTCGGCCGCGGCCGCCGAATCGACCATCGCCGACGCCGTGCCCTCGGTCTCGCGCGCGTGCGCCATCATCGAATAACGGCGCGAGAAGTAGTGGCGCTGCGCGCTCCGTATCCGCCTCCGCGCCTTCTCGACCGTCCAGGGCCGCCATTCGAGCGAGACCGTCAGCACCGCGTCCAGGCAGTACAGGTCCTTGAGCAGGTTCGCGTGCGCCTGGCCGGGCGGCGACAGCAGCGAGTACAGGATCACCGGCTCGCCGTCGAGGCGGAGGTGGGAACGTTCCGCCTCAAGTTCCGAGAGCGCCAACCGCCAGTTCATGCCGCTCCCCGTCGCCCCGTCCCACACCGTGCCCGGCCTGTTGATCAGTTCGGAGAGAAGGCGCGACCCGCCGCGCGCATCGAGCAGTTCGACGGGCGTGTGCTCGGCCACGAGCGCGCGGCCCGCGTCCACCATCGCCCGTAAGCGCCCGGCCGCGGCCTCGATCTCCGAGGCAAGGTAGGTCGGCGCCGTCTTGCTCCGGCGGCGCTGCCACAATCTTGCGATCCGGGAGACCGGTCCCGAGCGGGAACCTACGGCAACCGGTCGGAGGCCGGGGTTCTGCGACCAGACGACATAGGCGTCGAGCGCCTGCACGCGCTTGCCAAGGAACGCCCGGCGGTTCCAGCCCGAGACCGCCGCGATGCCGGAGCCGTTGTCGTTCGCTTCGCACTCGATGGACGCGGGACGGCGCAGCAGGTAGAAGTAAAGGCGCGCATCGGGGCCGAGCCCCGACAGGAGCCGCTGCCAGAGGCCAAGCACGCGGTCGATCTGCTCCGGCGTGCGGCCGTCAGTCACGGCTGGAGTGATTCGTCCCGCCGCGATCAGTTCGCCCGAACGGGTCAGGCAGGTGCGGCCGTCGTCGAGCCAGCCCCAGTACGGAAGCTCCTCGGCCAGCGACCCGGCCGCCTCGTAGGCCCGAAGCTCGTCCGCGACCCTCATCTGTCGTCTGCTCGGATCCGGAGGTGCCACGGCTCATCCGCCCACTTGCCCGGATCGAAACGCGCCGGATGGCGGGCGGCGGCGCGGAGCACCGCGATCATGGCCGGGTCCTTGCGGCCCGCGAGCCAGCCCGCACCGTAGCAGCCGGCGAACACCACGCCGCCCGCCATCAGCGAGGCGGTCGCGTTCCACACCGCGAGCGCAAGCGTCGCGCCCAGCAGGAACAGCCGCCGCACCACGCCCAGCACCGTCAGCGGACGGTTGAGCGCCGCGTAGCCCGGCCAGCGCCGCAAGTCTCGCATCAGAACAGCCAGGCCAGGAAGTTCACCGCGCCCACCGCCATCCCGATCCCGAAGATGATCCCGGCCAGCGTGCGCTTGCTCCCGCCCTCG
>JAPPNV010000099.1 GCA_028818565.1 Rhodospirillales bacterium | reverse complement strand
AGCTTCTGGGCAGCGAGAGCTGCTGCACGATCGAAGGCGGCTTCGTCGGTATCCCGGGCACCATGACGACGGTGCGCAAGGGCGGCAAGCCGCGCACCGTCTCGCTCGCGGGCCACGACACCTACAAGGCCCAGGTCGAGAGCATCACCCGCGCCATCGCACGCGGCACGCCGCTCGCGGTCAGCGCCGAAGACGGGCTCGCCAACGTCCGCGTCGTCGAGCAGGCGCGGGGGTGGTAGACCGCCTTACCCCGGCACCGCGCCCGGTTGACCCGCATCGCGCGCCGTGAAAGTGTCTCGGCCGTCCGAGACACGCTGGGAGGCAGGGAGAGATGAGCGGCAAGTGGCTCCCGTTTAACCTCGCCTGGTACGACACGCGAATTTTCAACTGCTCCTTCTGCGGCATCATGATGGCGCGGGAATACTGGGCGGACGACGAGTTCCCCGGCGAGATGTTCTGCGAGGACAAGTGCGCCGACGTGAAGCGGCGCGTGCGCGCCGAATTCGCCGAGGCGAAGGCGGCAGGCCGCGTCGAAGAAGCGCGTCACGGCGGGGAGGCAGGCGATGTATAGGGTCGGCATCGACACCGGCGGCACGTTCACGGACCTGGTCGCGCTGGACGACGCGAGCGGCCACATCCGCACCGTCAAGGTGCCTTCCACGCCGCAGCAGCCCGCCGCCGCGCCGCTCAACGCGATCGGACAGAGCAAGCTTACCCCGGACGAGATCGGCCGCATCGTGCTCGGCACCACCATCGCCACCAACGCGCGCCTGCAGAAGAAGGGCGCGACCGTGCTCTACGTCGGCACCGACGGCGTGCAGGACGTGCCCATCATCGGGCTGATCGCGCGCAAGGAGGCCTACAACCCGGCCTGGGAGAAGCCCAGCGCAGGCGTGTTGCGCCGCCACGTCTTCGGCATCAAGGAGCGCGTCGATCACAAGGGCAACATCCTGGTCCCGCTGGAAAAGCCTGAGCTGGAACGGCTGGGCGACTGGATCGACGAATGGCGCAAGAGCGACCCGGCTCAGGAGTGGGCGGTCGCGGTCAACCTGCTCTTCTCCTACGTGGACTCCAGCCATGAGGAGGCCATCGGCGCCTATCTCGCCGAGCGCTTTTCCGACCTGCCGGTCTCGCTCTCCAGCGACGTCTGCCCGATCTGGCGCGAGTATCAACGCAGCGCCACGGTCATCACCGACGCCTTCATCAAGCGCATCATCGACCGCTTCGTAGGCCAGGTCTCGGCCGATCTGGAGACGGCGGGGATCGAGGCGCCGCTCTCGCTGATGAAGTCGAACGGCGGCCATCTGCAGGCGGAATCCGCCGGCGATGCGCCGGTCCAGCTGCTGCTCTCGGGCCTTGCCGGCGGGGTCATCGCCGGCGCCCGCTTCGCCCGCGACCACGCCGACGGCAACGGCGTCACCCTCGACATGGGGGGCACCAGCTGCGACGTCGGCCTCGTCACCGACGGCGCCTTCGGCTCCACCACCGAGTACGAGGTGGAATGGGGCGTGCCGGTGAGCGCGCTCTTCATCGACTACACCACCATCGGCGCGGGCGGCGGCTCCATCGCCTATGTCGATGTCGGCGGACTGCTCCGCGTCGGCCCGCGCAGCGCCGGCGCCGACCCCGGCCCCGCCTGCTACGGTAAGGGCGGAACCGAGCCTACGGTGACCGACGCCAACGTGGTGCTGGGCCGGCTCGACCCCGATTACTTCCTCGGCGGCGAAATGACGCTGGACGCCGCATGCGCGCACGAGGCCGTTGCCGGGCTCGGCCAGAAGCTCGGGCTCACGGCGGTGGAGACGGCGCGGGCGATCCTGGAGACCGCGGCCGAGAACATGGCCGACGCGATCCGGTTGATGACGGTCGAGCGCGGCATCGACCACCGCGACTACGCCTTGATCGCCTTCGGCGGCGCGGGCCCGCTCCATGCCGTCGATGTCGCGGCCCCGCTGGAGATGAAGAAGGTCGTCGTGCCGCCCCATCCGGGGCTCTGCTCGGCGCTCGGCACGCTGCTCACCGACCTCCGCGTCGACCGCGCACGCACGGTCAACCACCGCTCGGACACGGTGGACCTGCCCACCCTCAACGCCCAGCTCCAGGCGCTCGCCCGCGAGGCGGTCGACGAACTCAGGCGCGACGGGCTGGAGGGCGAGGCCCACGTGGCCGGCTATATCAGCATGCGCTACATGGGCCAGAACTTTGGCGAGCTGGTGCAGCTCGACACGCTGGAGCTCGACGAGGACGGCTTCGTGCGGGCGCTGGAAGGGCTCCACAGCCAGCACGAGGAGCTTTACGGCTACGCGCTCCGCGACAAGGTGGCCGAGATGACCGAGGTGCGGGTGATCGCCGTCGGCGAGGAGCGCACCGATGCGACGCTCAGCGCGCCGGCCACGGGCTCGGGCCAGGCCCACGCCCACCGCGAGGTCTACTTCGACGGCGACACACCGCTGGAGACGCCGATCTACCGCCGCGCCGAGCTCCCCGCAGGCTCGGTGGTCGCGGGGCCCGCGATCATCGACGAGATGGATTCCACCACCCTCGTGCCGCCGCAGAGCGAGGTGGAGATCGGCGCCGACGGCAGCCTGATCGTGAGCCTGCCCAGGGCCGCGGGCGCTGCGGTCGGCACCGGGCGGCTCGCGCCGGAGAAGGACCCGGTCACGCTCACCGTGGTCAACAACGCGCTCGGCAACATCTGCAACGAGATGGAAAGCGCCATGGTGCGCACCGCGTACTCGCCGATCTTCAGCGAATCGCGGGACTTCTCGTGCTGCCTGTTCGACCGCCACCTGCGCATGGTGGGGCAGGCGGAGATGAATCCGGCGATCATCTGCGCCGGTCTGCACACGGTGCCGCTCTGCGTGAAGGAGATGGAGGAGCCGATCGAGCAGGGCGACGTGATCGTCCACAACGATCCCTACCGCGGCCAGTGCCACATGCCGGAGCATCTGCTGATGAAGCCGGTCTTCGTCGACGGCACGCTGATCGGCTACGCCGCCAACATCGCCCACATCGCCGAGATCGGCGGCATGGCGGTGGGCTCCTTCGCCAGCACCGCGACCGAAGTGTTTCAGGAAGGGCTCCGGCTGCCGCCGGTGAAGCTGCTCTCGCGCGGCGAGTACGTGAAGGACGTCTGGCGCATCGCGCTCGCCAATCATCGCACCCCCAACACCACCTGGGGCGACTTCCACGCGATGATCGGCTCGCTCAACACCGCCGAGCAGCGCCTCGGCGCGCTTGTGAAGCGCCTCGGCGTCGGGACTTTCGAGAAGATCTGCGACGCGCTCGTCGATCACGCCGAGCACTGGATGCGGAACGAGATCCGCAAGCTCCCCAACGGCATCTACAAGGCCGAGGACTATTTCGAGGACGACGGGGTCAGCACCAATCGCTTCTACTTCCGCCCCACCGTGCACATCCGGGAGGAGGAGATCGTGGTCGACCTCTCGGAATCCGACGAGCAGGCGCGGGGGCCGATCAACGTCACTTATGTGGCCACCGCTGCTGCCGGCTGCACGGCGGTGCTGCAGACCCTCTGCGCCCGCGACGTGCCGCTCAACAGCGGCTGCTTCAAGCCGCTCCGCGTGGTGGCGCCGCCAGGCACGGTGGCGAACCCGGTCTTCCCCGCGCCGAGCGTCGCCGGCAACACCGAGGGCCAGCCCCGCATCATCGCGGCGGTGCAGCACGCGCTCTCCAAGGCCGTGCCCGACATGGTGAGCGCCGCCGAGGGCGGCACCGCGTGCAACCTGCTCCTGGGCGGTATCCACCCCGATACCGGCGAATACTGGACCCACTATCAGCTGGAAGGCGGCGGCTGGGGCGGCCGGCTCGGCAAGGACGGCAACACCGCGCTCTGCTGCGCGCACGCGAGCACCATCCGGGCGACGCCGATAGAGGTGTTCGAGACCCGCTTCCCGCTCCGCGTGATGAAGTACGAGATCCGCCCCGATTCAGGCGGTGCCGGCAAGTGGCGGGGCGGGCTCGGCTGCTGGCGCCAGTTCGAGGTCGTCGCGGACGCGATCACGGTGAGCGCGCTGACCGACCGCATCAGCGAAGGGCCCTATGGGCTGATGAAGGGCAAGCCCGGCGCGCCGACCGGCTTCTTCGTCAAGCGGGTGGAGGACGAGGAGTTCCGCACCTTCAAGGAGGTCTACGGCACCGTGAGCCCGACCAAGTTCGTGAATATCCAACTGCACCGGGGCGATCAGATCCTGGTCCGCGTGCCGGGCGGCGGCGGCTACGGCGACCCCCACGAGCGGGCGCACGACGCGCTTCGCTCCGACCTTGAAGACGGCTTCGTCAGCGAGGACGGGCTCTCGGACTACGGCCGCGACGCGAGCTTCGCCGACGCGGTGAAGGAAGCCGCCGCGGCGGAGTAGACGTCAACCGGCTTCGGCCGCCTGCCCGGCGATCCCCGCCGCCGCCCGGTCGTGCTCCCGCTCGCTGCCGAGGGCGCGGACCAGGGTGCCAAGCGATACGGTGCCGACCGGCTCGCCCTCGCCGTTCAGGACGCGGGCCTCGCCGCCGGGCGATGCGACCGCGAGCGGCAGCGCCTCCTCCACCGAGATGTCGTGCGGGCAGTCCGGCCCCGACAGGTCGGGCTTGAGCGGCTCCATGATCGAGCCCACGCGTATGACGCGGCCGCGATTGATGCTCTTCGTGAAGTCGGCGATGTAGGAGTCCGCCGGGCGCAGCACGATGTCCTGTGAATCGCCGTTCTGGACGACCTCGCCGTCGCGCAGGATCGCGATGCGGTCGCCGATCTCGATGGCTTCCTCGAGGTCGTGGGTGACGAACACGATGGTCTTGTGCAACTCGTGCTGCAGGTCCAGCAGCAGCGCCCGCATGTCGGAGCGGATGAGCGGATCGAGCGCACTGAAGGCCTCGTCCATCAGCAGGATGTCTGCGTCGGTCGCGAGCGCGCGGGCGAGGCCGACGCGCTGCTGCATGCCGCCGGAGAGGTGATGCGGATAGGAGTTTTCGTAGCCCTGCAGGCCGACCCTCTCGATCCACCGCGCCGCGCGCTCCAGGCGTTCGGGCTTGGCAAGGCGCTGAAGCGCCAGGCCGTAACTGATGTTGTCCATGACGGTCCGGTGCGGGAAGAGCGCAAAGCGCTGGAACACCATGCTGATCTTGTAGCGCCGGAGTTGCTTTAGCGCCGCGGCGTCGAGCGCGAGCATGTCCTCCCCGTCCACGCGGACTTCGCCTTCGGTCGGGTCGATGAGACGGTTGATATGGCGGACGAGGGTGGACTTGCCCGAGCCGCTGAGTCCCATGACGACCTGGATGCTGCGCGGAGACACGTCCAGATTGATGTCGCGCAGCCCGAGCACGTGACCGTGGTCCTCCAGCAGCTCCTGCTTGCCGATGCCTTCGTGCACCAGCGGCATCACGGACGCCGGGTCGGTGCCGAACACCTTGTACAGGCGTCCGACGTGGATGCCTTCGTGGGTCTGCGCGGTCATGATTGCCGCTGCTCCTGGATGCGCCGGCCGTAGCTCTGGGTCACCCGGTCGAACACGATCGCGAGCCCTACCACCGCCGCCCCGTTGAAGAGGCCGAGCGCGAAGTACTGGTTGGTGACCGCCTGGAGCACGGGCATGCCGAGGCCCTTCACGCCGATCATCGAGGCGATCACCACCATCGAGAGCGCCATCATGATGGTCTGGTTGACGCCGGCCATGATGTTGGGCAGCGCCAGCGGCAACTGTACGCCGAACAGTCTGCGCCAGGTGCCGGCGCCGAAGGCGTCCGCCGCCTCGAGCACCTCCTGGTCCACCAGGCGGATGCCGAGGTTGGTCAGCCGGATCACCGGCGGCACGGCGTAGATCACCACCGCGATCAGCCCGGGTATCTTGCCGAGGCCGAACAGCATCACCACGGGAATCAGGTAGACGAAGATCGGCATCGTCTGCATCACGTCGAGGATCGGCGTCATGAACGCCTGCATGCGGTTGGAACGCGACATGGCGATGCCGAGGGGAATGCCGATGGCGATGGCGATGAGGGTGGCGACGAAGATGATGGCGAGCGTGCGCATCGTGTCCTCCCACATGCCGAGGACACCGATGATGAGGAAGGCGATAATGACGCCGAGGCTCAGCCGCACGCGCCGGCTCGCGGCGTAGCAGATGCCTGCGATCGCGAGCACGATCACCCACCAGGGGGCGTTGAGCAGGATCCACTCGAACTTGATCAGCAGCCAGAGAAGCGGGTCGAAGGCGCTTTCGATGGCGTCGCCGTAGTTGCGCGAGAACGTCTTGTACGCTGCGTCGATGGACTTGTGGACGGCGCGCAGCGTGGCAATGTCGAGAGTGGGAAAATTCAGGCCCCTGTATTCCCCGCCCCCCGCCCCGGGTTTCTGCCCCCCCTCGCACTGCCCCCCCCCGCCGGGCCGGCGCGGGGGGGGCCCCCGGCCCGGGCTTTCCATCCGTTCCGCGGGGACGGGGCGGGAGAGCGGGCCGGCGCGGACTCTTCCGGTCGGTGTCTGACCCGCCGGAAGCGGGCTACATCATCGCCGCCTTCACCTTGGCCGCCACGTCTTCGGACACCCAGGCGGTCCACACGTCCTCATGATTCTTGAGGAAGTACTCCGCCGCTTCCCGCGTGGTCGCCTGATTCGAGTCCTTCCACGCCAGGACGCTGTTCACCAGGTTGTTCGGCCAGGAGACGCTGGAGACGAACCCGAAGGCCTCGGGCGCGCTCTCGGCGAAGCTCGAGGTCACCACCGTGATCACCACCGACTTCGCGTACATGTTGGGCTGCGGGTCGGCGCAATCCTTGTCGATGATGCAGGGCCATGTCTCCGGGTCGTGCACCATCCCGCCGAGCTTGACCATCGGGTAGTTGCCGAGCAGCGCGGTCGGCGCCCAGTAGTAGGCGAAGATCGGGTTGCCGCGCTCGTAGGCGCTGGCGATCGCCCCCGCCAGCCCTTCGCCCGAGCCCGGGTTGAAGATGGTGAAGCCGGCTTCGTCGAGCCCATAGGCCTTGAAGAGATTGGAGTTGACGTATTCGCAGGCCCAGCCCGGCGGGCAGCCGTAGAAGCGGCCCTTGCCCGGCTCTTCCTTGTCGGGGAACAGGTCGGGCCGCTTGATGACCTCCTGCAGGGTGGTGAGTTCCGGATTCTGCTCCACCACGTAGTCTGGCACCCACCAGCCTTCCTCGCCGCCGTCGGAAAGGATCTCGCCGGCGATCACGAGACGGCCCTCTTCCACCGCCTTGCCTACGATCTCGCGCGCTGAGTTGATCCAGACCTCGGGCGCGATGTCGGGCTCGCCCTTCTCCGTCATGGAGGTGACGGTGGGCACCGTGTCGCCGGGCACGATCTCGGTATCGCAGCCGTAGCCTTCCTTGAGGATGATGTCCTCGACATGGGCCGCGACGCCTGCCGAGGCCCAGGTCATCTCGGCGATGGTCACCTTGCCGCAGGCCGCATCGGCCCCGCGCGCAAGGACAAGGGCGCCGGCAACCATGAGTGCCGCCGCCAGTGACATCGACAATCTAGACATTGGACTTCCCCCTGTGTGCATTGCGCTCACTCGGCGGCGCAATGCTCATTGCGGAATCAGCCGGTACGGCGAATTCCTCCAAGCAGCGATCATAGTCAGCCCGGCTGGCCTGTGGCAATCGATCGTTCTCAATTGTCTCAAAGGACAATCTCGATTGTCTTTAGGGACAGGAGAGTTAGGCCACTGCGCCAGCCCGGCTTTCTCACCAATGTCATGGTCTGCGCGGTGCTTTCGGGCCGACAGAGCAGGAAAGCCGTGCAGCGCGTCGCGCGAATACGCGCGCCTTCGGCGCGTCGCGCGGATACGCGCGCCTTCGGCGCGACGTGGGCCTCGCGCCCCCGGTGCCGGCCGTCAGGGACCGGCGGTGCAGACCACGACCGTGGTGAGAATTGCGCCCTAGGGACGACGCTATTCGCCCCAAAAGGCCTGATCGTCGGCGATGTTTTCCGGATAGAACCACGCGGACGCGATGCAGCCGTCCTGCACCTCGTAGACGACCATTTCCCGTCCTTCGATTTCCCGCCCGTCCCTCGTCGCCGACCATACGATCAGCGCCGCCACATGGCTGCCCGTCTCGACCGTGCGGGAGACGCCGAGCTCGAAGCTGCCGTCCGTCGCCGCGAGCGCCCGCCCGATCATGTCGATGACCGCGTCGGGTCCTTTCAGGAACCCCATGTGGTCGCCCACGTCGGGCTCGCTCCAGCGCACATCGGCAGCAAGGAACGGGGCGAGCAGGCTGAGATCGCCGCTGCGGCGGGCCTCCCGTCGGGCGTCGTAGAAGGCGTGGATCAAGCGACCGAGCGGACCGACGCTCGGGACTTCAGTGTCCAATCGGGAAGGAGCGAGCGGTATGCAGGCTCAGGCCTGGCTGCGCAGCTCGCGTTCGGTCTGCGGGGCCGGCATCGGGCCGATGCCCTCGGCCACCATCTCCCGCCATTCGCGCTTCTGCGGCATGATCGGCGGCACCGGGATGGTCGAGGGCTCGGGCGTCGCATCCGCGATCGGCTTCTCCATCGCCCGTCCCGTCACCTCGCCCCGGCGGAAGAAGCCGTTGTAGATGCTCCAATGCAGCCGGTTGCGCGAGCCGGTGAGCGGGAAGCGCTTGGCGATCGAGGGCAGCGAGTAGAAGTTCCGGTAGGCCCGCATGTGACCTTCGCGGAGCGTCTGGGTGCTGAGCTTCTCCGGCTGGTAGACGATGTGCCCCTGGTCGTAGAGATCCCAGTCGTAGGAGACGATCTGCCCGGCCTTCTTCATCTCGTACCAGGTGAGCGTGCCGGGATAGGGGGTCAGCACCGAATAGGCGCAGGCGTCGTACTTGGCGTCGATGTTGAAGTTCGTCGTCTCGTCGAAGACGGTCTCGTCGTCGCCGCCGAAGCCGAACATGAAGAGCCCGAAGACCATGATCCCGTAGCTGTGGATCTTCTCCACCAGCGCGGCGAACTGCTCCGGCCGGTTGACGTACTTGTGGACGCGCTTGAGCGTCTCGCGCGAGATCGATTCGAAGCCGATGCTCAGCATGTAGCAGCCGCTCTCGGCCGCGAGCTCCAGCATCTCGTCCTTCTGCGCGAGCTTGCTGGTGGCGGCGGCCTGCCAGCGGATGCCGCGCCCCCTGAGCGCCCGCATCACCTCCTTGGGCCGCTCCTCGGTGCCGAAGAAATCGGCGTCGTTGAGGGAGATCGTGCGCTGCCCGCACATCTCAATTTCGCGAATTACCTCGTCGACCGGGCGGTAGCGGAACTTGAGCCCGTTCATCAGCGGCTCGGCGCAGAAGGTGCAGCCCTGATGGCAGCCGCGCGAGGTCTGGACGAAGGTGCGGTTGACGTAGCGGTTCTGCTTCACCAGGTCGTAGCGGGGGATGGGCACGTCGACCATGGGATGCAGCGTGTCGGCGCGGTAGATGCCCTTGACCTCGCCGCGATCCAGGTCGTCCAGGAGCTTGGGCATGACCAGCTCGGCCTCGCCGATGACCACGGCGTCGCAGTGCTGGAGCGCCTCCTGGGGCATGAAGCTCGCATGCACCCCGCCGATGACCACGGGCACGCCTTTGGCGCGGAAGCGCTCGGCGATCTCGTAGCCGCGCTTCACGTAGCTCGTCATGGCCGAGATGCCGACCATGTCGACCTTCAGGTCGAAGTCGATGTCCTCGATGTTCTCGTCGGTCATCACGACTTCGTAGCGGTCCTGCGGAATCACCGCCGCAACCGCCAGCAGACCCGCCAGCGGCGAATAGAGCGCCCGGTTGAAGTACATCGGGCGCGTCGTGAACTGGTTGGTCTGTGGATTGATGAGGTGAATGATTCGAGTGCGCATGCGTACCTCCGCTCGCGCGATTATAACGCAGCCCGGCCAACCTGCCGAGTGGCTATGCGAGTCGTTTTCAACGCCTTCATTCCACCGATGCCGGCCGCAGCGTCAAGGGCGGAGACCGCGGCGGGAATTGCGGATCAGTGAATCTCCTTTGCCTCGCGCAAGACCCGCTCCATCACGTCGGACGAGAACCCCGGCTCCTTGCACGCCGCGAGAATCGGCGCCTCGCGGCGCATGCAGAGCTCGGCCGCCGCCGGCACCTCGCGCGCCGCCTCGTGCGGGATGATGACCGCGCCGTGACGGTCCGCGTGTACGAGATCGCCCGGGTGAGTCACCATGCCGCAAACATCCACCGGCTCACCGAAGCTGACAAGATGGACCCAAGCATGGGAAGGAACGACCGTGCCCGAGATGAGCTGGAAGCCGTCGGCGATCATGTCGAGGTCGCGCACCGCGCCGTCGGTCACGACGCCGAGGCAGCCCAGGGCCTGATGCACGGCGGAATGCACCTCGCCCCACCACGACGCCGCGCCGCGCCGGGAATCGATGTCCTGGATGACCATGATTCCGGGCCGGTGCCCCTGCTCCACGTAGCGATAGTAAGCCACGCGGTCGGCGGTCATCGCGTCGCCGTCCTTCGCGGGCTTCTCCATCGAGCGGATGGTGGCGGTGCGGGCGTAGCCCACCATCGGCTGAAGCTCCGGGAAGGCGCAGATCAGCGTCTCGGTCGTGAAACCGAAGTTGCGGCGCTCGGGGCAGACGATCTCCAGCGCGTTGCAGATCGTCGGTGTGTCGTAGGCGCGAAGCGCAGCCAACTCGGCCTCGTTGAGGGGTGTCTCGGTCACCGGTGGTCCTCCCTGTTGATGGCGCCGGATATTCGCCGATGGAGGGTGCGGGGCGCAAACCCCGTACCGGCGGTGCGGCTCACCGCTGCCTGACATGCCGATCGCGCTCTACACACCCGCCGCTCATTCCGATCCCGCTGCGCCGTGGGGCGGGCCGCGGCTGATGCGTCTGGTCGCACGGGCGCTGGAGGCTGCCGGCTACCACACCATCGCGCCCACCGAGTTTCGCAGCGACGAGGGTCTCGAAGAGAGCCGCCAGCAGACGGCGCTCGAACGAAAGGCCGCCAGGCAGGCGCGCAAGCTCGTCGCCATATACCGCGACCTGCCGGCCGTCGCCCGGCCCGAGGCATGGCTCACCTGCGATCTCCGCCACAGGGCGCCCGACCTGATCGGCCCCGCCGTGGCGGAGGCGCTCGACATTCCCTACTTGCTGGTGGGCGCCTCTTACGCCCGGGCGGAGGCCGGCGGCGCGCACGCGCGCTGGCTCTCGTATACGGCGCGCGCCATCGCCCGGGCGCGGGCGGTGCTCTCGCTCACCGCCGAGGACGAGGAGAGCATCCGGCCACTGGTTCCCAGCTCCGCCCGGCTCTACCGGCTGGCACCCTTCCTCGACCTCGCGCCCTACCGGGCCACCGACCGCGACGCGGCCCGTCGAGCGCTTGCGGACGCGTTGCCGCTCGATCCCGCACGACCGTGGCTGCTGGCGGTCGCCCCGATGCAGACCGGCGCGGCACTGGCTTCCTGGCGCCTGCTCGGGCGCTCGCTCAACCTCATCGCGGATCCGCCCTGGCAGCTGCTCGTCGTCGGCGAGGGCGAGGCGCGGTGGCTGGTGGAGGAGGCGATGGCGCCGCTCGGCCCGGGTCTCGCGGTCTTCGCCGGCGCCCGCGCGGAGGACGCGCTGCCTGCTGTCTACGCCGCCTGCGACCTCTACGTCTGGCCCGCCTACCAGGAGACATTCGGCATGAGGATGCTGGAAGCGCAGGCGGCCGGCCTCCCGGTCGTGGCGCAGGACTGGCCCGGCGCTGCCGCAGTCGTCGCGGGTGGCGAGACGGGGCTGCTCACGCCGCGCCAGGACGACGTGGCCTTTGCGGGCGCGGTGGTCGAGCTTTGCGCCGACGAAGAGAGGCGCCGGGCGATGGGCGCGGCCGCGCTGGCACGGGCTGAGAAGCAGCACGGGATCGAGAGCGCCGCCGCCACGCTGCAACGCGCCCTCGACGCCGCGCTCACGGACGGCTGACCTGCCCCCATTCTTTTCTCCCTTCCTCGCCCTGACCCTCTCCGCCCCCAGGGGCGGAGAGGGAACGTAGACGGCGCCGGCTTGCCCTCTGCTCCCCACGGGGAGGAGAGAGCAGCGCAGCCGTCCAAATCGGCCGGTAGCACATGGCGGTTGGCGCTTAATCGGAGGCCGGCTCCGGGCACGGCGTCGAGCGCGACGATCGGGCAGCGGCGTTGCGCACGATTCGCGAGTTCATTCTGGAGAAGCCGGGAGATCGATCCGCGAGGGCGAGGTCATCAAGATCCGAGGGCGAAGCTCGGGCGGTTGGGTCCGCAGCGGCGCGGTCATGCAGTGATCCCGTTCTTGGCAAGGAAACCGTCGAACAGAGCGAAGCACTGTTCCGGCTCCTCGAGCTGCAGGAGGTGGCTGGTATCGGGCACGAAGGCGTAATCGATGCCGAACGTCTCGCAGTAGAGCTTGCAGCAGGGCGCGGTCTTCGGCGCGTCCTCGGGCCTCGGGTCGGAGCCGACGATCAGGAGCGGTCTCACCGGCGGGCCGGGCTGCCGCCAGATCGGCAGCTCCGCAACCTCGGTATAGAGACCGGCTTCGACCGGGCCCGGGCAGCAGAGCAGCCAGTCTCCACACGCGGGATCGAAGCGCAGCACCGCGCGTGCGTTGAGTTCCGCCACTCCCTTCCGCAGGCGCCGGAACCGGTGCAGGTAACGGAATACATCGGCCAGCTCGTCTGGATCCGGGAACCGGTTCTGGCGAATCAGGGCGGCGTCGCGCAGCACCCCGCCCTCGGCCATCAATGGGCCACGCAGCGAATTGCCTTCCGGTGGAACCACCGGCGGGTCGAACAGCACCAGCGCATCCCAGTGCCAGACGCCGTCGACGACGGCGAGCAGCGCTGCGATCGCCGACATCGAATGGAAGACGCCGATCGTGGTCTTCCCGCCCCATTGCTCTGCAATCGCGCCATGCAGCACCGCGTTGTCGCGCGCGAAGCGGCGATAGTGGTGCGGCTCGGCTGCGTGGAACGGGTTGCGCCCGCAGTTGCGAATATCGAAGAGGGCGAGATCGAACCGCTCCAGCATCAGCCGCCAGAACGGGAAGTAGGAATCGCTTGCGAAGCCGTTGCCGTGGCTCAGCACCACGCGCGGCCCGGATGGGTTGCCGTGGCGCACCACGTGTATCGGCGCGCCGTCGTCCATCGCGAGGTCGAGGGTTGCCGTGGGCTCGGGCAGGACGAACCCGGCAGTCTCCCTCCGGGCGTCCACGCCAGAATTTGACGGACCGGTCACCTGTCGTTAGCTCCCGCCGCGGCGATAGCGGCGATCCGCTCAAAGTCCCTGCACATGAACTCCTCCCGCGCCGTACCTCTATACTCCTGCAAATCCCAGGACATCCCGCAACTGACCCGACTTGGGGGTGTTTGCGGCGACTGTCAAATCGGCCGCTGGCACATGGCGGTTGGCGCTTAATCGCGGGACGGCTCCGGGCTACAAGGGGGCCGTCCGAGACGGCAGGCAAAGAGCGAGCGACGGCGGTGGAACACCATGCAGCGGCCCACGGCGATCCCCGCGTCCCGGCGGCGGACTGGTGCGTGCTGCGCTACCTGCTCGACCGGCTGGCCGCGGCGACGCCGGACAAGGTTTTCTGCGTCTTCGAGGACGGCGCCGAGTGGAGCTACGCGCGCACCCGCGCGGAGGTGATCGGGACCGCCATCGCCCTGCAGGCTTTGGGTGTGCGCCAGGGCGACCACGTGCTCTCGTGGCTGCCCAACGGGGCCGATGCGCTCCGCATATTCCTGGGCTCGAACTATCTGGGCGCCGTCTACGTGCCCATCAACACTGCCTACAAGGGCCGGCTGCTGGAGCACGTGGTGGCGCGCTCCGACGCTCGCATCATGGTTGCCCACGCGGAGCTGGCGCCCCGGCTCGCCACCGTCGGCCGCGCGAGCCTCGAGACCCTGGTGGCCGTCGGCGGCCCGCCGCCTGCCATCGACGGCCTCGCCGTCCTGGACGAGACGGCGCTTCACCCCGAAGGCGGGTCGCTCGGCCCGCTGGAGCGCCCCATCGAGCCCTGGGACACCCAATCGATCATCTTCACCTCCGGCACCACGGGGCCGTCGAAGGCGGTGCTCAGCTCCTACTGCCACGCCTTCTCGAATTTCGGCCCCGACACCTGGCAGTTCATCACGCCGGAGGACCGCTACCTCATCAGCCTGCCGCTCTTCCACCTCGGCGGCGCGACCATCGCCTACGGCATGCTCTGCCAGCACGCATCGATCACGCTGGTGGAGTACTTCAAGACGCACGCGTTCTGGGACACCGTGCGCCGCACCGGCGTCACCTCGGTATTCCTGCTCGGCGTCATGGCGCAGTTCCTGGAGAAGGAGCCGCCCAGACCGGACGACCGCGACCATCCCTTGCGCACGGTCGGCATGGTGCCCCTGGTGAACGATGTCGACGCGTTCATGGAGCGCTTCGGGCTGGAGGTCTATTCGATCTACAACATGACCGAGCTGTGCTGCCCGGTGATGACGACCGTCCCCATGACCGTGCCGGGCAGCGCCGGCCGCGTGCGGCCGGGCTGCGAGCTTCGCGTGGTCGACGCCAACGACTGCGAGGTGCCGACGGGCGCGGTCGGCGAGATCGTGGTGCGGGCGGATACGCCCTGGGCCATCAATCATGGCTATTACAAGGAGCCGGAGGCGACGGCGCGGGCCTGGCGCAACGGCTGGTTCCACACCGGCGACGCCGGCCGCGTGGACGAGGACGGCAACCTCTACTTCGTCGACCGCCTGAAGGACACGATCCGCCGGCGCGGCGAGAACATCTCGTCCCTGGAGGTGGAGACCGAGGTCGCGGCGCATGCGGCGGTGCGCGAAGCCGCGGTGGTCCCCGTGCCGAGCGAGCTCGGCGAGGACGAGGTCATGGCGGTGGTCGCGCTCCAGCCAGGGCAGGAGCTCGACCCGGCCGATCTCCTGGAATTCCTCGAGCCCCGCCTCGCCCACTTCATGATTCCGCGCTACGTGCGCATTGTCGGCGCCCTGCCGAAAACGCCGACCGAGAAGATCGAGAAGCACAGGCTGCGCACGGAAGGCATCACTGCGGATAGCTGGGACCGCGAGGCGGCGGGTGTGCGCATCAGGCGCGAGCGGTTGGGCAGCGCCCGGTGAGCGCGCCCGTGCACGAAGCCCTGCCCGAGAGCGAGGCCGGAGGTGCCCCAGCGGTGGAGACCGGAGAGAGCCGCCACCGCTACCCGCCGCGCGCGGTCATGCTCGACTATCTCTATTCGGGCCTCGGCCTGCTCTTCACCCTTGGCCCACTGGGGTTGGCGGCGTCTGCCGGGCCCGCCGCCTGGGTGCTCGGCGCGCTCGCCGCGCTCTTCGCCGTCTACGGTGTCCGCACCGTGCTCCGGCACCGCACCTGGCTCGGCGTGAGCGAGGACGGCATCACCGTGCACGGCTTCTTGCGCCGGCACTTGCCCTGGGAGCAGCTGACCCGCTGCACCCTCGGCTACTACTCCACCAGGCGGAAGCGCGATCGCGGCTGGATGCAGCTCACCCTCAAGGCCGGGCGCCGGAGCCTCCGGATCGATTCGCAGATCGAGGGGTTCAACACGATCGTCCGCCGCGCCGCCCGCGCGGCCACCGCGCGCGGCATCGCCCTCGACCAAACCACGCGGGAGAACCTCCGCGCGCTGGAGATTATCGGCGGCGGCGAGGACCAGACCTAGGTATCACTCATGGAACAATCCAGAACCGGCCCGCTCGCGGGCCTCAAGGTGCTCGACCTCAGCCGCATCCTCGCGGGCCCCTGGGCGGGCCAGCTGCTCGCCGATTTCGGCGCCGACGTGGTCAAGGTCGAGCGGCCGCGCGTCGGCGACGACACGCGCGGCTGGGGGCCGCCCTTCCTACGCGATCAATCCGGTGCGGAGACCACCAACAACGCCGCCTATTACATGTCCGCCAACCGGGGCAAGCGCTCGATCACCCTCGACTTCGCCGCGCCCGAGGGCCAGGCGGTGGTGAGGCGGCTCGTCGAATGCGCGGATGTCCTGATCGAGAACTACAAGGTGGGCGGGCTCGCCAAGTTCGGCCTCGACTATGCCGCGCTCAGCCAAGTCAATCCGCGACTCATCTACTGCTCGATCACGGGTTTCGGCCAGTCGGGGCCCTATGCGCACCGCACCGGCTACGATCTCATCGCCCAGGCCATGGGCGGCATCATGAGCATTACCGGCGAGCGCGATGATCTGCCCGGCGGCGGCCCGCAGAAGGTAGGCGTCGCCGCTGCCGACCTGATGACCGGCATGTACGCGGCGACCGCCATCCTCGCCGCACTCTCGAGCCGCGATCGCACCGGGCAAGGCCAGCATATCGACCTCGCCCTGCTCGACACGCAAGTGGCCTGGCTCGCGAACCAGGCCATGAACTACCTGGTCGGGGGCGAAGCGCCGGCCCGCGCCGGCAACGAGCATCAGAACATGGTGCCCTACGGCGTCTTCGCGACGCGCGACGGGCATTTCGCGCTCGCCATCGGCAACAACAGCCAGCTTCGCAAGTTCTGCGACGTGGCCGGCCACCCGGAACTTCCTGACGACCCGCGCTTCGCGACCAACGTCGATCGGCTGCACAACCGTGTGGAACTGATCGCCACGCTGAACGACATCACCCGGCAGCGGACGCTCGACGAGTGGAGCGCGCTGCTGGAGCCGGTCGGCGTTCCCTGCGGGCCGATCAACAGCATCGACAGGGTCTTCGACGACCCGCACGTTCAGGCACGGGGCATGAGGGTGAGCGTCCCCCACAGCCTCGGCGTCGAGGTGGACTACCCGGCCAATCCGATCAAGTTCTCGGAGACGCCGGTCGACTATCCCCGTGCGGCGCCGATGCTGGGCGAGGACTGCGACACGGTGCTGCGCGACTGGCTCGACCTCGACGACGCGGCAGTTGCGGCGCTGCGCGAGAGCGGCACCGGCCTCGACTGACGCCGAGTCGCTGCCGCCCGTTGGCCTGCATTCCTCGCCGCGGTCACGACCTGCGCCGCCTCCGGCACATCGTGCGCTCCTGCATGCGTGGGACGCGCGACGCGGACGGAACCTTGATTTGGTGCGGGACTTGGCGGGATTGACCGGGATTAAGTGGGATAAGTGGGATTCGCGGGATTGGAGCAGTATCCGACCTCACGGGGGCACGGCGGCTCGAACGGCACCCACCTCCCCCTGTCCCCCTCCTCCCAGGAGGAGGGGGAACGAAAGCGGCGCCGCCTCTTCTCCCTCTCCTCCCCGGCGGGGAGGAGAGGGAGAAGAGGTGGGGGCATCCGAGCCGCACTGCATGCAGACAAGGGACCGTGCGGCGACCGCGTCCGATCGGATGATGCTCTAAGTGGGACAAGTGGGCTTCCGTGGGGCAGGCGACCGCTGCCGCAGATGCCGGCGACCACGCAGCATGCGGGCACCGGCCGGCGGACCGACCGACACCGCTCACTCTGTTTGCCGCGACCCGCTCGCTCGTGCACAGCATGGCGCGATTCTGGCGCGTGCGATGCCATCTTTGCACCGGACCATGGTCCGGGGAGTCGGAAAGGGGAGGCCCGACCAGGCCGCCGTCTCGCATTTTATCGCTCACGGCAGCCGGCGATTTTGTGATTCCGCGCGGCGGGCCGCGGTCGCGGCCTGTCGCGCACCCGTCAAAGACGGACACGCTCTAACGCGGGGGCTCACCCCCGCCCAGCACGTCGCGGAGGAAGCGCCCGCCGAACTCCAGCCCGTCCGGCGCGATGCCGTGGCCGATCCCCCGGCTGACGTGCCATTGCACCGGCACCTCGCAAGCGCCGAGCAGGGTCGCCGCCTCGAAGAGCGCGCCCACCGGCACCAGATCGTCCGCATCGCCGTGAATCAGCAGGGCCGGCGGCCTCACACGCAGCTCGCTGCCGAGGTGCTCTCCGCCCACGAGGCGGCCCGAGAAGCCGAGCACGCCGGCGCAGGGTGCGGCACGGCGATAGGCGACGTGGAGCGACATCATCGTGCCCTGGCTGAAGCCCACCAGCGCGAGGTCCTGCTCGCCGAGCCCGAGCGCCTGGAGCCTGGCGTCTATATCGGCGTTGATCGCGTCCGCCGCGCCGGCAACGCCCTCGGCCACGCGCTCGGGCGAGCGGTCGGAAAGGCTGAACCATTGCCGCCCCATGGGCGCCATGTCGCAGGGCTCCGGCGCGTCCGGCGCGGCGAAGCTGGCGTGGGGCACGAGCCGCCCCCAGGGCTCGGCGAGGCCGATCAGGTCGTTGCCGTCGGCGCCGAGGCCGTGCAGCAGGAGGACCAGCTTGCGCGGCTGGCCTCCGCCCGCCGGCGGCCGTTCCGGACCAGTCAAGGCGCTCACGCTCTCTCCCCGGTGCCCGTTGTGGAAGACGCGCGGATCATGGCCGCGCCCTCCATCCGGCACAAGGTACGGCCAGCGTGGGCGAGACCCGTTACCGGATGGGCGATCGCAACCGTCACCCTTACGTCGATATCATCTTCTTCTCGACGCCGACGCCCGCCGCGATGGCGCGCTCGTATTCGAGCGGCAGTGTGGCGGAATCCTGGAGCGCGATCCCTGTCGAATCGAACAGCGTGACCTCGCCCGCCGACGTGCGCCCGGGGATCTTGCCCGTGATCACTTCGCCGATATCGCCCGCCACGTCGCTCTCCTGAAGCTCGCCTCTGGTCAGAGGCACGTTGATCTCGCCATCGGTGATGCACTGGCGCATGTCGTCGACGATGATCCGCGAGCGGCGCAGGATCGCGACATCGAGCTCCTGCGTGCCCGCGAGACCGCCGCCGAGGGCCGCGATGTGCATGCCGTCCTCGACCAGCTCGTTGCCGAGGACCGGCGTCTCGCCCGTCGTCCCGGTGACGACGACGTCGGCCCCCGGCACGACATCCTCGAGAACGGTCGAAGGCTTGATCACGAGATCGGGGTGTTGCGGCTGCTCGGCCGCCATGAACGCATCCAGCGTCGCCCGGGTCCGGCTCCAGACCCGTACCTCCTTCCAGTCGTGCGTCGCGACGCAGGTGCGGAAGGCGCCGGTGTTCACGTCGCCGGCCCCCACCAGCGCGAGCACGGAAGAGTCCGCGCGTGCCATCCACTTGGCGGACACCGCGCCGGACGCGCCGGTCCGCATCAGGGTGTGATGGGTGCCGTCCACGATGGCGAGCGGGAAGCCGGTCTCGGGCTCGGTGTAGATCAGGATCGAGAACACGGTGGGGAGGTTGAACTTCGCCCGGTTCTCGAAGCGGATGGAGACCCACTTGCACGCGGCAGCGGCAGGTGCGGCTTCGGGCTCCTCGATGTAGGACGGCATGATCTCCCACTCGCCCGGATACTTGTCCAGCACGATATGGCCCTTGGGCTCCATGTAGACCCGCCCCTCGCCCATGCGCCGGAACGCGGTCTCCACGCAGCGGACGTACTCCTCCGGCTCGAGCAGGCCGATCATCTCGCTGCGGCTGAGAATCAGGGTCTTGCGATTGCGCCAGCTCGTGTCCGCCATGGCTCGCCCGCTCCTTTCTCGGCTCTCTTCCTCGGATTTGGGTTCCACCCACTATACGGCCAACCGCGCGCGAAGGTCGTGGGCAGTGCCGGCGGTACACGCTATAACCTGCCGAGGGCCGGACGCGCGCCGGCCCGCAGGCCGCGAGGGCCGCCATGCTGGCCGAGATTCTCGAAATCGTCGTCTACGTCCTGATGGGTGCGGTCGTGGTCGCGCTCGTGCTGGGCCTCGGCCAGATGTATGGCGGCGGCAAGAACAGCAAGAGCAACCTCTTCATGCGCTGGCGGGTCGGCCTCCAGTTCGCGGCGATCGCGCTGCTCGCGCTCCTGGTGTTCGTCGTCCAGAAGTAATCGCGTGGTCCGCCTCACCAAGATTTACACGCGCGGCGGGGACGCCGGCGAGACCTCGCTCGGCGGCGGCGCGCGGGTCAAGAAGCACGACGCGCGCGTCGAAGCCTACGGCACGGTGGACGAGGCCAACGCGGCCATCGGCCTCGCACGGCTGGAGACCGAGGGCGAGGCGGACGCGATGCTGGAGCGCATCCAGAACGACCTCTTCGACCTTGGCGCGGACCTCTGCCGGCCCGGCTCGCTCGACGAAGGGCTGCGTATCGTCCAGTCGCAGATCGACCGGCTGGAGAGCGAGATCGACGCCCTCAACGAGCGCCTGAAGCCGCTCGAATCCTTCGTGTTGCCGGGCGGCGGGCGCGCCGCAGCGGCCCTGCATCTCGCGCGGACGGTGGTCCGCCGCGCCGAGCGGCTGATCACGGCGCTCGCGGAACAGGAGCCGGTCAATCCGCTGGCGGTGATCTACGCCAACCGGCTCTCCGACCACCTCTTCGTGCTCGCCCGCCACCTCAACGACGACGGCGCGACCGACACCCTCTGGGTCCCCGGCGCCAACCGATAGCGAAAGGGCGATACCGCCTAAGCCCGCCGACATTTATGATCGTGCTGCTGTACGAGATATATGATACAGTGTCTAGATAGTATGAAATTTTCATACTATCAGCGGAGACGGATATGGCAACCGTGCGCAAGACCATCACGGTGACGGACCAACAGGACCGGTGGATCAAGGCGCGTATCACCGCCGGCGGCTTCACCAACGACAGCGAGTACATCCGTGATCTGATCCGACGGGACCAGGAGCAGAGTGCGGGGTATCGAGCGCTTGAGGCCGCGATCCGGGAAGGCATCGAGAGCGGCGTGAGCGACAAGACCGTGCCTGACATCATGAAGGAAGTCGAAGCTCGGCTGCGCGCCGATGGCCGCCTATAGGCTGACGGAGAGAGCGACCGACGACTTGAATGCCATCTACGAGTACACGACCGTCAACTTTGGGTTGGAACAAGCGAGAGACTACCTGAACGGTTTGCACGATCGATTTGAAGAGCTGGCGACGCGTCCGGCACTGGGGCGCAGCGCCGAAAGGCTTGCGCAGGGACTGCGGCGTTACCCATATCGATCACATGTCGTATTTTACGTGCCGGAAGACGAAGGCGTGCTGATCGTGCGCGTTTTACACGAGAGCATGGAACCGCCGAGGCACGTGGTCCTTGACTCCTAACCGTCCTCGGTCAGCGGCCCCAAGAGGCTAGGCGCCGCCGTCCGGCTCCCTACTCCGCGGCCTCCTGGTAACTCTCCATCGGCGGGCAGGCGCAGATCAGGTTGCGGTCACCGTGGACCTGGTCGATCCGGTTCACCGGCGGCCAGTACTTGGCCTGCCTGAGGCCGTCCGCCGGGAAGACCGCCTCGGCCCGGCTGTAGCCGCGACCCCATTCGGGCTCGGCGATGTCGTCCATGGTGTGGGGCGCGTTCTTGAGCGGATTGTCGGCCGGGTCCGCGCGGCCCTCTTCGATCGCCGCGATCTCCGCGCGGATCGCGATCATCGCATCGCAGAAGCGATCCAGCTCGGCCTTGGACTCGCTCTCGGTCGGCTCGATCATCAGCGTGCCGGCGACCGGGAAGGACATGGTCGGCGCGTGGAAGCCGTAGTCCATGAGGCGCTTGGCGACGTCGTCGACCTCGACCCCGGCGCTCTTCTTCAGGTGCCGCATCTCGATGATGCACTCGTGCGCGACCAGCCCGCTCGCGGCGGTGTAGAGCACCGGATAATGGTCCGCGAGGCGCCTGGCGATGAAGTTGGCGCTGAGGATGGCGATCTGGGTCGCGCGCGTGAGCCCCGAGCGGCCCATCATCGCGATGTAGGCCCACGAGATCGGGAGGATCCCCGCCGAGCCCCAGGGCGCCGCCGAGATCGCGCCGATCCCTTCCGCCGGCCCCGATTCCGGCACCACCGGGTGGCCGGGCAGGAAGGGCGCGAGGTGGGCTGCCACGCCGATCGGCCCCACCCCCGGCCCGCCGCCGCCGTGGGGGATGCAGAAGGTCTTGTGCAGGTTGAGGTGCGCCACGTCCGGGCCGAACCGGCCGGGCAAGCTCAGGCCCAACAGGGCGTTGAGGTTGGCCCCGTCCATGTAGACCTGGCCGCCGTTGCCGTGGATCACCTCGCAGATCTCGACGATGGATTCCTCGAACACCCCGTGGGTGGAGGGATAGGTGATCATTAGCGCCGCGAGATCGTCGGCATGGGCCTCGGCCTTGGCCCGCAGGTCGGCAAGGTCGACGTTGCCGTCCTCGTCGCAGGCGACCACCTGCACCGCCATCCCGGCCATGACGGCGCTCGCCGGGTTGGTGCCATGCGCCGAGCTCGGGATCAGGCAGACGTTGCGTTCGCCCTCGCCGCGGCTTTGGTGATAGCGGCGGATCACCAGGAGCCCGGCGTACTCGCCCTGGCTGCCGGCGTTGGGCTGCAGCGAGACCGCCGCAAAACCCGTGACCGCGCTCAGCATTCGCTCCAGCCCGGCGACGAGCTCTCGATAACCCGCCGCCTGCTCGGCCGGCGCGAAGGGATGGATGCCGCCGAAGCCGGGCCAGGTGATCGGCATCATCTCGGCGGTGGCGTTCAGCTTCATGGTGCAGGAGCCGAGCGGGATCATGGCCTGATTGAGGGTCAGGTCCCGGCCCTCCAGGCGCCGCATGTAGCGCAGCAGCTCGGTCTCGGCGTGGTAGACGTTGAAGACCGGGTGTTCGAGGAAGGCGGTCTGCCGCGCGAGGCCCTTGGGAAGCCCACAGCGCGCCGCGCCGTCGAGCGCGGCCACGTCGACGCCGGGCTCGCCGTCAGCAAAGGCGCGCCACACGCCCTCGATATCTGCTCGGGTGGTGGTTTCGTCGCAGGCGATGCCGAGGCGGTCGCCGTCGACCGGCCGGAGGTTGTAGCCCGCCGCCTCGGCCCGCTTCCAGATCGCGTCGGCCTGGCCGGGCGCGCGCACCGTGAGCGTGTCGAACCAGCTCTCGCTCTCGACCGCGAAGCCGAGGCGCTGGAGCCCAGCCGCGAGGATGTCCGTGAGGCGATGGACACGTTGGGCGATTCGCGTGAGCCCCTCGGGCCCGTGGTAAACCGCGTACATGCCCGCGATCACGCCGAGCAGCACCTGCGCCGTGCAGATGTTGCTGGTCGCCTTTTCGCGCCGGATGTGCTGCTCGCGGGTCTGCAGCGCGAGCCGGAGCGCCTGGCGCCCGCGGCCATCCACCGAGACGCCGACGATCCGGCCCGGCATGGCGCGGCGGTACTTCTCGTGGGTGGCGAAGTAGGCGGCATGCGGCCCGCCGTAGCCAAGGGGGACGCCGAAGCGCTGCGAGCTGCCGACCGCAATGTCGGCGCCGAACTCGCCGGGCGGCGTCAACAGAACGAGGCTGAGCAGGTCCGCCGCGACCGTGACCACCGCGCCCTGCCCGCGCGCCTGCTCGACGATCCCGGTGTAGTCCGGCACCGCGCCGCCGGCCTCGGGGTATTGCAGCAGCACGCCGAAAAACGGCCCCTCCGGCAGCCCGGCGCGGTGATCGCCCACCTCGACCTCGATGCCGATGGCCTCGGCACGGGTCTGCACCACCGCGATGGTCTGCGGCAGGCAGGCGTCGGAGACGAAGAAGCGGTCGCTGCCGTTCCTGGCGATGCCGTGGCTCATGTGCATGGCCTCGGCCGCTGCGGTGCCCTCGTCGAGCAGCGAGGCATTGGCGCAGCTGAGCCCGGTGAGGTCCATCACCATGGTCTGGAAGTTGAGCAGCGCCTCAAGCCGGCCTTGGGAGATTTCCGGCTGGTAGGGCGTGTATGCGGTGTACCAGCCCGGGTTCTCCAGGATGTTCCGCTGAATGACCGGCGGCGTGATCGTGTCGTGGTAGCCGAGGCCGATCATGGAGCGCGCGACGCGGTTGCGCCCGGCGAGCGCTGCCAGCTCCGTCAGCACGTCGCGCTCGGTGCGGCTCTCCGGGAAGTCCGCCGGAATTTCGGCGCGGATGGAGTCCGGCACTGCCGCATCCATCAGCGCGTCGAGGGACTCGTAGCCCACGGCGTCCAGCATGGTCGCCACGTCCTCGTCGCGCGGGCCGATATGCCGGCCGACGAAGGCGTCCGCCTGCTCCAGAGCCGTCAGTGAGCCATCGTGTGCCGTCATCGCGATCGTTCCTTCCCTGTCGGCGGGCGCCGGCTTGTGGTCGCCGCGTCCCGCAAGAGCCTCGTCGCCGCCCCCTGCAGGCGACGCGGTTAGTCGTCGCCGAGTCCGCTGACGTAGTCGGCGTAGGCCGCCTCATCCATCAGCCCGTCGAGCTCGCCGGGCGCGCTCAGCCGGAGCTTGAGGAACCAGCCTGCGCCAGTCGGCTCGCCGTTCACCAGCGCGGGGTCGTCTTCCAGCGCCTGGTTGGCCTCGACGACCTCGCCGGAGACGGGCGCATAGACCTCGCTCGCGGCCTTGACCGATTCGACCACGGCGGCCTCCTCGTTCTGGGCGACCGTTCGGCCCACCTCCGGCAGCTCGACATAGACCACGTCGCCAAGCTGTTCCTGGGCGTAGTCCGAGATTCCGACGGTGCCGATGTCGCCCTCGACCCGCACCCATTCGTGGTCCTTGCTGTACTTGAGCCCGCTCATGGCATCCTCCGGCTCAGCCTCGGTGATAGTTGTGGGGGACGAACGGCAGCTTGACGATGGTCGCCGGCCGGGGCTTGCCCCGCACCAGCAACGACACCGGTCTGCCGATCTCGGCGGCGTCGGCCGCGACGTAACCCATGGCGACCGGCCCGCCTGCGGTCGGCCCGAAGCCGCCGCTGGTGACCTCGCCGATCACGTTGTCCTTCGCATCCAGCACGCTCGTGCCCTCGCGCGCCGGCGCCCGGCCGTCGGGCAGGATGCCGACGCGCCGGCGCCGGGGGCCCTCCGCCAGCTCATGCTGAATGCGCGGGGCGCCGGGGAAGCCGCCTTCCTGCCGGCGCCGCTTGCCGATGGACCACGCAAGCCCGGCCTGGACCGGCGAGGTGGTCTCGTCGATATCGTGGCCGTAGAGGCAGAGCCCCGCCTCCAGGCGAAGCGAATCGCGGGCGCCGAGCCCCACCGGCTCGACCTCGGGCTCGGCGATGAGCCGCCGCCAGAACGCCGCGGTCTCGTTTGCGGGCAGCGATACCTCGAAGCCGTCTTCGCCGGTGTAGCCCGAGCGCGAGATCAGCGCGTCCACCCCGCCCGCCTTGAACCAGCCGGCGGTCATGAAGCCGAGCCCGGCGCATCCCGGCGCATGGCGCTCGAGCACCGCCGCCGCCTTCGGCCCCTGCAGGGCGACGAGCGCGCGCTCGCCGAGCACCGTCAAGTCAACGCCGGCATCGAGCCGGCGTTCGAGATGGGCGATGTCCGAGTCCTTACAGGACGCGTTTACCACCAGGATGAGCCCGTCGTCGCTGCGGGTGACAATCAGGTCGTCCAGAATGCCGCCGTCGTCGTTGGTGAACTGGGTGTAGCGCATGGCCCAGGGCGCGAGGCCCGCGATATCGCCCGGCACGAGGCGCTCCAGCGCCTGGGCGGCGCCGTCACCGGTGAGCCGCACCTGGCCCATGTGCGAGACGTCGAAGAGGCCGGCGGCGCTACGCGTGTGCGTGTGCTCCGCCATGATGCCGGCCGGATAGCGCACCGGCATGGCATAGCCGGCAAAGGGCACCAGCGTGGCGCCGAGGGCACGGTGCTCGACGAAGAGCGGCGTTCGGGCGAGGGCGTCGGTGCCGGCGTCGTCGCTCATGGCATCTCCCAGGCAAACAAAGGCGGCCGTCAACGATCCCGTGCGGGATCGTCCGGTGCCCCCTCTGTCTCGGAACCTGAGAGATTAACCGGGCAGCCAATAGCCTGCCGCCGGCTTACCCCGTCGGTGAGGCGGCGCGCCGTGCGCCGCCTGCTTTCCAGAGTTGCATCCTCCCGCGGTCCCTGATGCCTGAGAGTTTCCGGGACGCTTGCTCCTTCGGCGCCGCACGGACGGACCGCACGAACTCTCCCGCGGGGTTCATCTGCAAAACCGGGTGCGGCAATACTACTGACTTAGCCGCACCGGTCAACCGCGCCCGGCCGGGGCCCCGTGGCGGCGCGGACCCGCCACGCAGCCACAGGGCCGACCGCATCGACAGAATCAACCAGGCTCACCCCTCAAAAGCAGGGAATGCCGAAGAAGCAGGCGTTCGCCGGCTCCGATCCGCCGATGAGCACCACGGTCGTGGTGACGGCTACGACGGACGCGATCAAGGCGACGAAGGCCCCTCGGCGCAGCCAGACTCTCTTGTTCCCGCCATCCATGCGTTGTTCGGTCTCGCGGTTTGCAGCGTTCTCTTGAGTCCTCATCGTCGCCTCCTACTCACATACGGTTGCTCTTCAGAACCGGCCGCCGGCTGAGGGAGTCGATTGACCGTCAGTCAGCGCTATGCCGTTACGAGTGAAAGATATGCATGCAGCGGCATAGTCTCAAATACCGTTTTCTGCCTCTTCTCATAAGAAAATCAGATGACGAGAGCCGGTCTTGAGGCTGCCAGGCAATCGCGGGCGTCGAGAACGGACGAGGGCTGCCGAACGGGGCCGCCCCGAGAGGCGGCCCCGAAACGGTAGAGCGATCCGTCAGCCGATCGGGCCGCCGTCGTCGCGGGTGATCGCTACCACGGATGAGCGCGGCGCGGCGTCGCCGCCCTCGGGGAAGTGGCTGTCGCCCCTCTCGCCGGGGTGCTGGATGCCGATGAACATGGTCTTGCGGTCGGCGCTCCAGGTGATGCCGGTCACCTCGCATTCCCGTGGGCCGACGAGGAAGCGGCGAATCTCGCCTGTGGCGGGATCGCCGAGCAGCATCATGTTGTTGCCCTGGCCGGCGAAATCGCCCTCGTTGGAATACGTGCCGTCCGTCTGGATCCAGAGGCGGCCCTGGCTGTCGAAGGCGAGACCGTCCGGCGAGTTGAACATGTTGTCCGCGTTCACGTTGGCGGAACCCGCACGCGCGTCGGCGTGGACCGTCGGGTTGCCGGCGACGACGTAGAGGTCCCAGGCGAAGGTATCGGCCGCATGGTCGCCGCCGTCGGGCGCCCAGCGCACGATCTGGCCGTACTTGTTCGCCTCCCTCGGGTTGGGGCCACCGACCGGCGTCAGGTCGCCGCCCGCGTTGGGCTTGACGCCGCGGTTCCTGTTGTTGGTGAGGCAGCAGTAGGCCTCGGCCTTGTTCGGGTTGGCCGCCACCCACTCGGGCCGGTCCATGGTCGTGGCGCCCACCGCCGATGCCGCCTGGCGGGTGTGGATGCTGATCTCGGCCTGGGACGCCATGCCCGTGGCCTCGGGTGTGAGCGCGAGCCACTCACCGCTGCCGTCATCCGCGAACCTGGCGACGGAGAGCGAGCCGCTCCCTAGCAGGTCGGCGTTGTCGCCGCCTTCCGTGTAGACGCCGTCGCTGACGAAGCGATAGAGGAACTCGCCCCGCTCGTCGTCGCCGAGATAGACCACGACCCGGCCGTCGGCCGCCAGCGTCACTTCCGCGTTCTCGTGCTTGAAGCGGCCGAGCGCCGTGCGCTTCTTGGGCGTGGACGCCGGATCCAACGGGTCGATCTCCACCACGTAGCCGGCACGGTGCGGCTCGTTCGGGTGTTTGCAGACGTCGAAGCGCTCGTCCGTCATGGCCCAGGCATATCCGCGGTCTTCCGCCTTGATGCCGTAGCGCTTGAAGCCTGCGGGCAGCGCGAAGTCGGGATCGCTCGACGAGAAGTAGCCGTTGAAATTCTCCTCGCAGGCGAGATAGGTGCCCCAGGGCGTGCGACCGTTGCCGCAGTTGTTCCAGGTGCCGAGCGCGGTCGTGCCGGCGGGATCGGCGGCGGTCTTCACCAGGTCGTGGCCGCGCGCGGGCCCGGTGATCTCCATCGGCGTGTCCGGCGTGATGCGCCGGTTGTAGGGCGAATCCTGGACGATCCCCCAGGCGCCGCCGGCTTGCGCGATCTCGATCACGGAGACGCCGTGGCCGGCCTTGCACTTGCGCACGTCGTCGGCGGTCTCGGGCTTACCCGACCCGCGGTTGGCGAACATGATGCCGAGGTTCACATACTCGTTGTTCACCGCGAGCACGCTCTTCCCGCCATCGCTGAAGAGCGCCATGCCGTCGCAGTTGTCGCCAAACGCGGCCTCCTGGCTTTCGCCGGTGCCCCGCGTCGCATGGTCGAAGGCAGCGCCGCTCGACCAGAGCGGGTCGCCCCAGCGGGCAACCACCTGCCAGCTGAAGCCCTCCGGAACGGTGACCGTGTCGAGGCCATTGGTAGCGAGGGGCGTGAAGTCGAGGCCCGCCACCCCGGCACGAGCCGGGGGCACCGCCTTGCCGCCGGCGCCCAGCACGAACGCGCTCACGCCGAATGCAGCGCCAGCTTTCAGAAAGCCGCGCCGCGAGATCGCCCGCTGGGCGAGCCGCTCGAAATCGGTGGATGAGGCGTGCCGGCCATTGCCCCCGCCGGTATCGCCCTGTGAGACCGCGCCGCGCGCGGCCGCCGCATGATCGCGCATGTCCATCTCCCGTGGTGGAATGCCAATCTGCACTGGAGCCTGCGCCGCCCATCCAGCGCTGCAGGCGTGACCGGGGATAGCGGCGGCCGGTTACGGCCGCTCGTCACTCGTGTGACGGTTTCGCGACGCCTCGAAGCCTTGTGCGTCATGGCTCGGGCCGCCGTGCCGCCGCCCCTTTGTCTGGCCCGCCTCTACAATCTCCAACGGAGTGCCACATGCAGGCCGGTGTCGGGCGCGGCATGAAACGTGCCATCGTCCTCGGTGACCGCAATTTCCAGCGTCATGTCCTCGCTGAATCGCCAGGCCCCGCCCAGCCCGATCATGACGACAGGGTCGGAGAGCGGAGAAACGGCGGAAGCGCCGTAGGGCGAGGAATGAACGTCGACCTGCGTCGTCAGGTTGAAGCGCGGGGTTAGCTGCCAGGTCACGCCGAAGCGCCCGAAGGCGATGAACCGGCCACCGATTCCCGACAAATTCGGCGGCGCCTCACCGACGAGGACCCCCAAGGTCGCGCCGTAGAGCCACTCGCGTGAAGCTGCCGATCCAAACAGCACGCCCGAGGTCTCGGCCCAACCCGAGACCGAAAACCCTCCCGATCCGGCCAGACGGTCTTCATTGCCGGTCGGGAGCTTGACCATGGCCCGCACCGCCATGCCGTCATTCGAAAATGGCGGCGACGGCAGCGCATAGCCCACGCCGAGGCTCACGTCTCCAACCGACGAAACGCGGCTGTCGATATCGACATGAGTCGTGCCGCTATCGACGTAGATAAGCGTCAGGCGGTCATGCGGGGTAATGAGCCTGTCCCCTTGAGACAGGCCAAAGGTTCGGTGCCATTCCTCGATGAAGCTATCCAGGCTGCCGGGCCTGTGCGACACGAAGGAAAGGTCCAGCAGATATTCCCAGCCGTTCCCAAATCCATGGCGTAAGGAGAGCGCTTGCCTGTGTGTCTCCCCATCGATGGCCACGACTTCCTGACCGGACACGCCCCCGCGGGAGTGGGACGCGATACTCATCGACGCAATCAATTCTGTTGAGCCCGGCGTCAGCACGGGCGTGCCGAAGGAGCCCGGCACGCCGTACAGCATGTGAAACGGGTTCAGGTTCACGATGCGCAGCGGCGTCGCGATGCTGTGCCCGTTCCCTTCTTCGGCTTCGGCAGTACCCGGCCAGAAGACGGACAAAATCAGGGCGCACAGTAGGCCGAGACACGGGCCCGGACTGGCCCGGCCTCGCAAGACCCTTACCGGAAGCAAGCCGAATACCGGCTTGTGCTCAGAGAGCCGAGTCCCACTCAGGCGCCGGCCTGCGCCTTCTTCTCGTCGAGGGCGCGGAGGACGACCTCGGGCGTCACCGGAATCTGCGTGATGCGCACGTCGAGCGCGTTGTTGATGGCGTTCACGATGGCCGGGATCGGGCCGTTGGTTACCATCTCGCCCACGCCCTTGCCGCCGTAGGGGCCGCTCTCCGCCGGATACTCCAGCACCTCGCAGGTGACGTCGGGCATCTCCGCGGCCCCCGGCTGCAGGTAGTTCTGGAAATCGACCGGCGCCGGGTCGATGGCCGGGTAGCCGGGCGCGGTGGTCTCGTAGAGCGCGTGGCCGATGCCCATCCAGGAGCCGCCGACGATCTGGCCCTTCACCAGGTCGGGGTTCACCTGCTGGCCCACCTCGTAGACGCTCTTCATGTCGATCACCTCGACCATCCCGGTCTCGGTATCGACCTCGACCTCAACCACCGTGCAGGCGTGGGCCTGAGTGGAATCCGGATCGCACTCGCCGGTCTCCGGATCCATCGGGCTCGGCGGCTTGAGGTAGGCGCCACGCCCGGCAATCGTCTTGCCGTAGCCGAAGTGGGCCGCGCCCGCGACCTCGCCGACCGAGACCGACTTCTCGGCCACGCCCTTGATGTGGATGTTGCCGTCGCCGTCGGTCTCCAGATCCTCCGGGCTCGCCTCCAGCAGCTCGCCGGCGACCTCCAGCATCGCCTTGCGCGCCTCCTGCGCCGCCATCACCACCGCGTTGCCGGCGCGATGCGTGGTGCGGCTCGCGAAAGTGCCGGTGCAATGGGGGCCGGTGTCGGTATCGGCGGTCTCCACCACGATGCTCTCGTAGGGGACGCCCAGGGTCTCCGCCGCGATCTGCGCCAGCACCGTCCGGAGCCCCTGCCCCAGATCGACGCTCGCCATGGTGACGACGAAGTCGCCCGCCGGCGTCATGTGAATCAGCGACTGGGTGGGATCGCCGCCGAGATGCATGCCCGTCGGATAGTTCACGGCCGCGAAGCCGGTGCCCCTTACCTTGGCCATCAGCTTGCCTTTCTGTCCCAGGAGGTCATCGCTTGGTATTCCGCCGGCAGCTCGTGGCCGGCGAGTTGAGCCGCCGCCTGGATGGTCTCCACCATCGCCGCGTCCTCGTTCACCTTGCGGTGCGCCCGCATGTCGCCGTTGCGGTAGGCGTTGAGCAGCCGGAGCTGCCACGGGTCCATGCCGATGGTCTTGGCCACCTTGTCCATCTGCAGCTCGATGGCGAAGGAGGCCGCCATGACGCCGAAGCCCCGCATCGCGCTCGACGGCGGCCGGTTGGTGAACACCACCCGCGCATCGACCCAGACGTTGGGGATCGTGTAGGGCCCCGGCATGTGGCCGGCGTGCTTCATCGAGCCGTAGGAGCTGAAGCGCAGATAGGCGCCGGAATCCTGATAGGAGGTGATCTTGCGGGCGACGATGCGCCCGTCGTCCATCACCCCGTCCTTGATGTTGAGGCGCCAGGCGGAGCGGGTGGACGAGACCTGCATCTCCTCTTCCCGCGTGTACTTGAACTTGACCGGGCGCCCGGTCCTCATCGCGGCCAGCACCGAGATCGGCTCGACCGCCACGTCCACCTTGCCGCCGAAGCCACCGCCCACGGTGCCGCCCAGGAAGCGCAGCTTGCCCGGCGCGATTCCGAGGATTGCGGCGGTGTTGTCGCGGGCGAAGTGCACGGCCTGCGTGTTGGTGTGCACCGTGATGCGCCCGTCGCCGCCGGGCTTCGCGATGCAGCCATTGGTCTCCATCGGCGCCTGCTCGATGGGGCTGGTCTGGTAGCTGTCCTCGACGATGTGATCGGCCTCGGCGAATCCCTGCTCCACGTCGCCGAAGCGGATCTGCGCGGCGCCGTGATCGTCGGGGTAGATGTAATGGTTGTTCGGCCAATGGGCGGTCAGTGCCGGCAGCGATCCGGAAATCGCCTCCTCCACGTCGAACACGCCCGGGAGCGGATCGTAGTCCACCTCCACCTTGGCGGCGCCGGCACGGGCGGCCTCGGCGCTCTCGCCCAGCACGGCGACGATGGGCTCGCCCCGCCAGCGCACCTTGTCGAAGGCGAGGATCGGTTCGTCCTCGGGGCCGACACCGACGGCGGCAAGGCCGTTCCACACCTTCTTGCCCGGCAGGTCCTCGTGGGTGAGCACGCAGACGACGCCGGGGCTCGCCTCGGCCGCGCTGGTGTCCACGCTCACGATCCTGGCGTGGGGCTCCGCGCTCCGGTGCATCTTGAGATGCAGCATGCGCGGGTAGTGAACGTCCTCGTAGTAGGTGGTCTGGCCGCGCGCGTGGCTTTCGAGATCGCGCTGGCCCACGTTCCGGCCGACGACGCCGAGTTCCTTCATCGACATTAGCTCGCCTCCTCCCCGGTATCCGAGAGCGCCTGTGCGGCCTGCTGCACCGCGCGGACGATGGGCGCGAACCCGGTACAGCGACAGAGATTGCCCGAGAGCCCTTCCACGATCTCGTCGCGGCTCGGCGCCGGGTTGCGGTCGAGCAGCGCCTTCGCCGCCATGACCATGCCGGCGGTGCAGTAGCCGCACTGCGCCGCGTAGTTCTCGATGAAGGCCTGCTGCAGCGGCACGATCGCATTGGTCTCGTTCAGGCCTTCGAGCGTGGTCACCTCCGCGTCTCCCACCCGCTCGGCGAGCGTCAGGCACGAGAGTTGAAGCTCCCCATCCACCAGTACCGAGCAGCTGCCGCAGCCGCCCTGACCGCAGCCGCTCTTGACTGCGTTCAGCTCCAGCTTGTCCCGCAGCACGTCCTGCAGCGTCGCCAGCGGCTGGATCACCACGGCCTCGTCACGGCCGTTGACCGCGAGGCGTATCAGCTTGTCTTCCATCCTAGCCTCCCGTTCAACGTCGTCAGGCGAGCGCCGCCAGCGCCCTGCCGACGAAGACGCCGGTCATGCGCCGGCGATACCAGTCGCTCGCGACCGCATCGGTCCGGGGCTCGACCGCTCCCTCGGTGGCCGAGGCGGCGGCCGCGATAGCCGCCTCGTCCAGGCTGGAGCCGATTACCGCCTGCTCCGCCGCAGCACACCGGGTGGGCTGCGCATGCGCGCCGCTCAGCGCGATCCGGGCGTCGGTCACCGTGCCGCCGTCCTTCTGCACGCTGGCCGCAACCGTGACCACAGACGGGGTCGAATAGCGCCGTCGCGCGCACTTCAAGTAGGCGCAGTCGCCGCTCGGTGCGTCGAGCTCGATCCGCGTCAGCAGGCCCGTAGAGGGCGGGGCGCCGTCTGCCCAACCGGCGTAGAAGTCCTCGATGGGTTGCGTGGTCTCGCCGTCGGCCGTGGCGAAGACCAGCTGCGCGCCGAGGGCGAGCAACGCCGGGGCGAGGTCGCCGAAGGGCGCGCGGGCGAATAGGTTGCCGCCGACCGTCGCCATGTTCTGCACCGCCGGCCCGCCGATCTCGCGGGTCGCGGCCTGAAGCGCGGCGATCGGCACGGCCTCGCGCAGCACGCTGAGCGAGACTGCGGCACCCACCGACCACCCACCATCGCGTGCCACCACCCTGTCGAGGCCGAGGCGGTCCACCCCGATCAGGTAGCCCCCGTCCGACGGATAGGTCTCGCGCATCAGGCTGGTGCCGCCTGCGAGCACCGCAGCCGCGGCGCCGTGGCGCGCGATAAGATCGGCCGCTTCGTCGATCGAGCCGGGCCGAAGCAACTCTGGCATGGACGTCCCCCCTCCGTCCGTTTCTGAAACGCGGGCGGGATATTAGCCCGCCTGTCTCACCAAGGTCACGGCCTGCGTCGCGCGGAACGCGCGCGGAGCACGTCCTGCGGAACGCGCGCAGGCGTTCGCTCTATCCTTGCCGCGCCGCCGGCTGGGCGAGTATCGTCCGCCGCTCAATCGGCAACGAGGCGCACTATGGCAACGAGGCCCGACACGGTCGGCCGAAATCTCGACCTGGACAGCGCGGTCGACGAGGTCAAGGCACGCTACACAAGCGCCAATCCCGCTAGCCAAGCGCAGTACGAGCGGGCCAAGCAGAGCATGCCCGGCGGCAACACCCGCACCGGCATGTTCTACACGCCCTTCCCGCTCGCGATCGCGACGGCAGCCGGCGCGACGCTGACCGACGTCGACGGCCACACCTACACCGATTTCGTCGGCGACTTCTCCGCCGGCCTCTACGGCCATTCGCATCCGGTGATCCGCGAGGCTCTGATGGCTGCCCTCGACGACGGCATGGCCTACGGCTCGTCCAGCCCCTACGAGGAGCGCTTGGCGACTCTCGTCTGCACGCGATTCTCTTCCATCGAGCAGGTGCGTTTCACCAACTCGGGCACCGAGGCCAACAGCATGGCGCTGGTCACCGCCCGCGCGGTCAGCGGCAAGGACCTGGTCATGGTGTTCGAGGGCGCCTACCACGGCGGCACCATCTACTTCGGCCGCAAGAGCGCGCCGATCAACCTGCCCTTCCCCTTCCTCATCGCGCCCTACAACGACCCGGAAGAGGCGACCCGCCTGATCGGCGAGAATGCAGAGCGCCTCGCCGCCGTGCTGGTCGAGCCGATGCAGGGCGCGTCCGGCGCAATACCGGGCGAGGACAGCTTTCTGCGCGCGCTGCGCGAAGCCTGCAGCGCCCACGGCGTGCTGCTGATCTTCGACGAGGTGATGACCTCCCGGGTCGCGCCCAACGGGCGCCAGGGGCAGCTCGGCATCACCCCGGATATGACAACGCTCGGCAAGTATATCGGCGGCGGAATCTCTTGCGGCGCCTTCGGCGGCCCGGCCGAGATCATGTCGCGTTACGATCCGTCCAAGCCCGGCGCCTTCGTCCACCACGGCACCTTCAACAACAATGTGCTCATGCTCAGGGCCGGCGCCGCAGGGCTTGAGAGGGTCTTCACGCCAGAGGTGCAGGTCGCGCTCAGCGAGTCAGGCATTGCCCTGCGCGACGCCCTCAACGGCCTCGGCGAACGGCACGGGGCGCCGTTCCAGGTCACCGGCCTCGGCTCGATCATGACGATACACTTCCAGCGCGAGCCGCTCCGCTCCATCCGCGACATCCAGCCCAGGGACGAGCGCCTGCGCCAACTGCTGCATCTCTACCTGATCGACAAGGGGTTCTTCACCACCCGGCGCGGCTACATGGCGCTCTCGCTGCTCATCACCGAGGCCGATTGCGCCGGCCTGGTCGACGCGATCGACGATTTCCTGGCCCATCACGGCCATCTCCTCGATGCCGCCCCGGTGGGAGGTCCAGTCGAAGATTGGCCGGCAGCCGCCGGCGCCACCACTTAGTGAGGGAGAACGAATGAACGACAGCGAACGCCGCAATCTCGCGGTGATCACCGAGGTCTGCGACGCCTACAACCGGCACGACGTGGAGGGCATCGTCCGGCACTTCGCCGAGGACTCGTCCTGGCTGCTCTCGCGGGGCGTGCCGCCCGAGGGCGGGCGGGCGCGCGGGATAGACGAGATCCGCGCCATGGCGCACAAGCGCTTTCGCACTATCCCAGACATGTACTGGCACATTCGCAGCCACTGGGTCGGCGGCAACCGGGGCTGCTCCGAGTGGACCGTCACCGGCACCGAATCCAACGGCAACAAGATCAATTGGCTCGGCTGCGACATCTGGGAGCTGAACGACGACGGCAAGGTCGTCACCAAGGACACCTACTGGAAGTTCGCGGGCGAGGAGCCGCCGGAATAGGCACGGCGCCCGCTTGTTGACAGCGTTCCGGCCGGCTCTGTAAACAGCAGGGCCGCGCCGGCGCGGGACACCGCCGGAGGGATGGCCGAGTGGTCGAAGGCGGCGGTTTGCTAAACCGTTGTACGGTGACAAGCCGTACCGTGGGTTCGAATCCCACTCCCTCCGCCACCTCTCTTCCGTAAGTCATTGCAATCGGCGGGCTTGCGTTGATCGGGACGCATGTCGCCCCGTTCTTGTTCCCAAACTGAAGCCGGATTATTCGATATGTCCTGCCACCTCGCGGGGCGGTGACGAACGTCCCCGAAGAGCCCCGCAAGTCGTCCGATTAGGAAATGGATCATGACGGTACTCGTTGAGACCCGTGCCGACCTCACGGTGGAAGCCGCCCGCCGCGTGGCGTGGAAAGGCGAAGGGGTCGAGCTCGGCGCCACCGCGCTCGCAGCCATGGCGCGGAGCCGGGAGCGCCTGGAGCGCATCATCGAGCGCGACCCCGACGTCACGATCTATGGCGTGACCACGGGGCCGGGTCAGCGCGCCCACATCAAGCTGACGCCAGAACAACGCGAGCAGTGGGCGGGAATGTCGCCGGCACGGATCGCAACCTCATGGGGCGACCCCCTGCCCGAGCGCGTCGTCCGGGCCATCGTGCTCGCGCGGCTGACCAACTTCGTGGAAGGCCATTCGGCGGTGTCGCCGGAGATCGCCCAGCACGTCGCAGCCATGCTGGACCGGGACGCGATGCCCACGGTGCCTGCGCGGGGCCAGGGCGGGGCCGGCGAAATCCTGTCGTTAAGCCATCTGTTCATGGGCCTCGCGGAAGAGGCGGAGCCCGCAATCAAGGACGTGATGTGCCTGGTCAACGGGTCGCCTGCGGCCACGGGACTCGTCACCGATGCCGCGCTCGTCGCCGAGGGCCGGCTCGACGTCGCGGCGCAGGTCTTCGCGCTTTCCTTCGAGGCCTTCAACGCACCGCTCGATCATCTCGACCCTGCGCTCGGCGAGTACTGGAACAACCCGCACGATCGCTGGGCGCTGGGTCGCCTGCGCGAACTGGTGGGGGACGGTCACGGCGAGGACCGGCGCCCCTATCAGGCGCCCGTCAGCTACCGCATCCTTCCGCGCATGCTGGGCCAGGCGCGGCGCGCGGCGTCAATGGCTGCCGAGGTCGCGGCAGAATCGCTCCAGGCGGTGACGGACAACCCGGTTTGGGCCGAGGGCGACGACGACGATCAACCCTTCGGACGCTTCGTCTCCAACGGAGGCTACCACAACCCCCACGGAGTGCTCGCCATGGACGCGCTCACTGCCGCGTGCGCCAATCTCTGCGTTCTGGCCGAGCGCCACGGTGCGAAGCTTCTGGACGGTGCCGTCTCGCTGCTCCCCCATCAGCTGGCCGCTGCAGACGCCGACGACGATGTGCCGCGCACCTACCTGGGGAGCTTGCCGATGGCCCAGACCGGCTACGAGGAGGAGGCCCGCCTCTACGCCCAGGCCACGCTGCTGCCCGGCAGCGAGTCAGGCGGTTTTGGCCAGAACGACGTGGCGAGCCCGGTGTTTCTGGCGTGGTCCAAGCAAGACCGCGCCGGCCGTTGCCTCGACATGGCACTCGCCAGCCTCGTACCGATTGCGCTCCGCGCCCTGGACGTCACCGGCCGGCCGATTCCGTCGCCACTGGCCGGACTCGAGGCCGTGGCCCGGGAGATCGTGCCCGATCCGACGGAGCGCCCGGCGTTCGGCCCCGTGGTGGCCGCGCTCGCCGACGCCTTGCGCCGCGACATCTATCCGACCTGACGCGAACGAAACAGACGCCGACCCGCTCGCCCCACTTGGCCGTGCCTGATTGGCGCGACGCTTGTGTCGGTTACCGACTCGCTATTGTCGCGCAGCCGTCTCGAGCCAGTGCCTCGGACTGATAAAGCGTGATGTCAGGCTGTCGACTCGCCCACCGCTCTCTAATGCACTTCAAGTCTTCGCTTTCCATTCTCAATTCCCTTACCAAACCAACAAGCTCTGTCAGGAAGCGTCGTGCGCAGGGGTTTCTTTGTCCTGTCGTGGTTAGAACGCCGTACAGACCGACCTTCGTCCGCAACCACTCGTCCCTGACTGGAACGAGACGGCCAATCTCGAAATAATTGTTCACAAAGCCATTCCAACCCAGGGCGATTCCCTGTCCCCTCGCCGCAGCTTCCATCAAGTAGAGAGCATTTTCGTCCATTTCGATCGGAGCCTTCGGGGGTTGGCAGTTTTCTGACGTGAACCATGTCTCCCACGATGCCCAAACCGCTCCCGCCGGGGTGTATGCCAAACGGGGCACGCCGGTCCAGTGAGACGAATGTTCGGCGAGCTCTCGCTTGAACCGTCCGACAAAGTGGGGAGAGGCGACCGGAACGACTTCTTCATCGAATAGCCTCTCTGAATGTTGATCGGGGTGATCGGTCGAACACTCGAAGAGCACGTCGACACCCACCGGCAACAGTGAGGGAAGCATTTCGTATTCGCAGTTCAAAATTCTGAGATCGATGTTGGCGTCTAGAATCTGCTTCAGCCTCGGGTAGAGCCGAAGCAAAACCATGACCGAGACGCCCTGCGTGCAGCCGATCGTCAGAATTGTCCTTTCTGAGTGCAGCCTGTTACTCGCGGCACGCAGACTTTGGATCGACGATCGTACAGAGGCAAAATAGTCTTCGCCGCCTCTTGTCAGAACAAGTCCTCGACCCTTCCGCTCGAACAGGCCAACGTTCAGCATTTTCTCCAGCTTGGAGATGTGGCGGCTGATTGCAGGGGACGACACCTCCAGCTCTTCGGCGGCACCCACGACGCTGCCGAGGCGCGCGGTCGCCTCGAACGCGAGCAATGCGCTGGTAGAAGGGATAGCTGGTCCGATGTCTTTCACGGTGTTTCGCCGATGCCGGCTCCTCCGAACGCGTGCAGAACGCGCGCGCCCCCTAATATGAAGGGTGCACCCTACCTAATCTGGCGCTCCCTGCCGCCTCCCAATCGGGAGGGCATTACAAGAATCGTGGGAAACGAATTGTGGGAAACATGGACGAGAGCGGAACGCGCGCCCCTCGGTTGGCAAGCAGCTGAGGTGTCATTGCTGCGCCAGCGGAGGGTCAGCCAACGACATGACCAGTTGCACGAGCTCCACCTGGCGGGAGACGCCGAGCTTGCTGAATATGTGTTTGACGTGCCATCGGATGGTGCCGTCGCTTCGCCCCGTCGCGGCGGCGATTTGGCTAATGGTGCGCCCCTCAGCCAACATCACGGCCACCTGGCTCTCCGCCGGCGTGAGGCCGAACAGGTCTTTCAACAGCGCCGGATCGATACGTCCCCGGCTCGCAGGATCGACCACCAGCACGAGCGCAGCGATGGTGCTGGTGAGCATGTCCGTCCGCTCGTCGCTGACGGGGAACGCATGCAACACAAGACGGGGCGACACGACCGAGCGTTTCACCGTCATCGAGCCGCTCGAAGCCTGGCCGCCAAAGAGCGGCAGCGCCCGAGACAACAGTTCCTGGAGAGCGACATCGTCCGCCGGCAGGGAGGCGCGCAATAGACCGTCCCGATCCGTCAGCCCGTCGCCCTTGCGCAGGATGTCGCGAGCACTGCGGTTCGCCACCACGATGCGGCCGCGTTGGTCAAGCTGAACGACACCGATACGCCCATTGTCGAGAAGATCGGTGAGCGACGTCCCGAGAGCCTGCGCATTGACGAGCGCGTGCCGGACGCGCACGAACTGACGAATGTGGGGCAGGAGACGCTCGATCATCTCGATCTGAGAGGACGACCAGCCGTCCCCGTCGATGGGGTCGGCGATGTGCCAGCCTATATTCGAGCCATTCGGCCCGTCCAAGCGCACGATGGGGCCGTTTTGCACCTCGGCGGCCGGCAATGCTTTGTTGAACACTAGGGAGGTCTTCCGCTCCTGCTCTGTATAGAGTTCCGCGACGTCGATCAGCCGGCTATCCGGCAGTTGCCTGAATCGAAGAACGCGTTCGTCTATGGGGTGATAGACATCGTAGTACTCCCGCTCGAATTTCTTGTTGCGTTCCCCCCGGTAGCAGAAGCGTGCGAAAAAGACTTTGCTGTCTTCCGGGGAGCGCCCTCCATAGGACGCCAGCAAATTGCCCTTCGACCCGATGGCTTCATCGATCAGCCCTGCAGTCGCCGGCCAGTGAGCATCGTCGAGCGCTGCTTCGTGCAGCGATCCCAGAATGCGCTCAAACCGCTCTTGAGCGCCCATGACCGATCCGCTCCGATGGCCTGTGTCTTCGCGATGCTCCTTTGCCACCGACCCTCGATCCGTCGGCTCGGGCGGGGGTCGCCTCTCCCCCTTCGCCTTGAGCGAGCACTACTCTTCCCGCCTCCGCAGCGCCGGCCCGCAGCGGTCACAGCTCTGAGCGGCACAGGCCGCCAGTCTGCACCGATACGATCCCGTCGATTGCGAACGGACACGGCGCTCCAAACGCGAGCAACACCAAGTTAATCCAATCGATAGTAAGAAGGCACACGGCCGATGCCGCCCCCCAAATTGGGGGGTGAACAACCGAAATAGGGTGCAGCCGTCAGCGCCGGCGGGCGGATCGGATTGTCGGCCGCGCTCGCGGACGCCTTGCAGCACAAAATCTATCCAGCTTAGTGCGACATCAGAACCGGCACTGTCATCTGCCGCAGGATGTCGCGGGTGACACCGCCCAGCAGCACTTCCCGCATACGGTGGTGGCCGTAGCCGCCCATGACAAGCAGACCCGCCCCGAGATCGCTGATCTCGGAGAGAAGCGCGTCGCTCGCGCCAAGGTCCGACGAGCTGATCGCATGCCTGGCATCCGCGCTGACGCCATGTCGCGCCAGGTAGGTGCTGACTTCGGCTCCCGGTATGTGCCTGCCGTCGCCGGTGTCGATGCCGAGGACGATCACCCTGCCTGCCTGCTGCAGGAGGGGTAGAGCGTCGGCGAGCGCGCGCCTCGCCTCGCGGGTGCCGTTCCAGGCGAGCATGACGGTCTCCGCGTTAACCGCGAAGGAGCCGGCATAGGGCCAGACCAGCACCGGCCCGCCCGCGGCAAGCACCACACTGTCCGCCAGGCCAGAGATGCTGTTCTCATCGTCGGGGTCGGCTTGACCCACGATCGTGATGTCGGCGTAGTGTGCGCTCGTCGTGACGCCATCGACCGGGTCCCCCGTCAGCAGGCGCCATTCGGACGACACCGTCGACTTCGCCATCCGTTGGGCGAATTGCCGCTCGGCCTCCTCGGCGAGCGCCCGCTGCTCCGTATCGAGCCGCTTGTAGACCTCGGTGGAGAGCTCGAAGCTCGCGAAACCGGGGACGACGAGACGAGGCAGCACGTAGACGCCGGTCACCCTGCCTTCGTATCGTTCGGCCAGCTCGATCGCGGCCTCGAGCCGCACTTTCGAGCGTTTATCCTGAGCCAGATGTACGACGATGTCCCTGTACGCCATGGTCAAGCCTCCTTCTCCGCACCGGCCCGTGCGTGACACCCGAGCCATGGAGCACAGGCCAGCCTAACGGGGCGACTGAGGGTGCGGTTTGACATGGGTCATTCCAGCCGTCGGCTTAGTGCGCCATCAGGACCGGCACGGTCATCTCGCGCAGGATGTCGCGGGTGACCCCGCCGAACAGCCGCTCGCGCAGGCGATGGTGGCCGTAGCCGCCCATGACGAGAAGGCCGATGCCGTGATCGCCGATCTCGGAGAGCAGGACATCGCCGATATGGATGCCCAGGGAGGACCGCGTGTGGCGGGCCTCCGCCCGAACGCCATGGTGCGCCAGATGCGTGCTGATGTCGGTGCCGGGTATGTGCCTGCCGTCGTTCTTGTCGACGCCGAAGACGATCACCTTGCGCGCCTGCTGCAGGAGCGGCATCGCGTCCGCGACCGCGCGCGTCGCCTCGCGGGAGCCGTTCCAGGCGAGCAGGACCGTCGCCGCGGTGGCGTGGCACGCGCCGGCGTAGGGCCAGACCAGCACGGGGCCGCCCCCGCCGAGCACGACGCCGTCAGCCAGCCCGCTGGCGCTGCGTCCGTCATCGGGGTCGGTTTGGCCGACGATGGTGATGTCGGCGTAATGCGCGCTGGTGGTAACGGCATCCACGGGGTCGCCCGTCACGAGGCGCCATTCACACGGTACCGGAGTCCTTGCCGTCCGTTCGGCGAACTGCGCCTCGGCCTCCTCGGTGAACGTGCGCTCTTCCGTATCCAGTCGCTTCAGGACCTCGGGCGGAATCTCGCAGCGAACGAACCCGGGTATGTTGCGCCTGGACAACACGTAGACGCCGGTCACGCGGCCCTCGCAGCGTTCGGCCAGCTCGATTGCGGCATCGAGCCGGGCCGCTGACCGGTGGTCGGCCCCGAGATGTACAACGATGTCTTTGTATTCCATGGTTGCTCTCCTTCACCTCACGAGTCGCCCGCTGGCGAGGTGGTTTCCGGGTCGGATCGCAAGTCCGTTCAGCAACGTCTCTCTGCCCATTCCAGGTGTTCCGGCAGGATCGGAGGGGTATCCGGCGAGGCGCATGCCTCTTCGATCTGCTTGTCCGAGAGGTCGTAGGACTGACTGAGCCGGGCGCCGCCAATGTCCGCGCCATCGAAGAGCGCTCCCTGAAGCTCCGTGTCGCCGAAGTTGGCGTTGGAGAGATCGGCACCGGCAAAGTTCGAATAGGCGCCGTTGGCCGAGGTCACGATCGCGCCCGCCAGGTGCGCGTTCGAGAAGTTGGCGACGAGGAGCTCGGCGCCCTCGAGATTGACCTTTTCCATGTAGGCGTCATGAAAAACTGCACCGACGAGATCGGCTTTCGTGAGGTCGGCTTCGCAGAGATCAGCACCGGTCAGATTCGCGCGAATGAAGACCGCCCCGCTGAGATTGGCGCCGCGCAGATCCGCGTCGCGGAGATCCGCCTCGACGAAGATCGCGTTGCTCAGATCGGCCCGCCTGAAATTGGCGCCGGCCAGCTTCGCTCCGCTCAGGTCGGCTCCGCTGAGGTTGATCTCTTCCATGGCGACTCCGTCGCTCGCCAGCGCTTCCACACTGGGCTTCAGCGCTCTCGCCCCCTTGCCCTCCGGCAGCGCATGGGTGCGCGCGATCATCGCGAACAGCGTCGCCTCGCGAACGCCGCGATCGATCTGTCGCTTTTCCATGTCGATGGTCACGCCGTAGACGCCCATGGCGAACAGCATGACGGCGGAGAATTGAAGCAGGAAACGGAAGCTGGCGACGTGGCCAAACAGGTAATAGAACCAGCAGAAAATGTATTCGATGCTATCAAAAACAATTATCGGGAATGATCTAACGCTATTCTCTTTTCGCCGGTTGCGGGGCCAGATTGGCTTTGCTTCGCCCGGCTTCTTATGCTCACGGGTTCCCGTGTTCTCTATATCTCCTGTTTTTTCCATCGGGGTGGCTTGGTGTCGGCCCGGCAGCGATAACCGGAGCGCACACGGCGGTCGGCAAACGCAGTCCGGGCGTCTGTCGTGATCGCCGCCGTGATCTCATTTGCCGGGCTCGCTCATCGTCCTCTCTGCCTGTGACATGGTGAGAGGGGGCGGCCGGCGCAAGGCCGGGGCGATCGGGGGTGTGGAGAGTGCTTCGCCGGCTACGCCGGCCCGTCGCGGGAGGGAACCTGAGCGAGCGCCCGGCCGGAAAGCACGATCCGCTCGCCCACGGCGCACGTGGTCTCGAACTCGACGCGTTGGCGCTCCGGGATCAGGCGGTCCACCACGGCCCGCGCCACCACCTCGTCGCCCGGCCTGACCGGCGCCGTGAAGCGCAGCGTCTGCGACAGATAAATGCACCCCGGCCCCGGCATCCGGGTGCCGATGACCGTCGAGATCAATGCTGCGGTGCACATGCCGTGCACGATCCGGCCCCCGAAGCGCGACTGCTCGGCAAAGTCGTCGTCGAAGTGGAGCGGGTTGGTGTCGCCCGTCAGGTCGGCGAAGAGCCGCATCTCCTCGTCGTTGATGATGCGCCCGTATTCCGCGCTCATACCGATCTTCAGGTCCTCGAAGAAATAACCGAATCGGGCATCGCCCGGGGCCGCCTGGGCCGCCTGCTCCATGATCGAATTCCCTCCTCCGGGTTGCCGAGCCGCGGATTGTGCGGTGCAACAGAGCGCCTGGCAAGCGCGCGCCCAGGGCCGGTCGCCGCCACCCCGCGCACGCGGGTGCAGCCGCCCTGTTCGCTGGCGCGGACGCAAGGTATATGTGGCGCTCCGGCAGGGACGGCGGCGCTCGCCGTCGGCGCGGCAACCAGGGGAGGAGAACCGATGGCCAAGTTTCCGACGGTGCGCACACCGACGATCGAGGAGGTCCTCGACATCGCCGAGGGCTACGGCATGACGATCACCGTGGAGGATGCGGAATCGTTCCGCGGCCTCATGGAGGGCACCATCGCCTCCTACCACCGGCTCGACGATCTCGACGAGCCGAAGCTCCCCGTCAAGTATCCCCGCAGCCCCGGCTACCGGCCGCCGCCGGAGGAGAACCCATACAACGCCTGGTACTGGAAGTCCGAGGTCAAGGGCCGGAACAGCGGGCCGCTCAAGGGCAAGCGGGTTGCGCTCAAGGACAACATCTGCCTGGCCGGCGTGCCGATGATGAACGGGGCGACGGTGCTCGAGGGCTATGTGCCCGACGTCGATGCGACCGTGGTGACCCGGATTCTCGATGCCGGCGGCACCATCGTCGGCAAGGCCGCCAACACCTACCTCTGCTTCGACGGCGGCAGCGCCACCACCGCCACCGGCATGGTCGATAACCCGCACAAGAGGGGCTACACCTGCGGCGGCTCGTCCGCCGGCAGCGGCGTGCTGGTGCTCACCGGCGAGGCCGACATGGCGCTCGGCGGCGACCAGGGCGGCTCGATCCGCATGCCCGCCTGCTGGAGCGGCATCTACGGGCACAAGCCCACCCACGGCCTGGTGCCCTACACCGGGATCTTCCCCATCGAGATGACACTCGACCACACCGGCCCCATGGCGCGCTCGGTGAGCGACGTGGCGGCCCTGCTCCAGGTCATTGCCGGCCCCGATGGCCAGGATCCCCGCCAGATCGGCACCAAGACCCAGCGCTATACCGGCGCCGTGGACAAGGGCGCGGACGGCATGAAGATCGGCGTGGTGAAGGAGGGCTTCGGCCATCCCGAGAGCGAGGACGCCGTGGACAGCTGCGTGCGCGCCGCGGTCCAGCGCTTCACCGAGCTCGGCGCCACCGTCGACGAGATCTCGATCCCCATGCACCTGGACGGGCCGCACATCTGGAACGGCATCGCGGTCGAGGGCGCGACCGCGCTGATGCTCAAGGGCAACGGCTTCGGCTCCAACTGGGAAGGCTACTACGTCACCTCGCTGATCGACGCCTACGCGCGCGGCTGGCGCTCGCGGCCGGACGATCTCTCCGAGACCGTGAAGCTGGTGATGATGCTCGGCGAGTTCATGCACCAGAACTACCACGGCCGCTACTACGCCAAGGCGCAGAACCTGAGCCGCCGGCTCCGCGAGACCTACGACGCATCGCTGGCGGAGTACGACGTGCTGGCGATGCCGACGCTGCCCATGCTCGCGACCAAGCTGCCGGAGCCGGATTGCTCGCGCGAGGAGTACGTCGATGCCGCACTGAACATGCTGGCCAACACCTGCCCGTTCGACGCCACGGGCCACCCGGCCATGACGGTGCCCTGCGGCAAGGCGGACGATTCGCCCATCGGCCTGATGCTGATCGGCAAGCGCTACGACGACGCGACCGTGATCCAGGCCGGCGGCGCCTTCGAGAGCCTCGGCGTCTACACGGTGTAGCGGGTATCGGGCGGCCGGCCCCGCCGGCCGCATTTCTCAAGGGGCGCCTCCCTTCGCGGGCGGCGCCCCTATTCTCGCCCCGGTCGTGGCCTGCGCCGCGCGGGCAAGTGGGACGAACCTCCCAAACTCTGCCCGGGATTAAGCGGGATTCCCGGGATTCGCCGGGATTGAGTGGGATCAGGTGAGACAAGCGGGATTCGCCGGGATCGAGTGGGACAAGCGGGATTCGCTGGGATCGAGTGGGACAAGCGGGATTCGCCGGGATCGAGTGGGACAAGCGGGATTC
>JAPPNV010000029.1 GCA_028818565.1 Rhodospirillales bacterium | reverse complement strand
CGAGCGTGAGCGCGACGCCGGCGCCGACCACGGCGATGTCCATCTCGGTGCGCGGAATGAAGCGCAGGTAGGCGTCGGCCGAGCGGGGCGGCGGCTTCGGCATGACGAGGGAGACCACGATCTCGCCGGGGCCGAGGGAAAGCTGGCCGGGCCCCGTTATCACGTCCTCGACCGGAACGGAGCGGGTGCCGCCGGGGCCCGCGACCTCGCACACGGCACCGGCGGCGATCAGCGCGGGCACGCTGTCGGCAGCCGGCGAGCCGTTGCAGAGGTTGCCGCCGAGTGAGGCGCGGCCCTGAATCTGGGTCGAGCCGATCAGCTCAAGCGCCTCCACCACCCCGGGCCACGCCGCCTTCACGGCCTCGTTCTTGCCCAGCGTCGCGCCGGAAACCGCCGCGCCGACGCGGATATCATCGCCGTTCACCGTCACGTCCATGAGCGCCGGGATGCGCTTCAAGTCGACGATGAGGCCGGGCCGGACGAAATCGGTGCGCAGCTGAACCAGGAGGTCGGTGCCGCCGGCGAGCGGCATGGCCTCTCCGTCGGCATCGGCGAGGAGCCGGACGGCATCCTCGACCGTCTCGGGCGCCTCGAATTGTAGACTGCTCATGTGCGGGGAGTTCCTCCTGTTGCCGCGGCACCTAGTGGGCGCCTTCTTTTACCCGAAAAGGCGCGGCGGTTCACAGGGGCAAAATGGCGGCCACGGCCGCCCTGCGCCTTGCGGCGGGCGGCCCCCGCCGTCTACCCTTGCCCGAAGGATGCAAGACCGAGCACGGGCGCCTGGGAGAGTGGGAGCCCAGACCCATGACTGACTCTGCCAAAAAGACCGTCGCCGACTGGGAAGCTCTGGCTGCCCGCGAGCTCAAGGGCAGAGACCCGGCGCAGCTCGCGTGGGAGACGCCCGAAGGCATCGCGGTCAAGCCGCTTTACACCGCCGCCGACCTGGAGGCGCTGGAGGACCAGCCGGGGCTGCCGGGCTTCGCGCCCTACACCCGCGGCGTGCGCGCCACGATGTTCGCCAACCGGCCGTGGACGATCCGCCAGTACGCGGGCTTCGCCACCGCCGAAGAGTCCAACGCCTTCTACAAGCGCAACCTCGCCGCCGGTCAGAAGGGGCTCTCCGTCGCCTTCGACCTCGCGACCCACCGGGGCTACGACAGCGACCACCCCAGGGTGCGCGGCGACGTGGGCAAGGCAGGCGTCGCGATCGATACCGTGGAGGACATGAAGCGCCTCTTCGACGGTATCCCCTTGGGCGAGGTCAGCGTCTCCATGACCATGAACGGTGCGGTGCTGCCGGTGCTGGCGGCCTACATCGTGGCGGCCGAGGAGCAGGGAGTGAGCGCGGAGAAGCTCGCGGGCACCATCCAGAACGACATCCTCAAGGAGTTCATGGTCCGCAACACCTACATCTACCCGCCCGAGCCCAGCATGCGGATCGTGGCCGACATCATCGCGTACACGGCCAGGCACATGCCGCGCTTCAACTCGATCTCGATCTCCGGCTACCACATGCAGGAGGCCGGGGCGACGCTGGTGCAGGAGCTGGGCTTCACGCTCGCCGACGGCCTCGACTACGTGCGCGCGGCGCATTCGCGCGGCCTCGCCATCGACGATTTCGCGCCCCGGCTCTCGTTCTTCTTCTGCATCGGCATGAACTTCTTCATGGAGGTGGCGAAGCTGCGCGCGGCCCGGCTGCTCTGGGCCAGGTTCATGCAAGGCTTCGGGGCCGAGGACCCGCGCTCGCTCATGCTCCGGACCCACTGCCAGACCTCGGGCGTCTCGCTGGCCGAGCAGGACCCCTACAACAACGTGGTCCGCACCGCCTACGAGGCGCTGGCGGCGGTGCTCGGCGGCACGCAGTCGCTCCACACCAATGCGCTGGACGAGGCGGTGGCGCTGCCGACCGATTTCTCCGCCCGGATCGCGCGCAATACCCAGCTCATCCTGCAGCACGAGACCGGCGTGCCCCGGGTGGTGGACCCGTTGGGCGGCTCGTACTACGTGGAGGCGCTCACCGCCTCGCTCGCGCGGGAGGCGCAGGCGCTGATCGACGAGGTCAAGGAGCTGGGCGGCATGACCAAGGCGGTCGCCGCCGGGATGCCCAAGCTCCGCATCGAGGAGGCCGCCGCCCGCCGCCAGGCGCGGCTCGACCGGGGCGAGGACGTGGTGGTCGGGGTCAACCGCTACCAATCGGACCAGGACGACATGCCGGCGCTGCTCGACGTGGACAACTACGCGGTGCGCGAGGCGCAGATCGCGCACATCGCCGCCGTGCGCGCCGGGCGGGACGAGGCGGCCTGTCAGGCGACGCTCGAAAACCTTACCGAGGGCGCGCGCGGGGACGGCAACCTGCTGGCGCTTTCCATCGAGGCGATCCGCGCACGGGCCACGGTGGGCGAGATCTCGGACGCGATGGAAGCGGCGTTCACGCGCCACCGGGCGACCGTGCGCACGGTCTCCGGCGTCTACGGAGCGGCCTACGCGCAGGACGACGCCTTCCAGACCATCCGGCGCGAGACCGCGCTCTTCGCCGAGGCCGAGGGCCGCCGGCCGCGCATTCTGGTGGTCAAGCTCGGCCAGGACGGGCACGACCGCGGCGCCAAGGTGATCGCGACGGCCTTCGCCGACATCGGCTTCGACGTCGATATCGGCCCTCTCTTCCAGACGCCCGAGGAGGCCGCGCAGGATGCGCTGGAGAACGACGTGCATGTGGTCGGCGTCTCCAGCCAGGCCGCCGGTCACAAGACCCTGGTGCCGGAGCTCGTGGAGGCGCTGCGCGAGGCCGGCGCGGGCCACGTCGTGGTTGTCTGCGGCGGGGTTATTCCGCCGCAGGACCATGACTTCCTGCACGAGGCCGGGGTCGCGGCCGTCTATGGCCCCGGTACCAACATCCCGGCCGCCGCGCAGGACATCATGGCACTGATCCGCCGGCCTGAGGCCGCGTAGCGATCGCAGGAACAGACGCCGGGGCGCGCCCGGCGGCTGACTGGCACTCGGTTGGATGCGTCGCTTCCTGCGGGCAATAGCGGCGCAGGCAGTTCCCGGTTTCCGTCGCTCTGGCTGCTCAATCGCCCCCGAGTTCGGCCAATTAGATATGAATATCTTATAATTCAGAGACAAAATAAGTATTGGATATTATGCCTCTGTGCCTCCACGTAACCTCCGGTTCGGCATAGTGCCGGCTGACGCCGACAGGTGAAACGGAAGCAACCAGGAGGTAACGATGAACGCGCAGGAGCAAGCCACCAACCGCAAGAACGAACAACGCGTGGGGAGCCCGCACAGGAAAATCCGGCTGCGTCACGCCGCCTTGTTCGCCTTCATCGGGGCGATCGCGGTCGTCGCCACGACCGTCGTGATGATCGGCGGATCGGCGCCGGCGCACGCCTGCCTGTTGCCCGGCATCCCGTGCTGATCGGCCGGCCCTGCGGGAGCGTGGTCATCCCCACGCTCCCGCGAGGCGTGATTCGGACAGCGCAACGCGGAGCCTCGCTCCCGTCTGCTCCCACCACCGTCACGGTCGTGCCAGGCGCGATCTGACAAGTGTCACGGCGGGGTCGTTCGGGCGCCGGCATTTGATCCGCCCCCGCTTCGTGCTTATGTGACAAGCGCACGTAACGCGCTCTGAGCCCCGCCGGCGGCGGGGCGAGCCATCGGATTTACTGCCCCATGGTTGCTCTCGATCGCGAGGCCCGCGTGCAGGGTGCGGGGGAACGCTCGCACCTGCACACCATTCGCACGCTGCTGCCCTATCTCTGGCCGCGCGGCTCGCTGGAGATGCGGGGCCGTGTGCTGCTGGCGATCCTGCTTCTCATCGGCGCCAAGGTGGCGAACGTCTATGTGCCGATCCTCTACAAGGATGCGGTCGATATCCTCTCGGGCGAGACGGCGGCGGTCATCGTCGTGCCGGTGGCGATCCTGCTCGCCTACGGCGCGCTCCGGGTGCTCACGGTCGCCTTCGGGGAGCTCAGGGATGCGGTCTTCGCCAAGGTCGGGGAGCGCGCGATTCGCACCGTCGCCCTGCAGGTCTTCAACCATCTCCACGAGCTTTCGCTCCGCTTCCATATCGAGCGGCGCACCGGGGGCCTGAGCCGCGCCATCGAGCGCGGCGTCAAGGGGATCGAGTTCGTTCTCACCTTCATGCTGTTCAACATCCTGCCGACCCTGGTGGAGGTCACCATGGTCTGCGGCATCCTCTGGGTCCTCTACGGCATCACGTACGCTGCGATCACCTTCGTCACCATCGGCTCCTTTATCGCCTTCACCCTCACGGTCACCGAGTGGCGCCTGAAGTACCGCCGGCGCATGAACGAGAAGGACAGCGAGGCCAACACCAAGGCGATCGACAGCCTGCTCAACTACGAGACGGTCAAGTATTTCGGCAACGAGATGCACGAGGCGCAGCGCTTCGACATCTCCCGCCGGCAGTACGAACGGGCGGCGGTGCAGAGCAAGACCAGCCTCTCGCTGCTCAACATCGGCCAGGGAATCATCATCGCCACCGGGCTCACCGGCATCACGATCATGGCGGGCTACGAGGTCGCCGCCGGCACGATGACCATCGGCGACTTCGTGCTGGTCAACACCTACTTGCTGCAACTCTATATCCCCTTGAATTTCCTCGGCTTCGTCTATCGCGAGATCAAGCAGTCGCTCACCGACATGGAAGCGATGTTCGGCATCCTCTCGGTGGAGCGCGAGATCGAGGACGCGCCGGACGCGCCGCCGCTCGAAGTCACCGCCGGCGCCATCGAGTTCGAGGACGTGCGCTTCCGCTACGAGGAGCGGCGCGGCATCCTCGATGGCATCACCTTCCGCGTGCCGCCCGGCACCACGACGGCCATCGTGGGCGCGAGCGGGGCCGGCAAGTCGACCATCTCGCGCATCCTCTTCCGCTTCTACGACATCGAGGCCGGCAGCGTCAGAATCGACGGCCAGGACGTGCGCGACGTGAGCCAGGAGAGCCTGCGCGCAGCCATCGGCATCGTTCCGCAGGACACGGTGCTCTTCAACGACACGATCTACTACAACATCGCCTACGGCCGGCCCGACGCGAGCGCGGACGAGGTGGAGGAGGCGGCGCGGCTCGCCCATATCCACGACTTCATCTCAGCACTCCCCGACGGCTACGAGAGCATGGTCGGCGAGCGCGGCCTCAAGCTCTCGGGCGGCGAGAAGCAGCGGGTGGCGATTGCGCGCACGATCCTCAAGAATCCCCGTATTCTCTTGTTCGACGAGGCCACATCGGCGCTCGATTCGCAGACGGAGAAGGAGATTCAGGCGAGTCTGCGGGAGGTCAGCCGCGACCGCTCGACGCTCATGATCGCGCACCGCCTTTCCACGGTCATCGACGCCGACCAGATCCTGGTGCTGGACGGCGGGCGCATCGTCGAGCGCGGGCGCCACGCCGAGCTGCTGGTGCGGGACGGCCACTACGCCGAGATGTGGTGGCGTCAGCAGGAGACTGCCGAGCTCAGGGAGGAGCTAGAGCAACGGCTTGCCGACGAGGAAAGCCGCGCCGGGGAGGCGACGGCCGTGGCCGAGGAGGACCCGGCGCCATGACCGCGCGCCCGCACGGCCCCGGCCAGGCGCCGCCGGTGGCGGATATCCTCGCCGGCGACCGACGCGCGCTGGCCACGGCGATCACGCTTATCGAATCCACGCGGGAGGAAGACTACGAAGCGGCGGAGGACCTGCTCCAGGCGCTGGTGCCGCACGCGGGCAGGGCCGTCCGCCTCGGCATCTCGGGCGCGCCAGGCGTTGGCAAGTCGACCTTCATCGAAGCCTTCGGCATCCGCGCCATCGCGGCCGGCCGCAGGATCGCGGTGCTCGCGATCGATCCTTCCAGCGAGCGCTCCGGCGGCTCGATCCTGGGCGACAAGACGCGGATGCCGGAGCTCGCGCGGAGCGAGAGGAGCTTCATCCGCGCCTCGCCGACGGGCGGCACGCTCGGCGGCGTCGCCCGGCGCACGCGCGATGTCATGCTCGCCTGCGAGGCGGCGGGCTTCGACCTCGTGATGGTGGAGACCGTGGGCGTCGGCCAGTCCGAGGCCGCTGTCGCCGACATGACGGACCTCTACATGCTGCTGGTGCAGCCCGGCGCCGGCGACGAGCTGCAGGGCATCAAGCGAGGTGTGGTCGAGCGCGCCGACATTGTCGTCGTCACCAAGGCCGACGGCGCCCTCGAAGGGCCCGCCGCCCACGCCAAGGCGGACTTCGAGGCTGCGCTCTCGCTCCACGCAGGCGAAGGGCCGTGGACGCCCTGCGTCATCGCCTGCTCGTCAGTGGAAGGAACCGGCCTCGACGAGATCGCCGACGCGGTGGAGAGGCACCGGGCGGCGATGGCGAAGGACGGCGCGCTGGAGGCCAAGCGGGCCGCCCAGGCCGCCGCCTGGCTCTGGCGCGAGGTCGAGGACTCGCTCGTAGCCGCGCTTCACGCCGACGAGCGGCTGGCGCCCGCGGTCGCGGCGCTGGAGGCCGAGGTGGCGGCGCAGACGCTCACCCCCGGTGCTGCCGCCCGCCGCATCGTTCGCCGCCTCCTGGAGCGCGACGCGTAAGGACGAGCCGACCGGCCCCCGACGCTGTACCGGAGAAAACGGGAGACGAAGGATGGCGGGTTTTCAGGAATACGCGCAGTACGACGGCCTGGGGCTGGCGGCGCTGGTGCGGCAGGGCGAGGTCTCGCCGGGCGAGCTTGTCGCCGCCGCCTTCGATGCGATCGAGCGGCTCAACCCCGATCTCAACGCGGTCATCCACACGATGGAGGCCCATGCGGAGGCAGTCCTGCGCGAAGGCCCGGCGGACGGGCCGTTCCACGGCGTGCCCTTCCTCGCCAAGGATCTGATGATCTCCTACGCCGGCATCCCGACCGGCGGGGCATGCCGGCTGACCGACGGCTTCACGCGAGACTACGACAGCGACCTCGTCACGCGCTTCAAGGCCTCCGGCATCGTGACGATCGGCAAGACCAACACACCCGAGCTCGGCATGAACGCCTCCGCCGAGCCCGTGCTTACCGGCCCGACCCACAATCCGTGGAAGCTCGGGCTCACCGCGGGCGGCTCCAGCGGCGGCTCCGCTGCAGCCGTGGCGGCCTGCATCGTGCCGATGGCCCATGCCAATGACGGCGGCGGCTCGACCCGGATCCCCGCCACCTGCTGCCACCTGGTCGGCCTCAAGCAGACCCGCGGGCGCAACCCGGCAGGCCCTGACTACGGCGAAATCTGGGGTGGCATGGTGAGCGAGCACATCGTTTCCCGCAGCGTCCGCGACACGGCGGCCATGCTCGATTGCACCGCAGGCCCCTCCGTCGGCGATCCCTACTTCGCGCCGCCGCCCGAGCGGCCCTTTCTCGAGGAGGTGGGGCGCGATCCGGGCCGGCTCCGCATCGCGGTCACCGACGTCGCCGCGAGCGGCGATCCGGTTCACGAGGATTGCAAGCGGGCCGTTGCGGAGACGGCCAGGGTGCTGGCGTCGCTGGGCCACGACGTGGAGGAGGCGGCGCCCGACTACGATGCGCCGGGCTTCGCCGCTGCGTTCGTGACCATCATGGCGGCGCATTGCGCCACATTCATGGAGGACATGGCGTCGCACATGGGGCGCCCGCTCGACAACGATACGCTGGAGCGCGTCAATCTCTGGGTGCTCGAAGAGGGGCGCCGGAGCTCGAGCCGCGACCTGTGCCGGGCACTCTACGAGCTCAACCGGATCTGCCGGCAGGTGGGGCCGTTCTTCGAGACCTACGACGTCCTGGTGACCCCCGGCACGGCCACCCCGCCGCCGCCATTGGGATTTCTGTTCGCCGACAATCCGGGCGACGAGGTGTGGGAGCGCATGCGCGCCTTCACGCCCTTCACGCACATCTACAATGGCACCGGTCAACCGGCGATGAGCATGCCGGCGATGCTGAGCGAGGACCGGGTGCCGCTCGGCGTTCAGCTGGTCGCGCGCTACGCTGCCGACGGGCTGCTGATCGCCCTCGCCTCCCAGCTCGAGGAGGCGCAGCCCTGGGCCCAGGAACGACCGCCAATCTACGCCTGACACCGGCCCAGACATCGCCGCGCGCGCTCAGCGCACGATGGTCCGGTGGACGAGCGTGGACGCCCGGGGCAGACTGCCGACATGCGACGTGTCATGCAAAGCCGCGCATCGGGCGGAAAGCGGGCGATCCTGGGGTTCTCGCGCCCGACCGCCTGTGAGCGGGATATCCCGCTGGAGACGCCGTTATATCCTCGCTCCATCCCGGAATATCCCACTGAATCCCAATGAATCCCGCATGAATGCCTTGTCTTGCTCGTTGGCGAGACTCAGCCGGCATCCATCGCGGGGAAGGCCGGCTCGCAGGCTGGATATTCGCCAGGGCAGGCACTATGTAGTGTGCTGCGGCGCAGCATTGGCGCGCCGAAGCCGGGAGAAGACAAGGCATGATGGATGATCCGATCGTCATCGTCGGGATGGCGCGCACGCCCATGGGCGGGTTTCAGGGTGCATTGAAGGACGCGCGGGCGCCCGAGCTGGGCTCCGCCGCGATCGAAGCCGCGCTGAGCCGCGCAGGCGTCGCCGCCGACGAGGTCGACGAGGTCATCATGGGCAACATCCTCTCGGCCGGTCAGGGGCAGGCGCCGGCGCGCCAGGCTTCCATCGGCGCCGGAATCCCCGAGCACGTCGGCTGCACCACCATCAACAAGATGTGCGGGTCAGGCATGAAGGCCACCATGTTCGCCCACGACCTGATCGCGGCCGGCTCCGGCGCCATCGTCGTCGCTGGCGGCATGGAGAGCATGACCAACGCGCCCTACCTGCTGGACCGCGCGCGGAGCGGCTACCGCATGGGCCACGGCAAGGTGCAGGACCACATGTTCCTCGACGGGCTGGAGGACGCCTACGACAAGGGCAAGCTGATGGGCCACTTCGCCGAGGAGACGGCGCGCAGCTACCAGTTCACGCGCGAGCAGCAGGACCAGTTCGCCATAACCTCGCTCACCCGCGCGAAGACGGCGATCGAGGACGGCTCCTTCGACGGCGAGGTGACGCCGGTCACGGTCAAGCACCGCAAGGGCGAGACCGTCGTCAGCCAAGACGAGCAGCCGCTCACCGCCGATCTCGACAAGATCCCGACGCTGCGCCCGGCCTTCGCCAAGGACGGCTCGGTGACCGCCGCCAATTCCAGCTCGATCTCCGACGGCGGCGCCGCGCTGGTGCTGATGCGGCGCTCCGAGGCCGAGAAGCGCGGGCTCACACCGGTTGCGGTTATCCACGGTCACGCAACGCACGCGCAGGCGCCCGCCTGGTTCACCACGGCGCCGGGCCCGGCGCTCAGCAAGCTGTTCGAGAAAGTCGGCTGGGATGCGGACGACGTGGACCTCTACGAGGTCAACGAGGCCTTCGCGGTGGTCGCCATGGCAGCGATGCGCGACCTGGACCTGGACCACGAGAAGGTGAACGTGCACGGCGGGGCCTGTGCGCTCGGCCATCCGGTCGGCGCCTCCGGCGCCCGCATCGTCATCACCCTGCTGGCGGCGCTGGAGAAATACGGCCTCGACAAGGGTGCTGCGGCGCTCTGCATCGGCGGCGGCGAGGCGACGGCGCTGGCCGTCGAGCGCCTCCACTAAGGCGCTGGCGATGGCGGGCGGGCGCGAGACCATTCCGGCCCGGCGCGGCCGGGCCACCAAGCTCGCTGCCGGCGAGCAGCTTCGCCTCATCAACACCCACGGCACCCAGGTGGTGGATACCTGGGCCTTCAACGCCGACGACATGGCGGAGTGCATGTCGATGGAGCACTCCCGTGTCGCCATCGGCGGCGTCTTCCCCCGGCCCGGCGATACCATGGTCACCAACAAGCGCCGGCCCATCCTCACCCTGGTGGAGGACACCTCGCCCGGCATCCACGACACGCTGATCGCCGCCTGCGACCGCTGGCGCTACATCCTGCTGGGCGCGGGCGACGATCACGACAATTGCGAGGACAACCTCCATGCCGGGCTGGCGGCGTTGGGTCTCAAGGCGCCGAAGACGCCCTCCCCCTGGAACATGTGGATGAACATCCCCGTGGGCGAGGGTGGCTCGGTCTCCTTCGAGCCCGGCGTGGCGAGCCCCGGCGACTACGTGGTGCTGCGGGCGGAGATGGACCTCGTGCTTGCGTTCTCCTGCTGCCCGCAGGACATCCTCCCGATCAACGGCGTCGCGTGCACGCCGGTGGACGCCGCCTTCGAGCGGCTCTGAGGGCCAAGGCCATGGCAGCGAACGGCATCTTCCTCACCGACGAGCAGCGGATGATCCGCGACATGGCGCGCGACTTCGCCGAGGGCGAGCTCGCCCCCCATGCCGGCCGGTGGGACCTGAACGGCGGTTACCCCGACGACATCCTCCCCCGCATGGGCCAGCTCGGGCTCATGGGCATGCTGGTGCCGCCGGAGTGGGACGGCGCCGGCGCCGATCACGTGGCCTACGCGCTCGCCATGGAGGAGATCGCGGCCGGCGATGTCGGCACGTCGACGGCGATGAGCGTCAACAACTCGCTGGTCTGCGCCGGCATACTCAAGGGCGGCTCCGAGGAGCAGAAGGAGCGCTTCCTCCGCCCGCTCGCACGCGGCGACATGCTGGGCTGCTTCTGCCTGACCGAACCGCAGGCGGGCTCCGACGCATCCAACCTGCGCACCCGCGCCGTGCCGGACGGCAACGGCTACCGGCTGAGCGGCACCAAGCAGTTCGTCTCCAGCGGCTCCCGGGCGGACGTCGCGATGGTCTTCGCCGTGACCGACCCCGACGCCGGCAAGAAGGGCATCAGCTGCTTCCTCGTGCCGACAGGGTCGAAGGGCTACACGGTCGCGAGCCACGAGACCAAGATGGGCCAGCGCGCCCACGACACCTGCCAGATCGTCTTCGAGGACGTGCGGCTCACCCCCGACCTGATGCTGGGGGAGCCCGGGCAGGGCTATGCCATCGCGCTCGGCAATCTCGAGGGCGGCCGCATCGGGGTGTCGGCCCAGGCCATCGGCGCCATGCGCGCCGCGTACGAGACAGCGCTGGCCTACGCCAAGGAGCGCACCAGCTTCGGCAAGCCGCTGATCGAGCATCAGGCGGTCGGCTTCCGCCTCGCCGACATGGCGACGGAGATCGAGGCGTCGCGGCTCTTGACGCTTCAAGCCGCGCGGCTGCGCGATGTCGGCGAGCCCTGCCTGAAGGAAGCCTCGATGGCCAAGTTGTTTGCCTCGGAGACTGCCGAGCGGGTCTGCTCCAAGGCGATCCAGACGCTCGGCGGCTACGGCTACCTGAGCGACTTCCCGGTGGAGCGCATCTATCGCGACCAGCGCGTCTGCACTATCTACGAGGGCACGAGCGACGTGCAGCGGCTGGTGATCAGCCGGGCGCTCGCACGGGAGTAGGGCGATGAGCGAGAGTCTCGACTTCTATTTCGACTTTTCGTCGCCCTACGGCTACCTCGCGTCCGAGCGGATCGACGGGATCGCGGCGAAGCACGGGCGTAGCGCAACGTGGCGGCCGATGCTGCTGGGCGCCGTGTTCCAGAAGATCGGCGGCAGCCCCCTGGTCAACCAGCCCATGAAGGGGCCGTACTCGCAGCACGACATGCTGCGCTCGGCGCGCCTGCACGGCATTACCTTCAACGTGCCCGACAACTTCCCGGTCAACAGCATCGCCGCCTGCCGCGCTTACTACTGGCTGGCGGATAGCGACGCCGCCACGGCCCGCGATTTCGCCCAGACGCTCTATCGCGGCTACTTCGTCGAGAACCGCGACCTGAGCCAGCCGGAGACGGTGGTCGCGGCGGCGAAGGCGCTGGGCGTGGACGGCGATGCGCTGGTGGCGGCAGTGCAGGACCAGGCTATCAAGGACCGCTTGCGCGCCGAGAACGATGCCGCACTCGATCGCGGCGTCTTCGGCTCGCCCACCGTCTTCGTCGGCGACGAGATGTTCTGGGGGCACGACCGGCTGGAGATGATCGACCGCTGGCTCGAAACCGGCGGCTGGTAGCCGGCGGGAGACGCGCTCGCGCCTGGATTAGCCGCCCGCGTCGGCGTCCAGCTTCACCTCGTCGTCGTAGACCCCTTCGGGCAGCGGCAGGCCGTCGAGATCGGCTTCGCCAAGGGGGCCGTCCGGCACGATGCCCCGCTGCTCCAGGAGCGCCATGAGCTGGCGGGCGTGCTGAGCCGCGTGCCATGCGGTCCGCTCCAGCACGCGTTCCGTCGGGTGAATGCCGTAGTAGGTGTCGAGCGTGCCGAGGCGCCCCGCGTCGGCCGCGTGCCACCAGGATGCGAGCGCGTCGCGCACGGTCTGGCCGTAGGCCGCGACCCGGGCTGCGCTCCGCATGTCGGGGCCGGGCGTGCGCTCGAAATAGTCGAAAGTGAGCCGCGCGCCGTGGGCGGAATCGAGAAAGGCCGCCGGAATCACGAAGATGTGGTAGCCGAGATCGAGGATGTTGCGCTCGCGTCCCGGTAGCCCCTCGTCGAGGTCGGCGGCCGGGAACTGGGCGAGATAGCGCTGGGTCGCGGCGAGGATCAGGTCGATTCTCTGCACCAGCTCCGCAGGCGGCAACGCGCGCCGGTCGAACTCCACGCCGATGAAGCGCGCGAGGTCGCCCAGGTCCTGGGCGAAGACGAAGCGTTTCCCCTGCACGACGACCGGCACCGACTGGGCGCCGAGATTGGCGAGCTCTTCCATCGCCTCCGGCCTGGCGCGGACGTTGATCGATTCGTAGGCGATCCCGCGCGTGGCCAGGAACTCCTTGGCCCGGAGACAGCTGGAGCACCCAGGCTGCCAGTACACCTTGAAGTCGTCTGCCATGTCCGATCTCCCCGGCGGGCGGCGCGCCTATTCCGCCGTGTAGCCGCCGTCGATCACCAGTTCGGTGCCGGTGACGAACTTGGACTCGTCCGAAGCCAAGTACACCACGCCGTTGGCGATGTCGTCGGGCTCGCCGACATGGCCTATCGGGTGCAGCTTGCCGAATTCCTCCGGACCCGCGGCCGGGTCTCCGAACATGCGGGTCGCGGTCTCGTCCATCATCGGCGTGTGGATGAAGGCGGGGTGGATCGAGTTGACGCGGACGCCGCTGCCGTCGCGCGCGCACTCGAGCGCCACGCACTTGGTGAAGTAGCGCACCGCGCCCTTCGACGCGGTGTAGGCGGCGAGATGCGCCGTGCCGACAATGCCGAGCACAGACGACATGTTGATGATGGAGCCGCCGCCTGAGTCGCGCATCGCGGGGATCGCGCTTCGGGTGCCGAGAAAGACCCCGTCGGCGTTGACCGCCATGATCCGCCTCCAGGTCTCCAGCGAGACACTAGCAATCGGCTCGGCGCGCGTGATGCCGGCGTTGTTGAAGAGAATGTCGAGCCGGCCATGCTCCGACACCACGCTCTCGACGGTCAGCTTCCAGGCGGCCTCGTCGGTCACGTCGAGGGTCTGGAACCGGGCCGTGCCGCCTGCTGTGGCGATGGAGTCGGCGATCGCCTGACCGCGCCTCTCATCCCGCCCTGTCACCAGCACCGCAGCGCCTTCGTCTGCCATGCGCACTGCCGACGCGGCGCCGAGCCCGCTGGTCGCCCCGGTCACGATCGCTACCTTGCCCGCCAGTCTCGCCATCACCTGCCTTATACCCCGCGGAGGCATCGCACATGTTGCGCCGCGCGGATCAAAGTGAGAGTAACATTGCGGACTATACCTCCGCAGGCACCGCCTGCGGTTCAAAAGGTCGCGCACCCATGACGGACCGGAATGGCGGTCTCGGCGGCAACGCCTACCAGGCGGACCGGAATCTTCAGAGCCTTCTGCGCCGCAGCGCGCCGTGGCTCACCGAGGACGACGCCGAGCGGCTGAGCAGCTTCGGCAGCTGGGTGGCAACCGCCGTCGACGAACAGGCCGACTACACCAACCGCTTCGCGCCGCCGGTTCTCGAGACCCTGGACGAGGATGGCCGCCCCCGTTCGGTGGTCCGCCACAATCCGCTCTGCGCCGCGGCGCACCGCGAGGTCTACGAGCGGGGCATCGTCGGGCTCAACTACGGTGGGGCGCGGCGCCCCTACACGCTGACCTTCGCGATGGGCTACTTGCTCGCGCAATCCGACATCTCGATTCACTGCCCGGTGACTCTGACCGGCGCGGTCGCCCACGTGCTCGACCGGTTCGCGCCGGAGACGGTGCGGAATGCTTACCTGCCCCGGCTTGTGCGCACGGACGGCAAGGCACTGACCGGCGGCACCTGGGTCACGGAGAAGCAGGGCGGCAGCGACGTCGGCGCCACCCGGACCACGGCGCGGCGCACCAACGAAGGCATCCGGCTCAGCGGGCTCAAGTGGTTCGCCAGCAATGTCGACGGCGGGCTCGCGCTCACTCTCGCCCGGCCCGAGGGGGCAGGGGGCAGCGGCTCCGGGCTCGGCCTCTACCTGGTGCCGGCGCGTGATCCCGATGGAGCGTCCAACCGCTACCGGATCCGGCGGCTCAAGGACAAGCTCGGCACCCGCGGTCTCGCGACCGGGGAGATCGAGCTGGATGGCGCCTATGCGGTGGAAGTGGCGCCGCCGCCGGACGGGCTGAAGACCATGATGGCGGCGCTCGGCTACAGCCGCATCCACAACGCGATGGCGTCGGCAGGCATTCAGCGGCGCGCGTTCGCCGAGGCGCTCGCCCATGCCGAGGCCCGCGAAGCGTTCGGCCACCGCCTCACCGCATACCCGATGGTGCAGGACCAGCTGGTCGAAATGCAGGTGCGTGTGGAAGCAAGCGTGGCGCTGGCCTTCGCCGCGGCGCGCGCGTTCGACGAAGCACAGCAGACACCGGCGGAGCAGCCCTGGATGCGGCTCGTCACCGCGCTCGCCAAGTATCTCACGGCGGAATGGGCGATCACTACGACCAGCCGTGCGATCGAAATCCTGGGCGGCAACGGCTACACCGAGGAATACCCCACGGCCAGGCTCTACCGCGATGCCCAGGTGCTCACCGTGTGGGAAGGGCCGCCCAACATCCAGGCGCTGGAAGTGCTGCGTCTGGCGGGCGCGGACTCGCCGGGGCTCGCCGCCTTTCACGGCAGGCTCGACGCCGTTCTCAACATGCCCTTCGTCGCCAACCACTCGGCCTTCGTGCGGGCGCGCGCGCTGATCTTTCAGGCCCGGCGGGAGGTGGCTGCGCTGACGGCCTTGATCCGTGACGACCAAGCCGAGGCGCAGCGTCAGGCCCACCGGCTGATGGACCGCATGGCCAAGGGCCTGGCCGCTGCCCTGCTGGTTGAGGAGGCAGCCACGGACTGGGGCGCCGGCGATGCGCGCAAGGCGGTGGTCGCGCGCCTCTTCGCCGCGCAGGAGCTGGCGGCGCCGGAACCGCCGAAGCCCGGCGAGAGCGAGGGCCAGCGGTTCTTTGAGCCGCTCGCCCGATACGAGAGGATCGAGACGCCGCACCCGGATTGACCGCGTCACCGGGCCGGCGGTGCAATACGCCTATCCGGCCAGCGCCGCCGCGTGCTATGTGCTGGGCTCGTTGACGGCGTGGGTGCGCGATTTCGGAGCGAAGGGATGGAGATCAACGGCAAGGACATCGCGGTCGAGCAGCATGGCGACGGCGACGCGGTGGTCATGGTCCACGGCCTCGGCGGCACCAGCAACAGTTGGTACCCGCAGGTGGGTCCGCTCGCCCGGTACTTCCGCGTAGTCCGGCCCGACCTCGAAGGCTCGGGCCGCTCGCCCGCCACGGGCGATCTCTCCATCGCCTCTTTCGCCGCCGACATGGTCGCGGTCATGGATGAGCTGGAAATTTCGACCGCGCATCTCTGCGGCCACTCCATGGGCACGATCGTCTGCCAGCACATCGCCGCCGAGCAGCCTGAGCGGGTGAAGAGCCTTGCGCTCCTCGGCCCGCTGGCCGAGCCGCCCGAACCCGCCCGCCAGGCGATCCGCGACCGCGCGGCCGTGGCGCGCGAGAATGGCATGACGCCGATCGCGGACACCCTGGTGGAGATCGCGATCTCGGCCGACACCAGAGCCCACTACCCAGCGTCGGCCGCCTTCGTCCGCGAGATTCTCATGGGCCAGGATGCGGAGGGCTACGCGCGCACCTGCGAGGCGCTCGCCGCAGTCACGAGCGCGGACCTCGCCAGCATCCGCTGCCCGACCCTGCTGATCACCGGCGACGAGGACGGCGTCTCGCCGCCGCCGGCGGTGAAGGCGTTGAGCAACCGAATCAAGGGCTCCCGCGTTGCAGTGCTGCCCGGTTGCGGTCACTGGACCCCGATCGAGAAGCCGACGCAGGTCAACGGATTAATTCTGAATCTCTATTACAGCTTCAGTTAGGCGGGGACATGGCGACGCGAAAGCAGGGCAAGCGAGGGAGCGCACAGACGCGTTCCCGCAAGGGTGCGGGCAAGGCTCGGCCGGCTGACGCCAGGCGAACCGCTCGCGCCGGGCGGGCGGCGGCGGCCAGCGCCGCGCCGGCGACCTTTTATGTCTGCCGCTCCTGCGTCTGGTCGGAATCGGCGCGTGAGCGCGACGGCAAGCGCCAGGGCACCTTCCTGCTGGAGGCGGTGCGCGACCTGATCGAGGCAGAGCCCCTGCCCGAGGCGCTCAATCTTCGCGCGGTCTATTGCCTGAACGGTTGCAAGAGCCCGTGCAATGTGGGCTTCCGCTCTGCTGGCAAGCACCACGTGCGCTTCAGCCATTTGACGCCGGAGAATGCGACCGATGTCATCGCCTACGCGCGCGCCTATCAGGCGAATGCGACGGGCGAGGTCTCCGAAGACGAAACACCGGCGGCGATGCGCGGCAAGATGACGGTGCACACCCCGCCGATTGGTTAGAAGCGCCTCTTAGCTTCGCCGGGTAGCCGCTTCGCTGGCCTCGATCTCCTGCTCCTCCAGCGGGGCACCGGCATAGCGCCGGTTGGCCTCTCCCAAGGCGTCACGCAGCGCCTGTACCAGAGTTGCGCGCTCCTCTGGCGCAAGGAACGGGCCAATGACCAGCGAGCGGCCATGCGTGGTAAGGGTAATCTGGCTGTGGTGCTCGACTGGATCGTCGAGGGCGACGCGGAGCCAGTAGGGGTTGAAGCGCCATTCCATCGTGCGGCCGTTGGGCGCAATGCGCCTGACCACGACCTCGTCTGCGCTGACGCGGATGGTCTCCCGCAGGCGGCCGGAGCGGTAGCTTAGCCGGAACGCGATATAAAGCAGGGCGATATCGAGGCCGAAGAAGCCCAGCACCGGCCACGCACCCTGGAGCAGGAAGAAGACGCCGAGCCCGATGCTGATGACGATGACGCCGGCCATCACCGCGATGAATCCGGCGCGTCCGAGCGAGCGATTGGGCGCGAGCACCGCATCGAACAGGACCGGCGATTCGGACCCCTCACGTTCGACAAGCGTCTCCGGCCGGCACGGGGATGAGGATGTCATATCAAGAGAGTAATGGCTTCCAAGCGCGCCCGTAAAGCACGACCGCCCAATTTGTCGTTTCGGAGGCAAATGACTGAGCGTATCGCCCCTTTTTTGGGAGAGTCACCTTGACACTATTGCCCGAATCGCCGTCAACTCCGCAGCGACCTACTGCAGCCGGGAGGAGGCTATGTTCAAGAGATCGTGGGCGCTTCGGATTGCGATTGTCGCTCTTCCGCTGGCCGTTGCTGCGGGGTGCCAGTCCGCCGCCGAGCGGGAACAGGCAGCCGCTGCCATAGCGGGCGCCGAGGCGATGGCCACGGAAGCCATGCAAACCGCCAATCAGGCCCTGGTTGCCGTCGATGAGCTCAGAGCGGCCGTGGACGAGGCCAGCCAGAGCGCAGCGGCAGCGGCAGCAGCAGCAGAAGCAGCAGCCGAGGCAGCGCAGGCGGCTGCGGACAAGGCCGACCGCATTTTCCAGAAGGGGATGCGCAAGTAGAGCCGGCGGGCGGCTCCTTCACGCCGCCCAGCGCTGGCTAACTGGGAGTTACGGACCGGTCCACGGTGACTTGGACAGGGACACCGGACCGTTCTTCGAAAACCTTGCGAATGAGGTGCCAGTCCAGCCGGGCCTGGGTGGCATCGACTTGAGTCTTGATCCGATACAGGGCGTCGGCGCGAGAGTGCGCGTCGACGCTCTCAATTTGCCCGGTCCATTCCAGCTCGTCCGCCTGTTCGGCCTCGGGGTGCGCCTCCACATAGAGCTCACCGTCGTACCAGCCGATCTTGATCGCCTGACTGATGACCTGAACCGGCGTGCCGACCGGCACGATCTCGAAGAGCCGCGCGATATCCTCGGGATAGAGACGAATACAACCGTGGCTCACCCGCCGCCCGACTCCCCACGGCATGTTCGTGCCGTGGATGAGATAGCTTGGCCAATCGAAATAGAGCGCGTGGCTGCCAAGCGGATTGTACGGGCCCGGCGGCACCGTTTTGGGTAGATGCGGTTTCTTGGCACGGATCGATTCGGGCGGGAACCAGGTCGGCCTTTCCTTCTTGCGCACGATCTCGGTGCTGCCGAGGGGCGTGTCCCACCCTTCCCTGCCCACGCCGAGCGGAAAGGTCTGTGGCTCGGCGCCGTCCGGCCCGAAGTAGTACAGGCGGTGCTCCGCCAGGTTGACGACGAGGCCCTGGCGTTCGGCATCCGGCAGGACGTGCGCGGTCGGCAGAATGATCGGCGTGTTTTCGCCAGGAACCCAGGGGTCGATGCCCTGGTTGGCCGCGATCATCTCGACATAACCGAGGCCGTTGGCGCGCGCGAGGTCGAGCAAAGTATCTTCGTGGGCGGTGACGACATGGCGCAGCGCGCCGATCATGTCACCCGATTGTGTCTCACTCTCTGTCTCAAGCGCCGCAGCCCCGCCAGCCACAGGCTCCGGTTCTTCAGCCCCGCTCGCTGCTGCCCACATCAGAGCCGCCACCATTGCGGCTACGATGGAGAGGGTGGTCTGTCGCCGCTTCATCGATAATCGCGCCTAGGCGGGACCGCCGCTTTCTACCGGCGCGTCCGCGCGGCCGCCCCAATCGCTCCAGGAACCATCGTAGACGGCGACCTCTTCGGCGCCAATTGCGATGAGTGCGAGCGCGAGTGTGCATGCGGTAATGCCCGACCCGCAGGTGGCGATGACCGGCCGGGCAGGATCGACGCCGGCGTCGGCGAAGGCGCGTCGGATCGCCGCAGTGTCGCCCAGCGTAGCGTCGTCATCGTCGAGAACGACGTCGAAGGGCACGTTGCGGCTACCAGGAATGTGACCGCGCGGGAGATCGGGCCTCGGCCCCGGGTCCTCGCCCGTGAAGCGGGCCACGGCGCGGGCATCCACGATCTGCGCGCTGCCGGTGCTCAAGGTTGCACGGACCTGCTCGAAGGAGCGGACCAGCGTCTCGTCCGGCGCCCGCGCCGTGAACGAACCCGGCGCGATTGCAGCCTCGCCGCTCTCGACCGGGCGACTTTCCGCCTGCCAGCGCGGCAGGCCGCCGGCGAGGATCGAGACACGCTCGTGCCCGAACACGCGGAACATCCACCACACCCGCGCCGCGCTGTAGAGGCCCACGGTGTCATAGACGACGACGTGTGTGCCATTGCTGACGCCCAGCGCCGAGACGCTGCGCCCGAAGAGTTCCGGCGACGGCAGCATGTGGGGCAGTGACGAATCCGGATCGCAGATGCCGTCGATGTCGAAGAAGGCGGCGCCCGGAATGTGCGCTTCCATGAACTCGGCGGCTGGGTCGCGTCCCAGCGGCGGCAGGTGCCAGGAGCCGTCAAGCACTCGAACGGCGTTATCCGCGCCCAAATCGGCGGCGAGCCAGCTCGGGGGCACAATCAGTGGCGTCTCGTCCCCGCTCATGCCGGTTCTCCGAACGCGAGCGTGACGCGCCGGTTGTGCCGGCCCTTGTTCTCGATCTTGCGGACGGTGACCGGCCCGATCTCGCCGGTTCGCGCGACATGGGTGCCGCCGCAAGGCTGCAGGTCGATCCCCTCGACATCGATCACTCTGACCCGCCCATGGCCAGTGGGGGGCTTCACCCGCATGGTTTTGACCAGCTCCGGCTGCGCTGCGAGCGCTTCGTCGCTGATCCAGCGCGCGGCAACTGGGAAGTCCCGCGCGATGAGCGCGTTGAGCTCTTCCTGAATCGCAGCCTTTTCCAGCTTGGTATCGACATCGAAGTCGAGGCGCCCCTTCTCTGCCGAAAGCTGCCCGCCAGTCACCGGTGCATCGATCACGGCGCTCAGCAAATGCAAGCAGGTATGCATGCGCATGTGGCGATAGCGGCGCTCCCAGTCAACCTCGGCAATCACACGCCTTCCCGGCGCAGGCGGTGGCGTGTCAGGGTCGATCAGATGGAGGATGTCATCGGCGTCTTCGCCCTTGCGCGTATCGCGCACCGCGAACTCGGTGCCGTCGTCTGTGCGCAAGATCCCCGTATCGCCGGGCTGGCCGCCGCCCTCGGGGTAGAAGACCGTGCGGTCGAGACGCACCGTATCGCCGTCAACCGCGCTGACTTGTGCCTCGCAGGTGCGCGCGTAGGGCTCGGTGCGAAACAGCGGCTCAGTCGGCGACATCGGGAGCGTCATCGAGCCAGGGCGGTACCGGCAAGTCGCGCTCGCGCAGGAACGCGGCGTTGAAGAGCTTGCTGAAATAGCGGGTGCCGTAGTCGCAGAGCACGGTAACGATGGTGTGTCCGGGGCCCATCTCCCGGGCCAGCCGAATCGCACCGGCAATGTTGATCCCGGTCGAGCCGCCCATGACGTGGCCTTCGTTCTGCGCCAGATCGAAGATCACGGGCAGCGCCTCCGCATCCGGGATCTGGAACGGCACATCGATCGGTGCGCCTTCGAGGTTGTCGGTGATCCGACCCTGGCCGATCCCTTCGGTGATGGAGCTGCCTTCCGCCTTGAGCTCACCGTGTGCGTAGTGGTTGTAGAGCGCCGCGCCCATGGGGTCCGCGAGGCCGATCGTCACCGAGGGCTTGCGCTCCTTGAGCGCCATACCGACCCCGGCGAGCGTGCCGCCGGTGCCGACAGCGCAGATGAAGCCGTCGACCTTGCCCCCGGTCTGCTCCCAGATCTCGGGCCCGGTCGTTTCGACATGGGCCTGGCGGTTGGCCACGTTGTCGAACTGGTTGGCCCAGACCGCGCCGTTCGGCTCCGTCTCGGCAAGCTCGTCGGCAAGACGGCCCGAATACTTCACGTAGTTGTTGGGATCGCGATAGGGGACCGCCGGCACCTGGATCAGCTCCGCGCCGCAGAGCCGCAGCATGTCCTTCTTTTCCTGGCTCTGGGTCTCCGGAATCACGATCACCGAGCGGTAGCCGAGCGCATTGCCCACGAGCGCGAGGCCGATGCCGGTGTTGCCGGCAGTGCCCTCGACGATGGTCCCGCCGGGCTTCAGCACGCCCCGCCGCTCGGCATCGCGCACGATGAAGAGCGCAGCCCGGTCCTTGACCGAGCCGCCGGGGTTCAGGAACTCGCACTTGCCGAGGATCTCGCAGCCGGTGGCCTCGGAGGGGCCGTGCAGGCGGATCAGCGGCGTGTTTCCGATCAGTTCAACGAAACCCGGTACGGCTGTCATGGCACCCCACGCCCCCAATCAAGAGCGGCGCACACTAGCTCGCGACCCCGGCGCTGATCAAGCGGTGCCCTTGGGCAGCCTTGTTCGCCGCAGGGTGCGCGGCTACAGTCTCACTTGATCGGACCCTTACGACTGTCGAGGCAGCCCACCATGAGCGAACCCGTCGTCGCCCAGGCGGAACCCTACGAAACCGAGCTCGTTGCCGGGGAGAAATACTTCTGGTGCGCGTGCGGCTTGAGCGCGACCCAGCCATTCTGCGACGGCTCCCACAAGGTGACCGATATCCGCCCGATCGTCTTCACCGCCGAGGAGAGCGAGACCGCGTGGCTCTGCGGCTGCAAGCAGACCGGGAGCAAGCCGCACTGCGACGGTACTCACAACACGCTCTGAGTACGCGTCCGCCAACAGGACAGCCCGTGGTCAACGGGTCTCGGCAGCGGCGTTACCGGGCGGCACGCCTCGGGGCGACACTTCTCGCCGCCAGCGTGCTGGTCGCGCTTGCCGGCTGCAACCCGTTCGCCGATCCGCCGCCCTGCCCCAGGGTCAGCATTCTGAAGGAAGCGCGCCTACTCACTCTCTACGGCGACGGGCCGGGGCGCGAAGCGTCCGACGTGGCTTTCGTGTTGGAGCTTCGCAGCGTGAGCTCCGACTGCGATTACGATGTTGGCGACCAGGGCGGCGGCGTGGAGGTGACGTTCGCGCTGCCGATCCGCGCAACGCGCGGGCCCGCGGCCGCGAGCGACCGGGTGAGCGTGCCCTTCTTCGTCGCAATTGCCGACCCGACCCGTCAAATCATCGCCAAAGAGGTCTTCACGGCGCAGATCGCCTTCGAGGCCGACAGCGCGAGCGCGCAGACGGTGGAGGAGATCGAGCAGTGGATCCCCCTGGGGCCGGGGGAATTCGGTGTGAGCTACGAAACGCTGGTCGGGTTCCAGCTCACTCCCGCCCAGCTCGGGGAGTCGCAGCGACCCCGGACACAGTAAAGCGGGCGCCGCGCAATCGAGACGGTTTCGGATCGTAGCGGCACGCCGAACCGCGGCGACCGCCTTGTCACGCCAGCCGGTGCTTCCTACCATACTCGGCTACCGCCCGGCGGAGAGGAGCCCACGCCATGACCAAGGCCCAGACTGCTGCGGCCGCAAGCCCGGCCACGCCAGAGCCGCCTTTTACCCTCGTCAGGAAGGACGACCCCACCTTCGTGCCGGGGCGGCGCGACTTCATGACCTACCGTGACCTCGGCGTCACGGCGGCGAGCGGCGGGCGCATCCGCGCGCAGATCACCACGGCCAAATCCGGACTTACGCGGCCGACCGGCTGGCACACGCACATCTGCGAGGGGCAGATCGTCTACATGTTGAACGGCTGGATCGACCTCGCCTTCGAGAACGAGACCATCCGGATCGAGGAAGGGGATTCGCTCTACATCCCGGGCGGCACACCGCACAACGAGATCGCGACCTCGGAGACGTTCGACCTGATCGAAGTCTCCGTGCCTGCCGACATGGGCACCGAGCCCTGCGATCCGCCGCCGGGATGTCGCGAGGACGCTTAGGAGTTTGCTGCGGTTACTCACGCAGCGGTCAGCGTGAACCCCTCATAGCCGTTGGCGACCACTTCCTCGCACCTCTCGATGTAGGCGGGGAAGCCGCCAGTGTAGGGCATCACACGGCGCGGCTTGCCGGCGACATTGGCGCCGACGTACCAGGAGTTGCAGCCGGGGAAGACCGTGCCGTTCGCGACCTCGTCGTGATGGGCGAGCCACGCGTCCTCCGCCGCCAGGCTCGCCTCGATATGAGGCCGCCCGCAGGCGCGCGCGTGAGCGATGAAGTCGGCGATCCACTCGACGTGCTGCTCGATGGCGGGGACCATGTTGGTCAGGACCGAGGGGCTGACAGGCCCCGTGATCGTGAACAGGTTTGGGAATCCCTCGATCGCAAGCCCGAGATAGGCGCGCGGGCCATCGGCCCACTTTGACTTCAGCGTCCGCCCGCCCCTGCCGCGGACGTCGATCCGCAGCAGCGGCCCGGTCATCGCGTCGAAGCCGATGGCGAAGACGATTGTATCCAGCTCGTAATCCTCGCCGCCGGTGCGAAGGCCGGTCCGCGTGATCTCCTCGACCGGTGCGCCGCTGACATCGACCAGTGTCACATTGGGCCGGTTGAAGGTCGCGTAGTAGTCGGTATCGAGGCAGATTCGCTTGCATCCGATGAGGGAGTGCGGCGAGAGCAGCGCCGCCACCTCGGGGTCGTGTACCAACTCGCGGATCTTCTCGCGGACGAAGGCCGCTGCGATTCCGTTGGCCTCGTCGTCCATCAGCACGTCCGCGAAGACGCTGTACATGCAGAGCCCGCCCTTTGCCCACCGGGCTTCCAGCTCGCGCCGACGCTCGCGGGCGCTCATCTCGTCGGCGGTGGCCGGATTCACGGTCCACCAGCAGCCTGTCGGGGTCTTCTTCGCCTCTTTCCGCAGCTCCCCGTAATTCTCCCTGATTTCGGCGTATTCCACCGGGTCAAGCGGCGCATTGCGGGCGGGGATGGTGTAGTTCGCCTGACGCTGGAAGACGGTGAGGTGGCTGGCCTCCGCCGCGATCACCGGAATCGACTGGATCGCGGAGGAGCCGGTGCCGACGACGCCGACGCGCTTGCCGGAGAAAGAGACCGCCTCGTGAGGCCAGGCGCCGGTGTGGTACCACTCGCCCTCGAAACGCTCCAAACCGTCGAACTCGGGGCGGTTGACCGCCGAGAGGCACCCCGTGGCCATGACGCAATAGGTGGCAGAGAGCCGGGTGCCGTCGTCGGTGGCAATCCGCCAGCATCCCGCCGCTTCGTCGTAAGCCGCCTCGGTGACGGCGGTCTCGAACCGGATGTCGCGGCGAAGATCGAACCGGTCCGCGACATGCTCCAGATAGCGCAGGATCTCCGGCTGCGTGGCGAAGCGCTCGGTCCAGCGCCACTCCTGCTGGAGCGCGTCGGAGAACTGGTACGAATACTCGACGCTGTCGGTGTCGCAGCGGGCGCCGGGATAGCGGTTCCAGTACCAGGTGCCACCGACCCCGCTGCCCTTTTCGAAGACGCGGACCGAAAGCCCCATTCCGCGCAGCCGGTAGAGCATGTAGAGGCCTGCAAATCCGGCGCCTACGACAACCGCATCCAGGTCCGGCGCTGTCGCGCCGCGCCCGCCGTTCCCGGTCTTGCTCCCTGTCGCAGAGGTGCTCATGGCCCGTGGCCGCTTGCCTGCGCTAACGGAGTTTAGCGCGAATCGTCCTTGCTTCGCACCCGGCCATCAGGCCCCGCCGCCGGGAAGGAGCGCAGCTCACGCGGCGCTCAGCGAGAATCCCTCGTATTCGTTGGCGGCAACCGCATCGCACTTCTCGACGTAAGCCGAGAACCCGGCCGTGTAGGGCATCACCTGGCGCGGCTTGCCGTCGACATTGGCGCCGACGTACCAGGAATTGCAGGCGGGGAAGAGCGTGTGGCCCGCCTCCTCGTCGTGATGGGCAATCCACTCGGCTTCTGCCTCGCCTGTCGCCTCGATGCGCGGACGGGCGTGTGCACGTGCATATGCGATGCAGTCGGCGATCCACTCCACGTGCTGCTCGATGGCGGGAACCATGCTGGCGAGCACCGAAGGGCTGGTCGGCCCCGTGATCGTGAAAAGGTTGGGGAACCCCTCGATCGCAAGACCGAGGTAGGTGCGCGGTCCGTCGGCCCACTTCGCCTTCAGTGACTGCCCGCCTCTACCGCGAATGTCGATGCGCAGCAGCGGCCCGGTCATCGCGTCGAAGCCGATGGCGAAGACGATCGTGTCGAGCTCGTAATGGTCGCCGCCGGTGCGCAGGCCGGTGTGCGTGATCTCCTCGATCGACGCCGCACTGACATCGACCAGCGTGACATTGGGCCGGTTGAAGGTCGCGAAATAGTCGGTGTCGAGGCAGATGCGCTTGCAGCCGACGACGGAGCGAGGGGTCAGCAGGGCGGCTACCTCGGGAACGCGGACCTGCGCGCGGATCTTGCCGCGGAGGAACTCGGCGGCGATATCGTTCGCCTCGGTATTGACCAGAACGTCCTTGAAGACGCCGTAGAAGCAGAGGCCGCCCGTCCGCCATCGGGCCTCAAGCTCCCGCTCGCGCTCCTCGGCGCTCATCTCCGCGGCAGCGACAAGGTTCGCCGACCACCAGCATCCGCTCGGCGTATTTCGCGCCTGGCGGCGCAGCTCCCCGTATCGTTCCCTGATGGCGGCGTATTCCGCCTCGCCCAGGGGCGCATTGCGAGCCGGGATGCTGTAGCTCGCCTGGCGCTGAAAGACGGTGAGGTGGCGTGCCGCAGCCGCAATCACGGGAATCGCCTGAACTGCCGATGAGCCGGTACCGACGATGCCGACACGCTTGCCGGTGAAAGAAACTACGTCATGAGGCCAGGCGCCGGTGTGGTACCACTCGCCGGCGAATCGGTCCAAACCATCGAAAGCCGGCCGATTGGGGACTGAGAGGCACCCGGTCGCCATGATGCAGTAGGTGGCACTGAGCCGCGTGCCGTCACCGGTGGCGATGCGCCAGCACCCCGCCGCCTCGTCGAAGGCCGCCTCGGTGACAGTCGTGCCGAAGCGGATGTCCCGGCGGAGGTCGAACCGGTCCATCACATGCTCCAGGTAGCGCAGAATCTCCGGCTGGGCGGCGAAGCGCTCGCTCCACCGCCACTCCTGCTGAAGCGCATCGGAGAATTGGTACGAATACTCGACGCTGTCGAGATCGCAGCGGGCGCCAGGGTAACGGTTCCAGTACCAAGTGCCGCCGACCCCGCCGCCCTGCTCCAAGACGCGCACCGAGAGCCCCATCGAGCGCAACCGATGGAGCATGTAGAGCCCGGCAAAGCCCGCTCCAACCACGATCGCATCGAAGTCGGGCGCAACAGCGGAGCGCCGACCGCTTCCGCTCACTTTTCGAACCGAAGAGTTGCTCATCAGCCGAGATGCGTAGTCCGCAGCGCCGGTGTCAAGCTGGGATCGACCCAGTCCTGAACCCGATGGAGATCAGGCATCGTCGAGCATCAACGCCGCGGCGCCCACCATGCCCGCATCGTTGCCGAGCGCAGCCTTGACCACGCGGATCGCGCCGGCGGGAGGGAGCACGGCGCGCGCGATGGCACGCTCGGCAGCCTCGCGATAGAGCGCGAAGTGGCGCTCGCCGATGCCACCCCCGATGAGGAGCACCTCGGGCAGGAGGGTATGCACAAGGCTCCAGGCCGCCGTCTCCATCGCGTCCGTGCTGCGGACGATGATCGCCTTGGCGGAGTCCGCCCCGGCTTCGGCGGCGGCGAAGACGGCCTCGGCATCCGCGTAGCCGAACTCCGCGCCCGCGCGCGCGAGCGCGGGCCCTGCGGCGAGGGATTCGAGGCAGCCTCGGTTGCCGCAGTAACACTCCGGCCCGGTCGGGTCGACGATCAGATGGCCGATCTCAGGATGCTCGCGCGCCGCACCCCTGAGGATCGCGCCGTCGATCAGCGCCGCGCCGCCGATGCCGGTGCCGATGGTCAGCATCAGCGCGACGCGGGCGCCTTGGGCCGCGCCGGCCAGCGCCTCGCCCAGCAGCGCCGCATCCGCGTCGTTGATGAGCTGCACCGGCGTGTCGAAGCAGGCGACGAGCGGGCTCACGATGTCGTTCCCCTCCCAACCCGGGAGGGTGTAGAAATTCTCAATCCGTCCGCTCGCTTCGTCGAAGGGGCCGGGACAGCCGAGGCCGATGCCTGCAAGCGTAGCAACATCGATGCTCGCCTCGGCCAGGGTCTCGTCGATGGCCCGGGTGAGCCGCTCAAGCCCTGCCTCGAAGCCCGCCTCGGCGTCGGTCGCAATGGTCCGCCGCGCATGCACCGCGCCTGTTCCATCGACCGCGCCGACGGCGATCTTGGTGCCACCGATGTCGACGCCGAGGGCGTAGCGGCTCATTGGCCCGCACCCTCGAGGCCGGTGTCCTTCGCCGCTTCCCGGTCGCAGAGGCAGTGGGCGTCTCCGTGGAGCCACAGGAACGACGCGGGCAGCGTCGGCGTGACACGCCGGGCCGCAAGCTGCGCGAGGGGTGCCCTCTTGGCGCCGCCGGATACCATCAGCAGGATGCGGCGGGAGCGCAGGATGTCGCCCAGACCGAGCGTCAGCCCTTGGCGGACCGGAGCGGCGGTCTCGACCAGCATCGGATGGGTGCGAGACTGCGCCGCAAGCGTGGCGACGTGGCAGAAGGGATCGAAGCATTCGGCCGGTTCATTCAGCGCCAGATGACCGTTCAGCCCGAGCCCCAGAATGCAGAGGTCGATGGGCCCCGCATCCTCCAGCGCTGCTGCCACCCGCTGACACTCGGCGGCTGCACCGGGCGCATCGCCGCAAAATCCGGTCCAGCGCTCTGGTGACACTGCGAGGGGACCGCGCACCGTGCGCTCCAGGTAGTTGGCGCAGCTCGCGGGATCTTCCGGGCCGAGGCCCGCCCACTCGTCGAGCTGGATGAAGCGCGCTCTCCCGAGCCGCTCGGGCGCAGCGGTCAGCAACGCGTAGGTGCCGGTCGGCGTCCCCCCGCTCGCGAGACAGATCAAGAGGTCAGGCTTGGCCTCCGCCGCCTCCCAAATGAGCGCCGCCGCTTCCCGATCCAGCGCCTCCCGGTCCGGCAGGACAGTAACGCGCACCGGTTTAGCCCGCGCCGCCCTGCCACAGATCCCAGGGCTTGGCCGCGCTGGACCTGAACGGCAGCGCGACCCTGGCGCCGGTGCGCGCGGACTCGTAAGCCGCGAACAGCACCTCCTGCACCGCGCGCGCGTCCTCCCCGGTCACTAGCGGCGCCGTACCGTTCTGCACGCAATCCACGAAGTGGTCGAACTCGCCCCAGAAGCCGTAGTTCCACTCCTCCTCGTAGATGGTGAAGCTCCAGCCCTGGGTGCCGCCCGCCTTCTCCACCGCGTAGTCGTAGCCTCCGCTGCTGTAGGTCTCGATAGAGTTGCCGTGGAGCAGGTCGGCGTAAGCCACTCCTTCGGAGCCGTGCACCTCGGCCCGGTCGTCCATGCCGCCGAGCTTGGTCCAGCTGGTCTCGTTGAGGAAGAAGCAGCCGCCTTCGAACTCCAGGATAAGCAGCGCGTTGTCCTCGCCCCTGGTCTTGTCGCCGTGCACCTGCGTCGAAAGCTGGGCGTAGACCGAGACGATCGGCGCGCGATCCAGCATCCAGCGGGCGAAGGCGATGCCGTGGCAGCCCATGTCCGCCAGCACGCCGCCGCCTGCGCGCTCGACATCCCAGAAGTGGGGCGCGTGAGGGCCGTCATGCTTCTCGGACTGCTTGACGAGAGTGGGGCGGCCGAGCGCACCGGCGTCGAGTAGAGACTTCAAGCGCATGTACTTGGGCGCGAAGCACAGCTCTTCCGCATACATGAAGAGCACGCCGGCATCGGCGCAGGCGGCGATCATGCTGTCGGCCTCGGCCATGCTCAGGCACATCGGCTTCTCCAGCACGACGTGCTTGCCGGCAGCCGCGCAGTCCAGCACCAGCGGGCAATGGGTGTCGTTGGGCGTGCCGATGACCACCATGTCGATATCGTCGCGCGCGAGCAGCGGGCGGTGGTCGGTCCAGTGGTGGGGCAGGCCATAAGTCTGGGCGAAGGTCCCGGCATTGCCGGGTGTGGGCGACGCCACGCCGATGAGTGTCGCATGGGGGTTGCGCACCAGCGCGCGGGCGTGAATTCCGCTCACGAACTGCGAACCCAGGAACCCGATGCCGACCGGTTTCGTCATCGACGGCCTCGCTCTCGAAGGAAGTTGTGCGGGGCGTCATGCCCTCGTTGGCGTTCTTACTACAGGCGCCGGACGTACAACCGCAACCGGCAGCCACCGGGCATTAGATCTGAATAGGGCCAAACCGCCGGCCGAGCAGATGAAAAGTGCCTGAAGGCTCGGCGCCGGCATTATGCTTGACGTAACGCGGATTTTCTCCTTACGCTGAAAACGGTGGCCACGGACGTACAAAAGCACGTTGATAGTCGGTTTTGCGAACAAGAGAACGGAGGACTTCTATCGTGGCCGCAGGGTGCCAGCCTTTTCTGGATTCGCTCGCACCGCGTCGCGCAAGCTGGACCAGCTCGACGCGGCCACGGGACTGCGTGACCTTATGCGCCCCGGCAACCGGCTTGAAGCCCTGAGGGGCCGTCGCAAGGGGCAGTGGAGTATCAGGATAAACGACCAGTGGCGCATCTGTTTCGAATGGCCGGAGGGAAGCCCTGGCCCGGCCAAGGTGGAAATCGTCGACTATCATTGAGAAGGAAGCACGACATGTCTCGCGAGGCTATTCATCCGGGTGAGACGCTGCGTGAGGATCTCGACGCCCTCGAAATGAGCGCCGCGGAACTCGCGCGGCGGATCGAGGTGCCGGTGAATCGCATTACCGAAATCCTCAACGGCCGCCGCGCCGTCACCGGCGACACGGCACTGCGGCTGGGGCATTTCTTCGGGACGTCGGGGGAATTCTGGCTCAACCTGCAAAAGCTCTACGAGTTGAGACGCGCCGAGCAGAAGCACGGCGCGGATATTGCACGCCTGCCTTCGTTGCATGACAGCGACCGAATGCAGGCTTCGGGTTGATACGCCGCCATCGCCCCAAGACCAAACACCCATTTGAAATTGGTTGCGTCGTCCAGCGGTGGCACTGACGAGCGCAGCGAGCGCCCGGCGACTGAGAAGACAGATTGGGCCAATCAGAAGCCGTGCTTCGCGGCCTCCTCGGCGTACTTGGCCTTCTGCTCGGGCGTCGCCTCGGTCTGGAAGTGCTCCTTCCACTCCGCGTAGGTCATGCCGTAGACCAGCTGTCGCGCCTCCTCCAGGTCCATGTCGAGGCCTTTCTCTTCGGCGGCGGCGCGGTACCATTTGGAGAGGCAGTTGCGGCAAAAGCCGGCGAGGTTCATCAACTCGATGTTCTGCACGTCCGTGCGCTCGCGCAGATGCGCGACGAGGGTGCGAAAGGCGGCGGCCTCCAGCTCGATCTGGGTCTTATCGTCCATCGTCTGCCTCCCCGGCGCCGGCCTGCGACGCGGCTCCGGCCGCCGCGAGCCTCGCTTCGAGCTGGGCGACGCGCTCGGCCAGCGCCTCGCTCTCACTTCGGGCGCGCGCCGCCATCTCCTTCACGGCGTCGAACTCGTCCCGCGGGACCAGATCCATGCTTGCCAGGATCCCTTCGAGGCGCCGCTTGACCATGGCATCGAGCTCGCCCTTGAGGCCGCTCGCAGCCCCCATCGCCCCGGTGGCGACCCGGGCCACGTCGTCCAGAATATGGCTGTCGGTCTGCATCGGCAGTCTCCCCATCTGGACGTCAGTATGCCATGGAGGCGTGCGCTCCCTACAGCGTGAGATGGATTGAGCCTGAGCGCTTTTCAAGCGCGAGCAAACCGGCGACCATCGGCGAATGTCAGAAGTCTTGGGGCAACAACAGCGGGTGGTGTGCCGCCCATGACGGCAGTTGCGGGAGTGCTGCTCGCCGGCGGCCTGGCGCGGCGCATGGGGGGCGGCGACAAGTGCCTGAGGCCCCTTGCCGGCGAGACTCTGCTCGCGCGGGTGATTGCGCGCACAGCCCCCCAGGTTGGCCCGCTGATCCTCAACGCCAACGGCGATCCCGCGCGCTTCGCGTCATACGGCCTGCCGGTGGTGGCCGATGTGGTGGAAGGTTTCGCTGGCCCGCTCGCCGGTATCCTGACCGCGCTCGACTGGGCGGCGGAACACGCACCCCACCACCCCTTGGTGGCCAGTTTCGCTACCGATGCGCCGTTCCTGCCGCGTGATCTGGTCGAGGCGATGGTGGAGGCCCGCGACCTTGCGGGCGCCGATCTTGCCTGCGCCGCCTCGGGCGGGCGGACGCATCCGGTGTTCGGGCTCTGGCCGGTGGAGCTCCGCGCCGACTTGCGCGACGCCCTGGTGGAGCAGGGCGAACGCAAGATCGACCGCTGGACCGCAAGTCACAGACTGGTGGAGGTCGCCTTCCCCTGTGCTCCGGTAGACCCGTTCTTCAACGCCAACCGCGAAGACGACCTGGCCGAGGCCGAGCGCCTGATCGCGGACCACGGCCCCGCGCTCTGACCCCCGCAGAGCATCGTTACGCCGCTATTCCTCCGCGTGGGCGTAAGTGAGGTCGTGCGGCGGCCGGTCGCCGAGAGCCGGATCGGTGCCCGCCGGCTGATAGGGCGCGCCAAGCGTGCCGATATCGAGCGGCACCGGCTGACGGAGCAGGCTGCGCGCGATGACCAGCCGCTGGATCGAGGGCGTGCCTTCCTCCAGCATGTTGATCCGGCATTCGCGGTAGAGCCGCTCCAGCGGATAGGGGTAGTCGGTGAAGTAGGCGCGCCCGCCGACCACGTCCATCGCCTTGTCGGTCACCCGCATCACGGTCTCGAGCCCGAACAGCTTGGCGATGGAGGCCTCCACCGCGCACGGCTCCTCGCGGTCGATCTTGGCGGCCACATCGTCCAGGATGAGGCGAAGCGCATAGACGTCGCGAGCCATGTCGGCGAGCTCCGATTGCACCGACGGCCGCGCGGCGATGGGCCGGCCGAAGGTGATACGCTCGCCCGCGAAGTGGAGGGCGATCTCCAGCGCGCGCTCGGCGGTGCCGAGCGAGCTCGCGGCGACGAAGACGCGGCTCGGCTCCAGCTCGCCGAGGAAGACGTCGAGGCCGTCGCCCTCGGCACCCACCATGCTATCCGCCGGCACCGGCGTGTCCTGAAAGCGCAGGATGCCGTGGGGCGGTCCATTGTTGCCCATCATGTCGGGCATGGGCTCGATGGTGAAGCCGGGTGCGCCGGTGGGCACTACCAGCGCGGTGAGCCCGCGGCGGTCGCCGCGCGCGCCGGTGCGGCAGCAGATCAGGTGGCCGGTCGCGAAGTCGGCATTGGTGATGTAGTGCTTCGCGCCGTTCACGATCCAGTGGTCGCCCTCGCGCCTGGCATGGGTGCCGACATCCATGCCGCTCCCGGAATTGGGCTCGGTGATGGCGAAGGTGAGCGACTGCTTGCCGGTCGCGAGCGCCGGCAGCAGCGCCCTCTTCTGCGCCTCGGTGCCGTAGGCGACGATCGCCCGCGCGCTCGTGTTGTGGACGTGCAGCAGCACCCGGACAACGCCCGAGACCTTCGAGAACTCGGCGAGCAGCGGCAGGTACTGGGTGCAGCTCAGCGCGATACCGCCGTATTCCTCCGGAATGACCGCTCCGAAGAGGCCGTGGTCGCGGAACTGCGGGAAGAGCGCGTCCTGCGGGAATTTGCCCGTGCGCTCCATCTCGCTCGCCCGGGGCTCGACCTCCCGCCAGAGGAAGTCGAAGACCCGCTTGCGGTAGGCCTCGTAGTCGCTCGCCGTCTCAATTCCGTTCACCATGCCGTGACTCCTGCCGCTTTTGTTTGCCGCATCTCCGCGAGGTGCTATCTAACACACAAGGAAGAAACGGGTATGAGGGCGAGATGACTGAGACGGCGATATTCGGAGCGGGCTGCTTCTGGGGCGTCGAGGCCGCGTTTCGCCGGGTCGATGGCGTCGTCGAGACTGCGGTCGGCTACGCTGGCGGCCACACGGCCGAGCCTGGCTACTACGACGTGTGCAGCGGCCAGACCGGCCATGCGGAGGTGGTGCGGGTCGTCTTCGACCCCGAGCGGGTGAGCTACGAGCAGCTACTGGGGCTCTTCTGGCAGGTCCACGACCCGACCCAGGTGAACCGCCAGGGGCCCGACATCGGCACCCAGTATCGCACGGTCATTTTCTACCGCTCTGAGGCGCAGAAAGAGGCCGCAGAAGCGAGCCAGGCGAAGCTCGTGGCTGCGGGGCACCCCATCGCGACTCAAATTGAGCCTGCCGCGGAATTCTGGATGGCCGAGGATTACCACCAGCAGTACTTCGAGAAGAACCGGCGCATCCACGCCGGCCTCTTCCGCGTTTGACCGGCGTCGCCGATTCTCTGCGAGAGCCCGCGACCGTACTTCTGCGCTGATGGCAATCTCTGAAGCCGCCGAGCCCCTGGACCTGCTGCAGGGGCTGATCGCCTTGGCAAGTCGTCTCGGCGCTGACGCCGCCGACGCCGTGCTGCTGAAGAGCAGCACGCTCGACGCTGGATGTCGCCTGGGCGAGCCGGAGGAACTCACCCGGGCGGAGAGCCGCGACCTCGGCTTGCGCGTCTTTGTCGGCGCCCGGCAGGCAAACGTTTCCACCACCGACATCTCGAAAGGCGCGCTCGCACCTCTCGCCGAGCGGGCGATCGCCATGGCGCGGGCGGTGCCGGAGGACCCCTATGCCGGACTCGCCGATCCGGCGCGGCTCGCCCGGGACTGGCCCTCCCTCGACCTCGCCGATGCGGGGGAGCCCGGCCCGGACGAACTGATGGAGCGAGCACTGGCGGCCGAGGACGCGGCCCGCGCCGTCGCCGGTGTCACCAACTCCGAAGGCGCTGGAGCCGGCTGGGGCCGGTCAGAGGCGATGCTCGTGACCAGCGACGGCTTCGCCGGCGGCTACGCGAGCAGTCGGTATTCGGTGAGCGCCGCGGCGCTGGCCGGAGAAGGCACCGGGATGGAACGCGACTACTGGTGGTCGTCGGCGGTGCACGAAGCCGATCTGGAAGACCCCACGGCCGTCGGCAGACGCGCCGGAGAGCGCGCGGTGCGCCGCCTCGGCGCCCGCAAGGCGCGATCGGGCCAGGTGCCGGTGGTCTACGACACTCGGATCTCGGGCGGGCTGCTCTCCCGCCTTGCCGGCGCAATCTCCGGCCCGTCGATCGCGCGCGGAACCAGCTTCCTGAAGGACGCGCTGGAGACCGCGGTGTTCGCGTCCGGCTCCACCGTCGTGGACGACCCGCATCGGGCGCGGGGGCTGCGCTCACGACCCTTTGACGGTGAGGGCGTGGCGACGGAACGGCGTGCGATCGTCGCTGACGGCGTGCTGCAAACCTGGCTGCTCGACAGCCGCTCCGCGCGCCAGCTCGACCTTGCCAGCACCGGCCATGCCTCGCGCGGGACCAGCGGGCCGCCTTCGCCCTCATGCAGCAACCTTTGGCTGGAACCCGGCGCTGAGAGCGCAGAGGCCCTGATCGGCGGCGTGACCAGCGGTCTCTACGTGACCGAACTGATCGGCATGGGCGTGAACATGGTGACAGGCGACTACAGCCGGGGTGCGGCAGGCTTCTGGATCGAGCAGGGCGAGATCGCCTATCCGGTGAGCGAGGTCACCGTCGCCGGCAATCTCAGGGAGATGTTCCGCCACCTCACACCAGCCAGCGATCTTGAGTTCCGCTATGGGGTCGACAGCCCGACCGTGCGCATCGATGGCATGACCGTGGCGGGCCGCTGAGCACCGACGGCGCGGCCTCATCCCGTATGCCCCGGCTGGAGCCTGCGGCTTCGCCATGCTATTGGACTGATTTCAAGCGTTTAGGCATTGCCCCAGTGCTGGGCGAAAGCCGTGGAACGACCTGACCCGCCCCAGCGACCAGGCTCGACGAGGCACCTCTTGGTGCGCCTCGTGCGCGATCACGTGCGCCCCCATGTGGGCCGCTTGCTCCTCGCGGGGATTTGCATGGTGTTCGCAGGCGGCTCCACGGCAGCGCTTGCCTACCTCATGGAGCCCGTGCTGGACCAGATCTTCCTTGAGAAGGACCGCACGCTGCTCATCGTGGTGCCCATCGCGGTCATCGGGATCACGCTGATCCGGGGTGCCGCCACTTACGGGCAAGCGGTGCTGATGGCCTTCGTCGGGCAGCGCATCATCGCCGACCTGCAGAGCCGGGTCTTTGCCCACATCCTTCGCTTCGACCTCGCCTTCTTCCAGGACACGGCGTCCGGCCGGCTGGTCTCGCGGCTCACCAACGACGTCAACATGATGCGCAACGCCGTCTCGAACGCGCTCACCGGCATGGTCAAGGATTCGCTGACCCTGTTGTTCCTGGTCGGCGTGATGTTCGAGAAGGACTGGAAGCTTGCGCTGATCGCCTGTGTGGTCTTCCCCGTCGCGATCTACCCGATTTCGAAGATCGGCCGGCGCATGCGCAAGGTCTCGACCTCCGCCCTCAACGAGCTCGGCCTCTTCACCGCGCGGCTCAACGAGACGTTTCAGGGCGCGCGCCACGTCAAGGCCTATAACCGCGAGCGCTTCGAATCCGCGCGCACCGACCGCCTGATCGAGAGCGTCTTCCGCCTGATCTTCAAGCAGCAGCGCGTGCGCGCCGCCGCGACGCCGATCATGGAAACGCTCGGTGGCCTATTCATCGCCCTGCTGATCCTCTATGGCGGCTGGCAGGTGATCGAGGGCGCGCTCACGCCCGGCGCCTTCTTCGCCTTCGTCACAGCCATGCTGCTCGCCTATCGGCCGCTCAAGGCGCTCGCCAATCTCAACGCCAGCCTGCAAGAAGGCCTCGCCGCCAGCCAGCGCGTGTTCGACCTGTTGGACACCGAGCCCCGCGTCGCCGAGGCCCCGGATGCACGCCCGCTCAAGGTCACGGGCGGTGCCATCGCGCTGGAGGGCGTGAGCTTTTCCTACCCGAACGGCACGCATGCCCTTCTCGAAGTGAGCCTGAATGTCCCGGCAGGAGAGACGGTCGCGCTCGTCGGCCCTTCCGGCGCAGGGAAATCCACCGTGCTGAACCTGATCCCCCGGTTCTACGACGTGGACGAAGGGACGGTCAGCATCGACGGGATCGACGTCCGCACGGCGACGATCGAGAGCGTGCGCGACGCGGTGGGGCTGGTGAGCCAGGAGGCGGTGCTGTTCGACGAGAGCGTCCGCGCCAACATCGCCTACGGGCGTATCGACGCCAGCGAAAACGACATCGTGGCTGCCGCGCAAGCGGCGGGCGCCGATCGCTTCATTCGGGAGCTGCCCGACGGCTACGACACGATCATCGGTGAGCGCGGGGTCAAACTCTCCGGCGGGCAGCGGCAGCGGCTCTCCATCGCCCGCGCCATGCTCAAGGATGCTCCCATCCTGCTGCTCGACGAGGCGACCAGCGCGCTTGACGCCGAATCCGAGCGGCAGGTTCAGACCGCATTGCGTAGCCTGATGCAGGGCCGCACGACCCTGGTCATCGCCCACCGTCTCTCCACGGTCCAGGAGGCTGACCGGATTTACGTCCTGGAGGGCGGCAGACTCGCGGAAACGGGCTCGCATCGCTCGCTGCTGGCAGCGGGCGGGGTCTATGCGCGGCTTCATGCCGTGCAGTTTACCGCGGGCATGGCCGCCGAATAGGCATGTCTCTCGGCAAGCGCGTTTCGCAGAGCCGGTTCGGGCGCGCTGTGCTCGTCTGGCTCTACGCGCGGTTTGCGAGCTTCGTCTTCGCCACGACCCGCTGGCGGATTCGCGGTCGCGAGGACGCCGAAGCGCTGATACGCGCGGGCCAACCTTTTATCTGCGCCTTCTGGCACGGTCGGCTGATGCTGGCGCCGCATGGCTGGCCGAAGGGTACGCCGATTCACGTCATGATTTCCCGCCACCGTGACGGCGAAAGCATTGCGCGCGCAACACGGCATGTGGGCGTGGTGCCGATCCGCGGCTCGCGCACGCGGGGTGGCATGGCGGCAGGTCGTGCCTCGCTCCGCGTGCTGAAGGGGGGCGGCTATGTTGCCATCAGCCCGGACGGGCCGCGCGGCCCCCGGATGCGCGTTCAGCCTGGAATCATCGCGTTGGCGCGACTCTCCGGCGCGCCAATCGTGCCATACACCTATGCAGTCTCGCGGCGCGCGGCGGCAAACAGTTGGGATCGCTTCGTGATCGCCCTGCCCTTCGGCCGCGGCGCCTATCTGTGGGGGCCGCCGCTCCATGTCGCTGCGGATGCCGATGAGTCCGCGCGGGAGAGCGCGCGCCTGACCCTGGAAGAGCGGCTCAACGAGCTTACCGCCGAAGCCGATCGAATGGTGGGCGCGGAGCCAATCGAGCCAGCCGGAGAGGTCGCGCGAACGCGCGAACGCCGCGCCGGTGCGGCGCCGGCCGTGGCGCGCCAATGATCGAGGCTCTGATCACGCCGCGCAGTTATCGCTGTGCAAGCGTGCTCGCCACACCGGTCGTCCACGCCTGGCTTGCCCACCGTCGACGCCGAGGCAAGGAAGACCGCGCCCGCTTCAGTGAGCGGCTCGGTCGGCCTGGCATGCCGCGTCCCGATGGCAGGCTGGTCTGGATGCATGCAGTGAGCGTCGGCGAGAGCCTGTCTTTGCTGCCGCTGGTCGAGCGCTTGCGCGAAGCGTTTCCCGACGTTCACGTCTTGATTACCTCCGGTACCGTCACATCCGCGCGGCTACTGGACGAGCGACTTCCGGTCGGGGTTATCCATCAATTTGCGCCGGTCGACCGGCCTGCCGCGGTGCGGCGGTTCGCCGGGCACTGGCGACCGGACCTTGCGGTCTGGGTGGAATCGGAGCTTTGGCCCAACCTCATCCTGGAGACCGCCGGGCGCGGTATCCCCATGCTGCTGGTCAATGCGCGCATGTCCGCCCGTTCCGGCGAGCGCTGGCGGCGAGCGCCGCACTTGTGCCAACCCCTGCTCGCAGCCTTCACCGGCGTCCTGGCGCAGACGGAGACAGATGCGGCACGCTTTCGCGCGCTCGGCGCGCGCAACGTCGCGGTTCGCGGAAACCTCAAGAACGACGCACCGCCTCTGCCGGCTGACGTGGATGCCGTCAAAGACCTCAAGCAGGCCATCGGCGGGCGGCCTCGCTGGATCGCGGCGAGCACCCACGAGGGCGAGGAGGCGGCCATTTCCGAGGCGGCATCTGCCTTGCGTCGAATCTTCCCCGATTTGCTGACGATCCTGGCGCTGCGTCACCCGGAGCGGGGCGCCTTAGTAACTGAGATGCTGGAGCGCAGTGGCCTCGCCACCGCCCGGCGCTCGGCGAATGGCGCGATCACACCGTCGACCGCCGTCTACCTCGTCGATACGCTGGGCGAACTCGGCCTGGTCTACCGCCTCGGAGATATCGCGTTCATCGGCGGCTCGCTTGCGCCCCACGGTGGGCACAACCCGCTGGAGCCGGCGCGGCTCGATTGCGCGCTCATTGCGGGCCCGCACACGGAGAATTTCGCTGAGGCATACGCCGCATTGGAGGACGCCGATGCGCTCCACCGGGTGAGCGACCCGGATGCGCTCGCCGGTGCCGTGCGCGCCTTGCTCGAAGAAGAGAGCGCGCAATCCTCGCGCGCGGCCGCCGCGCGCGAGGCCGCGGCTGCGCTCGCCGGTGCGGCCGAAGCGACGCTCGACCTGATCCGCGATCACCTCGAACCCAGTGGCGACGATGCGCGCGCCGAATTTCTGGGCGGCTGAGAGCGGCGGTGTTGCCGCCGCCGCGTTGACGCCGCTCTCCTGGCTCTATCGCCTGGGCGCGCGGAGCCACGCCGCTCTGGCTCGGCCGTCGAAAGCCGAGCGTCCGGTGATTTGCGTCGGCAACTTCACGGTGGGCGGTACGGGCAAGACCCCCACCGTTCTCGCCCTCGCTGCGCTGCTGGCCGAGGAGGGCGTTCGCCCGCACATCCTCACGCGCGGCTATCGCGGCAGCGAGCGGGGCCCGCTCAGGGTCGATCCCGCCCACCACACGGCAGACGCGGTCGGCGACGAGGCGTTGTTGCTGGCGCGGGAAACGCCAACCTGGCTGTGCCGCGACCGGCCGGCGGGAGCCGCCGCTGCGGCGTCCGCAGGCGCTGACGTGTTGCTCATGGACGACGGCATGCAAACGCCGGGCCTGGCGAAGGACTTTTGCTTCGCGGTCGTGGATGGCGGCGCCGGCTTCGGCAATGGCCGTCTGTTGCCTGCCGGGCCGTTGCGCGAGCCGCTCGCCTGTGGGCTCGGCCGGGCGCATGCGTTGGTTCTTGTCGGTGTCGACCGAGAGGGTGTACTCGCGGCGCTCGGGCCGCACGACCTGCCCGTGATCGAGGCTTCGCTGATGCCTGGCGACGAAATTCGGACGCTCCGAGAGCAGCCAATCGTCGCCTTCGCCGGGATCGGGCGGCCGGAGAAGTTCTTCGAGACGCTGGCAGAAAACGGCTGCAATGTGATCGCGCAGCATGCCTTCGCGGACCACCACCGCTATAAGCCGGGAGAGATTGCGGCCATCGTCGACCAAGCGAAAGAGCGGGACGCCGTGCCGGTCACGACCGAAAAGGACCATGTGCGGCTGCCGCTGGACTCAAGAGCGGCGGTTCGCACGCTCTCCGTCACTCTCGCCTGGCGCGACCCGGCCGAGCCGCGATCCCTGCTGGCGCCGCTCGTGACGCGCTGCCGCCGTGGCTAAGCGGGGGCCGGCGCGCACGGCGCGGCACGTCTGCGAGGCCGCCGCCGCCCATGTCTTCTTCGGGCTTCTCGGCGCGCTGCCTGTGGGATGGGCGTCGGCTCTTGGTGCCGTTCTGGGTGGTTCCATCGGACCGATGCTCCCGGTGCACCGGCAGGGCCTCGACAATCTCGCTCGCGCGTTGCCCGAGCTTTCACCCGCCGAGGTCCGGCGTTGCGCCCGCCGCATGTGGCGCCATCTCGGCCGTGTCGCTGCGGAATACCCGCATCTCCACCGCTTTTCTGTCGACGCGCCGGGCGGGCGGGTCGAGCTCGTCGGGCGCGCCTACCTGGAAGAGGCCAAGCGCTCCCCCACCGGCGGAATCTTCTTCTCGGGCCATATCGGCAATTGGGAGATCGCAGCGCTCACGCTGGAGCAGGGCGGAATACCGGCAACTGTCGTCTACAGGGCGGCGAACAACCCGATCGTCGACCGCATGATCTCGCGGATCAGGGGTGCGGTCATGCAGCACCTCGTGCCCAAGGGCCACGACGGCACGCGCGAGCTGGTGCGCACGCTCGGCGCCGGCGGGCACGCCGCTCTCCTGGTGGATCAGAAACTCAACACCGGCATCCCGGTCCCCTTCTTCGGCCGCGATGCCATGACCGCGCCGGCCGTGGGGACTCTCGCGCTGCGCTACGACTGCCCGGTGTGGCCGGTCAGGGTGGAGCGGCTCACCGGCGCGTCGTTCCGAGTCACCGTGTATCCCAAGCTGGCCATGCCTGAGGAGGGTACGCGGGAGGAGCGCATCCGCGCGATCACGGTCGCCATCAATCGCACGCTCGAGGATTGGATCCGGGATCGGCCCGCACAATGGCTATGGCTGCACCGGCGATGGCTGGACTGAGAAACCCCAAGCTTGTAGAGAATGAAGAGAGCCGGGCCGTCGGGCCCGAACGGCGCGACTGCGCCGCGCGCCGAGAGGGGCGTAGCCACGCGAGCGCCCGGCGCCCGAGGGATATGATCAGGCCCTACCACCGATTGACACCGGGGACGTCCGGCCTATAGTGCGCCCGCCGCGGGACGTGCCCCGCGCCCCCAAAACGGATGGTTGTCATGTTCGCTGTGGTTCGCTCTGGCGGGAAGCAATACCGCGTCGCGCCGGACGACGTTATCCGGGTGGAACGGCTGAAGGCCGAGGCCGGTGAGGCGATCGAGCTCGGCGAAGTGCTGGCGATGAGCGACGGCGAGACCGTCTCGCTCGGCCAGCCGCTGGTCGAGGGCGCGCGGGTGGCGGCCACGGTTGTCGAGCACACGCGCGGCGAGAAGATCATCGTCTTCCGCAAGAAGCGGCGGAAGAACCATCGCCGCAAGCGCGGGCACCGGCAGGAACTGACGGTGCTCCGCATCGACGAGATTCTGGCGGCAGGGCAGAAGCGGAAGGCGCGCCGGCGGAAGAAGGCGGCGGCGGAAGGTGAAGAGGCAACCGGCGCCAAGCCCAAGAGGTCGACGCGAGCGAAGGCCGCTGCCAAGCCGAGGACCCGCAAGAAGCCGGCCGCCAAGGACGAGACGCCCGAAGAGACCGCACCCGCGCCCGCTGAAGCGGCGACCCCAGAGCCTGCCGAGCCGCCGGTGGAAGAGGCCGCTGCTCCGATGGCAGAGGAGACGGCCGATGCGGCAGCCGAGGCGCCGGCGACCGAGGCGGATGAGCCCTCTGCAGACGAGACGACCGACACGCCGGTCGAGGAGACCGCTGAGTCACCTGCGGACGAGCCGGCGGAGGAGAAAAGCTGATGGCGCACAAAAAGGCGGGCGGCAGTTCGCGCAACGGCCGGGACACGGCGGGTCGCCGGCTTGGCATCAAGAAGTTCGGCGGCGAGGCGGTGATCCCTGGCAACATTATCGCGCGCCAGCGGGGCACCAAGTGGCACCCGGGCGAGAACGTCGGGATCGGGCGCGATCACACGCTCTTTGCGCTGACCGACGGCCAAGTGAAATTCGCGCGGCGCAGCGGCGGAAAGATGGTCGTCTCGGTCGAGCCGAGCGCGTAAGACCGCGCTCAGCCGCGCGCCCGCCGGCGGGCGCGCACCGCGCGAGGGACCCGCGTCATGCGGTTTCTCGATCAAGCCAAGATCCATGTGCAAAGCGGCGCGGGCGGTAGCGGCTGCGTCAGCTTTCGGCGCGCCAAGAACGAGCCGCGCGGCGGACCCGACGGCGGCGATGGCGGGGACGGGGGCTCGGTTTTCGCCGAGGCCGTCGAAGGGCTCAACACCCTCATCGATTTTCGCTTCCGCCAGCACGTCAAGGCGAGTCGGGGCGAGCATGGCCGGGGTGCGTGCCGGGCCGGCAGCCGCGGTGACGACGTGGTGCTCTCCGTACCGGTCGGGACGGAGATCCTGGCCGAGACGGGCGATGCGCCAATCGCCGATCTCACCGAGATCGGCGCCCGCGCCCTGCTCGCGCGCGGCGGCACCGGTGGGCGCGGCAACGCGCACTTCAAGTCATCGACCAACCGCGCGCCGCGCCGCGCCGATGCGGGGGGCGACGGCGAGGAATGCTGGATACGCCTCCACCTCAAGCTGCTGGCCGATGTCGGCCTCGTAGGCCTGCCCAACGCCGGCAAGTCGACCTTCCTATCGGCCGTCAGCCGCGCGCGGCCCAAGATCGCCGACTATCCCTTCACCACCCTGGTTCCCCACCTCGGCGTCGCAGCGGTGGGCGATGAGGAGATCGTCATTGCCGACATTCCCGGCCTGATCGAGGGTGCCCACGGCGGTGCGGGGCTGGGCGACCGGTTTCTCGGCCATATCGAGCGCTGCGGTGTGCTGATCCACCTCGTCGACGGCACGCAGGAGAGCGTGGACCAGGCCTACAAGACTGTCCGTGCTGAGCTGGAGGCTTACGGCCACGGCCTTGCGGCGAAGCCCGAGATCCTTTGCCTGAACAAGGTGGACGCGCTCAGCGGGGATCAACGCGCACGGCAGCATGAACGTCTCACCGCTGCGTCGAGCGCTGCGGTTCATCTCCTTTCGGGCGTCGCCGGAGAGGGCGTGCGCGAGGTGCTCGCAGCCGCGCACCGCACGGTCGACACGCCAACGAGCCGAGACCTCGAGTGATGCAGCCCTCGCTCGCCAACGCGTCGCGCACCGTGGTCAAGATCGGCTCGGCGCTGCTTGCCGACCCCGAGACCGGTGCCCTCAACGAAGCTTGGCTGGACGGCCTTGCGCGGGACATCGCTCATTTGCGCAGCCGCAGCAAGGACGTGCTGATCGTCTCGTCAGGTGCGATCGCCATTGGGCGCGGTCATCTCAGGCTCCCGGAGGGCGAACTGAGGCTGGAGGAAATGCAGGCAGCGGCAGCCTGCGGCCAGATCAGGCTGGCTCATGCGTATCAGTCGGCGCTCGCCCGCCACGGCATCGGCGTCGCGCAAATCCTTTTGACGCATGAGGATACCGAGGCCCGCCGGCGCTACCTCAACGCGCGCAGCACGATCAACACGTTGCTCGCGCTTGGCACCGTACCCGTGATCAACGAGAACGACACTGTCGCCACCAACGAGATCCGCTTCGGCGACAACGACCGGCTCGCCGCGCGGGTTGCGGTGATGATGAGCGCGGACCTTCTGGTCCTGCTCTCCGATGTCGACGGCCTCTACGAAACCGACCCGCGGCGCGACCCCGACGCCCGCTGGATTCCCACGGTCGAGCGCATCACGCCCCAGATCGAAGCGATGGCGGGCACGATCGGCACGCCGACGGCCGCCGGCGGCATGGTGACCAAGATCGCCGCGGCCAAGCACGCGATGGCGGCGGGCTGCCATATGGCGATCGCGGAAGGCGCGGTCGAGCGTCCGCTCGCCGCCCTGGAGGGCGGTGCGCACTCGACCTGGTTCGTCTCTACCGCATCGCCGCGCGCGGCCCGCAAGAGCTGGATCGCGAGCGCGCTGGAGCCGCGCGGCACCCTCGTCATCGACAACGGCGCCTGGCAAGCGCTTCTCCGCGGCCGGAGCCTGCTCCCGGCCGGCGTGAAGGCGGTGGAGGGCGCGTTCGAGCGAGGCGATGCAGTGGCCGTCAAGGTCGAGCGCGGCGGCGAGGCAGGCCGCGGCCTGGTCGCCTATTCCGCGGCCGACGCGCGCCGCATCGCCGGCCACAAATCCCGTGAAATAGAGCGCATCCTCGGCTACCGTGGCCGCACCGAGATGATCCACCGCGACGATCTCGTGCTCGACGAGGAGCAAGCACCGTGAGCATCGCCCAGGCGCAGAGCCGCGACGAGAACCGCGACATTCGGGCGGAGATGGATGCGCTCGGCGTCGAGGCGCGCGCGGCGGCGCGGGTGCTCGCGGCAAGTTCGACCGAGGACAGGCGACGTGCGCTCAAGGCTGCAGCGTCCGCCATTCGCGGCGACGAAGCCGCCATCCTGGAGGCGAACGCCAGGGACATGACGGCCGCTGAGGCGTCCGGCCTGAGCAGCGCCCTGCTTGACCGTCTTGCCCTCGATCCCGGCCGGGTCGAAGCCATGGCAGCGGGTGTCGAGCAGGTGGCCGCTCTCGACGACCCGCTTGGCCGCCTTCTGGGCGAGTGGGAGCGGCCCAACGGGCTTCGCATCCGCCGGGTTTCGGTGCCGATCGGCGTCATCGGGATCATCTACGAATCGCGGCCCAACGTGACCGCCGATGCCGGCGCGCTCTGCCTCATGGCGGGTAATGCGGCAATTTTGCGCGGCGGCTCCGAGAGCTGGCACTCCTCGCGCGCTATCGCAGCCGCGCTACGGGCTGCGCTTGCCGAGACGGGGCTGCCCACGGGGTGCATCCAGCCCGTGCCCACGACCGACCGCGCGGCCGTCGGCATCTTGCTCGGCATGGACGAAGTGCTCGACCTGATCGTGCCGCGCGGCGGCCGCTCGCTGATCGAGCGAGTGCTCGCGGAGAGCCGGGTGCCGGTGATGGCCCACCTCGATGGCAACTGCCACGTCTACGTGCATGCCGGCGCCGACCCGGAAAAGGCGCGCGACGTGACCTTCAACGCCAAGATGCGGCGGACCGGGATTTGCGGCGCTGCCGAGACCCTGCTGGTCGACGACGCCGTGACGGACACGCTGCCCGCGATCCTCGAGCCGCTGTTCGAAGCCGGCTGCGAAGTGCGGGGCGATGCACGCGTGCAGGCGATGGACTCGCGCGTTGTGGCGGCGGGCGACGACGATTGGGGAACCGAGTATCTCGACGCAATCATCTCGGTCGGGGTGGTGGACGGGCTCGATGCGGCGATCGCCCACGTCAACGAGCATGGCTCCCACCATACCGACAGCATCATCACCGAGGATGCCGCCGCCGCCGAGCGCTTCATGGAGGGCGTCGACAGCGGGATCGTGCTGCACAACGCCTCGACCCAGTTTGCCGACGGCGGCGAGTTCGGCATGGGGGCCGAGATCGGCATCTCCACCGGCAAGCTTCATGCGCGGGGGCCGGTGGGCGTCGAGCAGCTCACCACCTACAAGTACAAGGTTTACGGCAACGGACAGGTTCGCCCCTGACCACTCTCGTGCCCATGCGCCGCCGGCGGTCGCGGCCGGTGCCTGGCGACGCCTCGCCCGCACGGCCGTCGGGCCGCAAGGTCGGCCTGCTCGGCGGCTCCTTCAACCCGGCCCATGAGGGGCATCGTCACATCAGCCTGCTGGCGCTCAAGCGCTTGGGCCTGCACGAGGTCTGGTGGCTGGTCT
>JAPPNV010000155.1 GCA_028818565.1 Rhodospirillales bacterium | reverse complement strand
CCCGAAGATCATCTCACGCCGCTCGCCGGGCGGACAAAAAACGAGCCCTGTGCTCGAGGCCGACCCTGCAGGGCATCATCCGCGGCCGGGTGGACCCCAATACCGTCATCAACTCCGATGGCTGGCGTGGCTACAACGGCCTGGTCGATCTCGGTTACGGCCACTTCCGCGTCGATCATTCCAAGGACGAGTTCACAAATGGCACCGTCCACATCAACGGCATCGAGGGCTTCTGGGGGCTGGCCAAGGTCCGGCTGGCAAAGTTCAAGGGCGTGCCCAGACACACCTTCCACCTGCACCTCAAGGAAACCGAATGGCGGTTCAACCACCGCAAAGCCGACAAGTACAAAACCCTGCTACGCTACCTCCGCCAAAATCCCCTCAGCTAGGCTAGACCCTATGAATGATATAAGTGCGCTCAGCGCACGGCGCGCGCCTCCCTCGAAGCAGAAGAAACCGCGCCGCCGCCGAAAAAGGAACTGCAGGCGCGAACGGACAGTGAGGCCGAGACCAACGGGTCGCTGAGCAGGGATGGCAGCGCGCTTCAGACGGCCTCGTATGCCTTGACCGCCCCGTTGCTATAGATGCCGGCCACGAACGGAGGGGGCGTCTTCGCCGCGAAGCGTGCGATGCGACGCCTTGCCTTCACCAACAACTTCGCGATGTCCTGACCGGTCGCGTTCTTCATCCGAATCACGATGACCCGGGCCGAATGCCTGCGGATCGCCTCGAGTTCGGCGGCCCGATAGCGGACGTTCCTGTCCTTCGTGACCGCCACCCAGCCCATGCGTCCGACGAGCGCGATCCACTCCTCGTCTGGCGCATCTTGTGCGAGATGGTCGTCATGCACCTCAACCGACATCCCCGCCGAACGAAGCCCGCCCGCGATGATGTGCCGTCCAAGGCTACGATCGATGAAGAGCGTCGGTTCAGGCTGCGGCTTGGAGCTCGCACCGGATCGCTTCTTCGATTTCTTCATGCCCGCGCTCATAGTCGTGCGCCAAGTCACTGATGGATTCGCCCGCCTTGTAGCGTTCGGCGATGAGCTGGGTGGCGAGGCCGGTGCCCGCGATGACAGGACGTCCGGCGGAGAGCCGCGGGTCAATGACGACCATCGTGGGTGTCTCGTCCATGGCGCTCCGAGTGAACGGATAGAGCTTGATCGGGACACCGGCGGGGTCGCGATCGATCCGGCGGAGCGCCGCGCTGATGATCTCCCGCATGGCAGTCTGGCCCGCCCGGCTGATATTGATCAGTTGCCCGTATTGCTCGATGAACAGGTCCAACCCGTCCGTTTCGAGCTCGCGACTGATTAGCGGATGGCGCCTGTCCATCGCTTGACCAGCATTCGCCGCTAGGAACTGGATCGCCCTTCGAATGCTCGGCATCTTTACCTCGTGCTCGCGCCGAATGGCGGCGAGAACGTGAAGCTCCGTGAGATTGAGGAAGGAGAGCAGCGTAGGCAGGTGCTCGGGCACCTCGATTAATGGCGCGTAGTCATCGCGGCCCACCGACCAATAGCGAATAGTCGCTGCGGGCACGGCGAGGTAGCGGGCGGCTTCCGAGATCGTATAAGCGGGGAGCTCTCGGGGATCGTTGGTCCGTGTTTGACGTCTGGCCATCGGGGCTCCTCCCGAATGCGAATGACCAACTTTTGAGTCAAAAGAGTTTATAGCTGGATTGCCGATTGTGGTCCATTCCAGCTATGACCGCCCCCGGTCCGTATCGGGGGCAGCGGTGGCCTTCAGCCACTGGAGGCGAAAGCGAGCAACAGAATTTCGGGCGGGAGCCGTGGGCGGAATAGCGCGTCGTTCCACCAAGTGTTCTCACGGCGAGGATCGCCGGTCCCGAGCAAGCAGAATCGCAGTGTCGGCCGTCCTGCGTGAAGGCCAGGACGCATCGCCTCCACGCTCCACATCGGCGGCAAGCGCTAAGTCGACCGCGAAGGTCGTCGTCACCACGTCACTGAAGTCGCCCGCATATTGGTGGTAGCGCTCCGCCAATAGCGCGGGTCGCGACCCTGCGGCGTTACCAGCGCAGGGCGCCGCGCAGCATCAGGCCGTGCCCGGGCCCGTCATCGATGGCGGCCTCGTACAGGCTGCCTTCAACGCTCACGCTCGCGGCCGGCGCAAGCTGCCAGCGCGCGCCCATGCGCCACCACTGCGCACCTTCGCCCGCAAGCCCGAGCCCCGCATAGGGCGTCACCACGCCCATGCCGGGCGCCACGCCGAGACCGTAGCCGATCTCCGTATTCAGGCGCGCCTGGTTGTCCGGTGACACGCCAGCAGTGACGCCATTCTCCCACAACCGGTTTACACCGCTGCCCGTCTGGCCCCACGCCGGCTGCACGACGAGCGCGAGACCCTGGCCCGATGAGCCCGGTGCGATCCGCACCAGGCCGCTCACGCCCGTCTCCTCGTAGTCGCCGCTGTGGCTGAGCAGGGTCCGGACCCGGCCCTCGACGGTCAGCCCCGACGCCGCGTCGGCATAGCGCAAAGCGCCCCCGGCCTCGATCCCGGTGCCGGTCTCGCCGTCCCCGCCGTCGTTGCGCAGGCCGAGCTCGAGCGAGGGCGTGAACGTCGCGCCCGCGTCGAGCTTCTGGACGTGCTCCCCTTCGAGCATCAGCCGCTGCCGGCTGGCACTCAGCGACATGCTCTCGAGGGTTCCGGAGCCGTCGATGTCGGCCGACGTGAAGGCCACCTCGCCCTTCAGGTTCAGGTTCGTGGTGCCACCCGCGATCATCTCATCGCTGGACATCAGCGTCCCACTCACGCCCGCCGCCACCATCTGCTGGGTCAGGTCGCTCGCTTGCGCATCCGCCGCGCCATCGTCGATCTCAACCTCGCCCGAGCCAAAGCCGGCCACGGCCCACAGGTTCATGCCGCCCGCCATCTGCCAGCCCACGTAGGGGTTGACGCTGGTCAGAGAGGTCGTGAGCTCGCCTGACGCGTTGGAGTCCGTGTAGTCCACGGAGCCTCGCGTTTGTGATACCGACACCCCCGCGAGCATGTCCGCGCCCAGTTTGGTGTCGATCCCGAGGTTGGCGCTCACCACGCTGCCGTCGTAGCCTATCGACTGCGAGTTACCGCCCGAGAAGCTGCGGTAGTCCCCGCGTCCCCAGAACGCCAGGTTGCCGAACAGGCCACTGCCCCCGTTACCCGATGCGTTAAGGGGCAGGGTGAAGGACGAGTTCGCAAGCAGCCGGCCGAGGTCGAAGCTGCCGTTCCCGAGCGCATGTCCGTTGGTCAGCAGGGCATCGGAGAGGGTGGAGGCACCGCCGAAGCTGAGCTCTGCAGCCGGCGGAGTATTAGAGATGGCCTGCTCGATGCGGCCCGAGACGGCACTGACCGTGCTGACGGTCATGACCCGCATCACCTGCGGCAGCACGGACTCGATGACTGCGTTTCCGCCCTGGGCGACCTCCTGGGATGCACTCCCGTAAAAGCCCGAGCCTACGACGAAAGAGATCTGCCTGGTGCTTCCATCCGCCCTCTGGGCTTGGTCGGAGAACGTGCGGACATAGCCTACCTTGGGGATGTCGACGCTGTCGGTGTCGTCTGTCGGATCGTCGAAGTGGTATTCGTGGAAGCCGCCTTCCGGGCCGCTTTTCGCCGCCTCGATCAGATGCGGCAGAATGAACTCTCCGGTCACGGCGTCACGGGCGACCGGCACCAGAGGCCGTAACTCGTATGTGTCCGGGAACCCGGCGTGAAACAGGATTGTCTGGCTGGTCAAATTCCAGACATAGAGGTACACGGAACCGTGCCGCCACGGCCCGTCGGGATCGCGCATGGCGATCCTGGCCTTCGAGACAGCGGCTGGGTCGCCGGTTAGCACAAGCTCCATGAAGTAGTTTCCCGCTTCCGTGACGAAGGCCTTCAGGGTCGCGCGGTCCACCACGTCCGCGGCAGTCACCGCCGGGTTGCCGTAATCGATTTGTTCCGCAGCCAGGTGAGTGGCGTCGAGATCGAATCCTGCGAGCAGAACGGCGGGAGTCCTGAAACTAAGCGAGGTATAGGCGCTCGCGTAGCCCGACGCGCCGGGGACACCTGGAATATCGAACGAGCCGCCGTTTCCGGCTTCGGCTGCAGCGAACGCAGCCCGGAACGCAGCGGGGTCCGCCCGGTCGGCAGGGTTGATTCCCAACGCTCGAAGGATCCCTCCGTAGATCGAGGGCCTGAGTTGCCTGCCCGACAAGGACATGTCCTTCGCGTGGACGTTCACCCGGCCGTCGTGCGTCAGGGTCACGAGATAGGTGGAACCGGAACGCCACGGGCTCTCGTCCTCTCTGATGAGACATCCGAGATATTGAGCTTGTCCCGGAGTTGTGGCCAGCATGGCTTGCTCTTGGAAGCGATCGCGCGCGCTGAGCGCGAAGTCCGTCAGGCTGCCAGTGCCGTTCTCCACCTGCTGCGCCGTCACTTGCGGGGGTGCAACAGGAGTCCCGCCAGCGGGGAGCGGACACGCTTCCTGCGTCTGCGCCGAGGCGGGGACCGCATTGGCAAAGACGACGGCCCACGCGAGCAGGCCAGCCTGTTAGCGATCACCTAAACCCGCGCTTATTCGCTCTTTTGGGGGCGCGTGATTT
>JAPPNV010000070.1 GCA_028818565.1 Rhodospirillales bacterium | reverse complement strand
GTGCTGGTGCGCGACATCCGCAAGGACCTCCGCGACAGCAACCGGGCGCCCCGCAAGCACTTCCCCATCGTGGCGATCGGCGCCGGCGACCGAGGTGAGGCCGCAATCACCATCATGTTTCCCGAGGACGACTGAGCGCGCCTTTCCCACCCCGGCCTCTCCGGCGCCGCCAGGAGCGGAGGCCGGCTCCGGTCGGGCGAGCGGCTCGGAACCTGGAGGCCTCCGGCGCCGCCTCCCGCTCTCCCCGACGCCCCGCCGCGGTCTCTCCGCCCCGGCGGGGCGTTTCCATTCCCCGCCATGGAGCCGTGCCATGCCCCATTCGAGCGCCGCCCTCGCGATCCCCGACATGCCGTCCGCACCGCCCCCGGCCAGGCACCCCATGGACCCGCGCCGCGGCGAGAACCTGTCGCCGATGTTCGCGGCCTTTCTCGTCTGGCTGCTGGGCATGGAACCGATGACCGATCCGGCCATCACGGGCATCGCCGTCTCCGGCAATTCCGTTCTTGCCGCCACCACCGACGATCCGCTGTTCAACGCCCATCTGGGCTCGCTGCAGGACTTCGAGCGCAACCTGCGCGGCTGGGGCGAAGCCTGCGGCGCCGGCCCCGACACGGTCGATGCCCTGGTGGCCAGGCTCCGGAGGGCCGGGCAATGAGCCTCTCCGATGCACCCGCCTCCGGCCTCCGCGACGTGGCGCCGTTCCCCGTCCCCGCAGAGCAGCACCCCGCCGGCACCGGTCACCACGAGCTGCGCGCCCGCCTTCTCCGCGCCGGGCGCGAGGCCGTCGACGACCGCGAGCTTCTACAACTCCTGCTGGCAGGATCGCACCCCGCCGCCGAAGCCGAGAGACTCGCAACGGTCCTGCTCGACACCTTCGGCACGCCCGCCCGCGTCCTCGCGGCACGGACCGACACGTTGCGCACGGTCGCCGGCCTGGGCGACGCCGGCATCGCCGCCATCAGGACCGCCGAGGCGCTGAGCATCGCGATGGCCAAGGCAGCGCTGCCCGACACCTTCCACCCGCAGCTCGCGACCTACGAGAAGGTCGTTGAGTACTGCCGGACGCTGGCCGCGCACCGCGAGGTGGAAGAGCTGCACGTCCTCTTCCTCAACACGAAGAACGCCCTCATCCGCGACGAGGTGCACCAGAGGGGCACCGTCAAGCACACCCCAGTCTATCCCCGGCAGGTGTGCGTCCGCGCCCTCGAGCTCCAGGCATCCAGCCTCGTGCTGGTACACAACCACCCGTCGACGGATCCGACTCCGTCGAGAGCGGACGTCGAGATGACGGCCCGACTCCGCGACGCCCTCAAGACGATCGACGTCGATCTCCACGACCACATCGTCGTCACGTCGGGCGCCGCCTTCAGCTTCAAGGAAAAAGGTCTGCTCTGAAGCGCCCGGCCCCTTCATCCGTCCGGCGCGCCGTCCTCACTTTCCTACCCGCCGCTCCGCCGTGGCGTGAAGAACGGGTCCGGGGTGCTGTGATGGGGCGCCGGAAGCAGCGCATGGCGCACAGCTCCAGATGCTCCACGCTCTCGCCACCGGCTTCAGGCGGTCGTGGTCGCCCGGCACGTATTTCTTCGGCCACAAGCGCTGCGCCTTGAACAACGCCATCTCGACGGTGAACAGCAGGGCGTCCCGCGCGACCGGGATGTTGTAATTCTCGTCCATGGGCGCCAGTCTTGCATAAGAACATTTAGAGAACAACATGACAGCCAGCCGCCGCTACGGGTAGTGTCTTCAGAATGTGCGGCCGCTTCACCCAACGCATGACATGGCGAGAGTTGCACGAGCGGATGGACCTCGTCGGCACGCCGCTCAATCTGAGGCCCCGCTTCAATGTCGCCCCAAGCCAGGACGTCGCTGCCGTGCGTGCCGCCGACGGCGGACGCACCCTTGCCATGCTGCGCTGGGGGCTGATTCCGGCCTGGGCAAGGGACTCGGCGATCGGCCACCGCCTCATCAACGCCCGCTCGGAGACGGCCGCGCAGAAGCCGTCATTCCGCGCGGCCTACCGCCAGCGGCGCTGCCTTATCCCGGCGGACGGGTTCTATGAGTGGCGGCGCGAAGGCAAGACCCGTCAGCCCTGGCTGTTCGGCCTCCTTCACGGCACACCCTTCGCCGTCGCCGGCCTCTGGGAGCGCTGGACAGTGCCGCAAGCTGCGGCACTTACGGGCTCCCTCGCCGAGCGTGCACCCGGCGACGCCGTCGAGACCTGCACCATTCTCACCACTGCGGCCAACGAGACGGTGGCGCCGGTCCACGGCCGCATGCCGGTCATCCTGCCGCCCGACGCCTACGGCCCCTGGCTCGCGGGCGACGACGTGCCGCTCGTGCCCTATCCCGCAGACGCCATGACCGCCCATCCGGTGAGCACGCTCGTCAACCGGCCGGCCAACGACGACCCGCGCTGCGTCGAGCCCGTCGCTCCGGCCTGATCCCCGGCCGCCCGCCGGCCGGGATCTTCTCCTCCCCACGTCTCCGCGCCTCTCGGCGCCCGGAGCCCAGCCAGTCGGCGCCGAGCGGGCCGGAGCTGCGGCGCGGTAGGACGCGCCGCGCACCCGACGCCCACGCCCTTCCAGCCCGGAGACCGCGATGCTGACGGAGCCCGGATCCGCTCTCGCGGCGTCCGCCGTACGGCACTGGAATTCCCGCCTCTGACCGGCCACGCGGCCTGACCGCCGCCGCGCGCTTCGCCACCACGAGGACGGGTGGCGGCGGTGGGACAGGCCGGACGGAGCGGCGTGGGGGGCAGTGCCCCGCGCCCAGCCGCTGCGGCCCTTCCCGCACCCTCGTCATCGGAGCCTGCCATGCTCGACGCCCACCCGGCGACGGCCGCGCCCGCGCGCCCGCCTGTCGCCGTCCCTGCGCCCGCGACCGCCGAACCCGCTGCCCCACAGTCCGAGCCCCGGTCCGCGCCCGCCGCGCTGCTGACCGCGGCCCGCACCCTGCTGCCGGTCCTCGAAGCCGGCCGGGCGCTCGATGCCCGCACGTTGCGCGAGGCGATGACGGGGGCCTTCGGCGCCTCCGACGCGGACGGCGCCTGGGTCTGGAAGGACGCCTACGAGGCGGCCGAGGCGGCGCTGGTGCTTTTCCTCCAGCGCTACGGCCGCGCCATGCGCCGCGAGGCCGGCGCCGGTCCGGGCGGCCCCGCCGCCATGCTGCGCATGCTGGAGACCCTCGCGGGCCTCGAGCCCTCCCACACGCGGCGCTCCGAAGACCAACTCAGGTATCAGCAGTTCTCGACGCCCCTGCCGCTCGCCTACGCAGTGCTGCAGGCCGCCATGATCCGCCCCGGCGACGTGGTGCTCGAACCCTCGGCCGGCACCGGCATGCTGGCGGTGATGGCGCAGCTCGCGCTCGGCAAGGACACCGGCGCGCTGCACCTCAACGAGCTCGCCGCCGCCCGCGCCGGCCTCCTCGCCGGCCTGTTTCCGGGAAGCACCGTCACCCGCCACAACGCCGAGTCCATCAGGGACCGACTCCCCGAGCTGCGCCCCACCGTGGTGCTGATGAACCCGCCCTTCTCGGCGAGCCCCGGGGTCGAGCGCATCCGCCATCACGCGGATCTACATCACATCCGCTCGGCCTTCTCGATGCTCCCGCCCGGCGGGCGCCTGGTGGCGATTTCTTCGGCGCATTGCGTCCCCGGCGATGCTGCGTGGCTGGACGCCTTCGCCTCGCTCGACCCGCCCGCGCAGGTCGCGTTTACCGCGGCCATCGACGGCCGCGCCTATGTGCGGCGCGGCACCAGCTTCGACACCCGCCTCACCGTCCTCGACAGGGGAGGAGAGAAGCACGCCCGGGTCTACGCCGGCCACCCCGTGCCCGACGCCGGCCACCTGCTCGACGTCGTCACCTCGACCGTGCCGGCGCGGCGTCCCATCTCCGGCACGAGTGTCGAGCCCGTGCCGGGCGCGGACCTGTTCGGCCAGGCGCCGGCGCCTACGCCCAGGCGGGCCAGGCGCACCCGCACCGCCGCGCATCGGCCGGAACCACACGACTGGGGCCCGGTCGCCGAGCTCGCCTACGAGGCGGTGCCGGCCGGCGGCGGTCCCGCCAAGGACACGCAGCCCTCCGGACCCTACGCACGATGGCGGGCATCCAGCATCCACGTGCCGGGGGCGGTCGAGCACCCGACTCCGCTGGTGCAGTCCGGCGCCATGGCGGCGGTCTCGCACCCCATGCCGTCCTACCGCCCCATGCTGCCAGAGAAGGTGATCACCGAGGGCCTGCTGTCCGACGCCCAGCTCGAGAGCGTCATCCTCGCCGGCCAGGCGCACGAGCGCCATCTCGCTGCCGAATACCGCATCGGCGCCGGCTGGGAGACCATCCAGCGTGTCGACACAGACGGCGACGACGACGCTCCGGCCTTCGAGGACGACAGCGAGTCCGTCGACGCCGACGAGCCGCTGTCCGATCCGGTCCGCTTCCGACGCGGCTGGATGCTGGGCGACGGCACCGGCTGCGGCAAGGGCCGGCAGGTTGCCGCGATAATCCTCGACCAGTGGCTGAGGGGCCGCAGGCGCGCCCTCTGGCTCTCGCAGTCCGACAAGCTGCTGGAGGACGCGCGCCGCGACTGGTGCG
>JAPPNV010000291.1 GCA_028818565.1 Rhodospirillales bacterium | reverse complement strand
GGTGAAGCCGGCGCACATCCACATCACCAGCGCGCCCCAGATGAGGAACGAGAAGCTGTTGAGGATGAATTGCGTCTCGGCGGTCACCGCGGCGTAGGCCTGCGGCACCACAAACACCAGCGAGACCGTGAACATGAGGACCAGTCCGACGGTCCTCCAGCGGGATCTGCCGGCGAATCTGAAGGGCGAAAGGCCTGCGAAAGTAAGCTTCGGTACTATTCCGCGTGTACTTCTGCACTCCTGCCGCATAGTCGCATCCCTGTCCTTCGATCACGCTTTCGTGAAACCATGACCACGTTCATTGGCGCTGTCAATTGTTCGCGTGAATGGATACCGCCCTGGCTCCGCCTTTCCCTCCTAACTCAGTGACATCAGGTGATTAATCTCCAATAAAGGGCATGGTATGTGCTGCCGGCCTCGCCCGCTCCTGTACCCCTGGAATCGTCATCTGCTCACAGTGCCAGGTTTCGGAGCACGCCCGGCAGTGATTCGCTCAGGTCCTCGGCGATCAAACCGGGGCCGAATGCCGTGGCTGCGGCACCGTGCAGCCATACACCCGCCGCCGCCGCCTCGAATGCCGGTATCCCCTGCGCCAGCAGGCCGAGGATAAATCCGGCCAGCATGTCGCCCGAGCCCGCCGTCGCCAGGGTCGGCGGCGCATTGGCATTGATCGCCGCGCGGCCGTCGGGAGCGGCAATCACGGTATCCGCGCCCTTCAGCACTACCACGGCCCCGCATTCCGCCGCCGCCGCGCGGGCGCGGGAGAGCTTGTCGCCCCCGTGGGCGAAGAGACGCCGGTACTCGCCCTCGTGGGGGGTCAGCACCGCATCGGGCCCGAGCGCCGTGAAGAGCGCACCCGGCTCGTCCTGAAACGCGGTGAGCGCATCGGCATCCAGCACGCAGCGCTTCCCCGCGCCGAGCGCATGAAGCGTCCGCGCCCGGGTCGCGGGGCTCACGCCGCAGCCGGGCCCGATCAGCAGCGCGTTCCGGCGCTCGTCGGCGAGTGCCGTCCCAAGGTCGTCCAGGGACGCCACCATGACGGCGGTCAACTGAGCGGCATAGACGGGCAACGCGGCTTCGGGTGCGTGAACCGTGACCAGCCCGGCGCCGATGCGGAGCGCCGCGCGGGCCGCGAGCCTGGCCGCGCCGGAATGCGCGCCATCGCCGCCGACCACGAGCGCATGGCCGCGGCTGTACTTGTGATCGGCCGCTCCGGGGCCAGGCAGCAGCCCCTGCCAGAGCGCCGGCGCGTTCTCGTGCACCCGGAGCGCCAGCTTGTCGATCGCCGCCTCCGGAATGCCGATGTCGGCGACCACCGCCTCGCCGGCACGCTCGCGCCCCGGCAACAGCAGGTGCCCGTACTTGCGCCGGCCGAAGGTCACGGTCAGCGTCGCCTCAAAGGCGCCGCCCAGCACGTCGCCGGTGTCGCCGTGGACGCCACTCGGCATATCCACCGCGACGCAAGGCAGGCCGCGCACGGCGCATGCCTCGGCGAGCGCCAGCGCTACCCCCTCCAGAGGCCGCGCCAGCCCGGCGCCGAACAGCGCATCGACCACCAGCGGCTCGCCATCGAGCAACGCCGGATCGAGCGGCTCGACCGGGTGCTCCCAACGCGCGGCCATGGCCGCGGCATCGCCCTTGAGGCGTTCGCGGGCGCCCAGAAGCCCGAGCCGCACCGGCCAGCCGGCCTCCGCCAGCAGCCGTGCGACGACGAATCCGTCGCCGCCGTTGTTGCCGGGGCCGCAGAGCACGGAGACAGGTCGGGACGCCCAGCGCCGCACGATGGCGTCCGCCACCGCCCGGCCGGCGTTCTCCATCAGCGTGAGACCCGGCGTGCCGGCACGGGCCGCCGCCGCGTCTGCCGCATACATCTCGGCAACGGAAATGAGCGCGAGAGCGCCGGCGTCGCTCATTCGGAGTGAGCGAAGAGCAGATCGACCCGCATCGGTTGCACGAAGGCGTAATCGCCGGCGTCCGTGCGGCCGGCCTCGAAGAGGCGCCTCACGGTCTCGCTCCGCACCGCATCGGCGCCGTAGCTGTTGTAGGTGAGGCCGGAGAAGAGCTCGACGAACTCCTCGTGGCTCTCGAAGCGCCGCTCGATGTCGTAGTAGACCTCCCGCGCGCGGGCGAAGAGGGGCACAGAGTCGCACACCGCCCGGCGCGCCCGGGCGCGGACCTCTGTCTCGTCGTGGAAGGGTTTGATGACCGCCGAGAACGGCCCTTCCATCACCGGCTCCATCACGTAGACGAATCCGCCCGGCGCGAGCACGCGGCGCGCCTCGGTTAGCGCTGGCCGCATGGCGTTGTCCGGCACGTGATGCAGGGAGCGACCGAAGATCACCCCGTCAACCGAAGCGTCGCCTGCCGGAAGCGATTCGCCCCGCCCCTCGACGAAGGTCACACCGGGGATCTCGGGGGCCTCGCGATTGCGCTCCGCCTGAACCGGGTCCGGCTCCACGCCGAGCACCGTGGCGCCGCGCTCGGCGAGCGACCGGGCCAGCGCGCCGCCGCCGCAGCCGACGTCGATGAGCGAATGACCGTGCACCGGTACCAGACGATCCAGCACGGCGAGATCGGTGCTTGCGCCCCAGCGTTCGACGGGTCCGGGCATGGCGCGAGCATAGCCCCCGCCCCACCGCCGGGCCAGCGTCGAACTTTGCTGGACATCATGGCGGCTGCGCGATCATACCGATTCTGATATGAAACCGGTCGAGCACGTTTGCCCGCCAGTCATCGAGCGGGTGAGTCAGTCCAGAGTCGCCGCATGGTTGCCCACGTCGAGACCGTCGCCTTCCAGGGCATCGAGGCGTTGCCGGTCGACGTGCAGGTGCACATCGGCGGGGGAATGCCCGCGTTCATGGTGGTGGGCCTCCCCGACAAGGCGGTGGCGGAGAGCCGTGAGCGGGTACGCGGCGCGCTCGCCGGTCTCGGGCTCGCGCTGCCGGCGAAGCGGATTACGGTGAACCTGGCGCCGGCAGACATGCAGAAGGAGGGCAGCCACTTCGACCTGCCGATCGCGCTCGGGCTGCTGGTGGCGATGGAGGTGCTGTCGGTGGACGATCTCGCCACCTATGTCGCGCTCGGCGAGCTCGGTCTCGACGGCGCGCTGTTCCCGGTGGCCGGCGTCCTGCCCGCGGCCATCGGCGCAAACGCCCGCGAGCGCGGCCTGATCTGCCCGGCGGCCAACGGCGCGGAGGCCGCCTGGGCCGGCGGCGGCGAGGTCGTGGCGCCCACCGACCTGCTGGCTCTCATCAACCACTTCAAGGGAACGCAGCTTCAGGCGCCGCCCAAGGCGGCGGCACTCGCCGCGCCCCCTCGCTATTCCGACCTCCGCGACATCAAGGGGCAGGAGACGGCCAAGCGCGCCATCGAGGTTGCCGCCGCAGGCGGTCACAACCTGCTCATGATCGGCCCGCCGGGCACCGGCAAGTCGATGCTGGCCTCGCGCCTGCCCGGCATCCTGCCGCCGCTCGCGCCCGAAGAGGCGTTGAGCGTGAGCATGATCGCTTCGGTCGCGGGCCTGCTCGGGGACAACGGGCTGACCCGCAGCCGGCCCTTTCGGGATCCGCACCACTCGGCCTCGATGGCCGCGATGGTGGGCGGTGGCGTCCGCGCCAGCCCCGGTGAGGTCTCGCTCGCCCACCTCGGCGTTCTGTTCCTGGACGAGCTGCCCGAGTTTCCCCGCCCCGTGCTCGACGCGCTGCGCCAGCCCATCGAAAGCGGCGCCGTGGCGGTGGCCCGCGCCAACGCCCACGTGCGCTATCCAGCGCGCTTCCAGCTGGTCGCCGCGATGAACCCGTGCCGCTGCGGCTACCTCTCCGACCCCGCGCGCGCCTGCACCCGCGCGCCCCGTTGCGCGCAGGACTACCAGACGCGCATCTCGGGCCCGCTCTACGACCGGATCGACCTCCACGTCGATGTGCCGGAGCTTTCCGCCGCCGACCTGACGCTGCCGCCGCCTGCCGAGGGTTCGTCCGAGGTCGCAGAACGGGTCGCGGCCGCCCGCGCGGCCCAGCGGGCGCGCTTCCGCGCCTTGGACGCGCCGCCCGACGTCCGCACCAATGCGGAGGCCGAAGGCGAATTACTCACCCGAATCGCGACGCCGGATGAGGGCGGACGGGACCTGCTCGCCGAGGCGACCGACCGGCTCAGGCTCTCGGCCCGCGGACATCACCGCGTGCTGAAGGTCGCGCGCACGATTGCGGATCTGGCCGGTGCAGAGGCAGTCGCGCGCCGGCACATCGCCGAAGCGCTCTCCTACCGCCGCATCGGCCCTTACGGATAACTGGAGGCGCCGAGCGAGAAGGCCGGGCGCAGCCGCGATCAGTCCTTGGCGATCATGCGCCCGAGGCGTCGGCCACCGCAGAGGTGAACGTGGAAGTGCGGCACTTCCTGGCCGCCGTTCAAGCCGGTGTTGGCGATGGTGCGGAAGCCCTCCTGCTCGAGCCCCAGCGAGCGGGCGATCTCGCCCACCGTCTTGAAGAAGCGCCCGACCTCCTCGGCCGAGGCCTTCTGCGTGAAATCGTCGAGCGAAACGTAAGCGCCCTTCGGGATCACCAGCACATGCACCGGCGCCTGAGGCGCAATGTCG
>JAPPNV010000115.1 GCA_028818565.1 Rhodospirillales bacterium | reverse complement strand
CTGATCAGGCGCAGCATCACGCGATAGACCCAGCCGGTGCCCTCGCGGCAGGGCGTGCACTGGCCGCAGCTCTCGTGCATGTAGAAGTGGGAGAGCCGGGCGATGGCCTCGACCACGTCGGCCGACTTGTCCATCACGATCACCGCCGCCGTGCCGAGCCCGGATTTTTCGGCCATCAGCGAATCGAAGTCCATCAGCACGTCGTCGCAGATCGACTTAGGCAGCAGCGGCACCGAGGCGCCGCCGGGTATCACCGCCTGCAGGTTGTCCCAGCCGCCGCACACCCCGCCCGCGTGCTTCTCGATCAGCTCGCGCATGGGGATGCCCATCTCCTCTTCCACGTTGCACGGCTGATTGACGTGGCCGGAGATGCAAAAGACCTTGGTGCCGGTGTTCTTGGGCCGGCCGATACCGGCGAACCACTCGGCGCCGCGCCGGAGTATGGTCGGCACGACCGCGATCGTTTCGACGTTGTTGACCGTCGACGGGCAGCCGTAGAGCCCGACCGCCGCCGGAAAGGGCGGCTTGAGACGGGGCCTGCCCGGCTTGCCCTCCAGGCTCTCGAGCAGCCCGGTCTCCTCACCGCAGATGTAGGCGCCAGCGCCACGGTGCAGATAAACATCGAAGGGCCAGTCGGTGCCGCACGGGTTCTTGCCGATGAGGCCCGCGTCGTAGGCCTCGTCGATCGCCGCCTGGAGAGCGACCGCCTCGTCGTAGAACTCGCCGCGAATGTAGATGTAGGCGGCGTGCGCCCGCATGGCGAAGCCTGAGATCAGGCAGCCCTCGATCAGCTTATGGGGATCGTGGCGCATCATGTCCCGGTCCTTGCAGGTGCCGGGCTCGCTCTCGTCGGCGTTGACCACGAGGTAGTGCGGACGGCCGGGGGCCTCCTCCTTCGGCATGAAGGACCATTTCAACCCGGTCGGGAAGCCGGCGCCCCCACGCCCCCGCAGCCCCGATTCCTTGACCTGATCGATGATCCAGTCGTGGCCCCTGGCGATCAGCGCCGCCGTTCCGTCCCAGTCGCCGCGTGCGCGGGCGCCGGCGAGGCGCCAGTCCTGGGCACCATAGAGGTTGGTGAAGATGCGGTCGGAATCGCTGAGCATGCTCAAAGCTCGGTCAGTGTGGTCATGCCGGAGGCGGGTGCCGAGGTCTGGCGGCCGGTCTGCGGGCCCTGCTCGGGTGGGCTCCCGGCCCTGAACGCGCGCAGGATCTCTTTCATGCGAGCGGGGTCGAGATCCTCGTAGAAGTGATCGTTGATCTGCACCATCGGCGCGTTGACACAGGCGCCGAGGCACTCGACCTCGGTCAGCGTGAAGAGTCCGTCTTCCGTGGTGCCGCCCAGGCCGATGCCGAGCTCGTCGCGGCAGGCATCGCGCAGCGCATCGGAGCCCCGCAGCCAGCACGGCGTCGTGCGGCAGAGCTGGACGTGATAGCGGCCGACCGGCTCCAGGTTCAGCATCGTGTAGAAGGTCGCGACCTCGTAGACCCGGATCGACGCCATGTCGAGCAGCTCGGCGACGTGCTCCATAACCGCCTGGGAAATCCAGCCGCCGTTTTGGCGTTGCGCGATGTCGAGCAGCGGCAGCACCGCGCTGGCCTGACAGCCTGCCGGGTACTTGGCGATGACGGCGTCCGCCTTGGCCCGGTTCTCGGGCGTGAAGGCGAAGGCCTCGACGCCGTTGCCGGCTTCGCCCTTCACCGGTCGATCTCCCCGAACACGATGTCCATGCTCGCCAGGTTGGCCACCGTGTCCGCCAGCATGTGGCCCTTGCTCATGTGGTCGAGCACCTGCAGGTGCGCGAAACCCGGCGCCCGGATCTTGCAGCGGTAGGGCCGGTTGGTGCCGTCGGCGACGAGATAGACCCCGAACTCGCCCTTCGGCGCCTCCACAGAGCGGTAGGCCTCGCCCGCCGGCACGTGGTAGCCCTCGGTATAGAGCTTGAAGTGATGGATCAGCGCTTCCATCGACTCCTTCATCACGGCCCTGGACGGAGGCGTGATCTTGTTGTCCTGAATTTTGACCGGGCCTTCCGGTATCTTTTCAAGACATTGCGCGATTATCTTCACGCATTGCCTCATCTCCTCCATGCGGACGAGATAGCGCTCGTAGCAATCGCCGTTGGAACCGATGGGCACCCCGAAATCGAGTTCGTTGTAGACCTCGTAGGGCTGGTTGCGGCGCAGGTCCCAGGACACTCCCGAGGCGCGCAGCACCGGCCCGGTCAATCCCCAGTCGAAGCACTCTTGCGCGCTCAGAATGCCGATATCGACCGTGCGCTGCTTGAAGATGCGGTTCTCCGTCAGCACGTTCTCGATGTCGTCGATGACCTTGGGGAATTTCTCGTTCCACGCACCGATGTCCGAGAGCAGATCCGGGGCGAGATCGTAGGCGACGCCGCCCGGGCGGAAGTAGGCGGCATGGAGGCGCGAGCCCGAGGCCCGCTCGTAGAACTCCATGGTGAGCTCGCGCTCCTCGAAGCCCCAGAAGAACGGGGTCATCGCGCCGACGTCGAGCGCCATGGTGCAGATGTTCATCAGATGGTTGGCGATGCGCGAAATCTCGCTGTAGAGCACCCGGATGTACTGCGCGCGCTCGGGAATTTCGATTCCGAGCAGGGCCTCGACGGCGAGCGCGTAGGCGTGCTCCTGGTTCATCGGCGCGACATAGTCGAGCCGGTCGAAGTAGGGCACCGCCTGCAGGTAGGTCTTGTACTCGATCAGCTTCTCGGTGCCGCGATGGAGCAGCCCGATGTGAGGGTCGGCGCGCTCGACCACCTCGCCGTCCATCTCCAGCACCAGGCGCAGCACGCCGTGCGCCGCCGGATGCTGCGGCCCGAAGTTCACGGTCATGTTGCGGATCTGGCGCTCGCTCATGGTCAGCGCCCGTCCTCGCCGGCTTCACCGGCCTTTTCGTCGCCCGGCAGCGGGTGGGCCGCGCCTTCCCAGGGGCTCAGGAAGTCGAAGCGGCGGAACTCCTGGGTGAGCTTCACAGGCTCGTACACCACCCGCTTCTGCTCCGAGTCGTACCGCAGCTCGACATAGCCGGTGAGCGGAAAATCCTTGCGCAGTGGGTGGCCGTCGAAGCCATAGTCGGTGAGCAGCCTGCGCAGATCCGGATTGCCGGCGAAGTAAATGCCGTAGAGGTCCCAGGTCTCGCGCTCCCACCATCCGGCGGAGGCGTAGACCCCCGTCGCCGAGGGCACCGGCTGGTCCTCATTGACGCCGATCTTGAGGCGCAGCCGTTGATTATGGCTCAGGCTGAGCAAGTGATAGACGACATCGAAACGCGGGTCGCGCTCCGGGTAATCGACGCCGCAGAGATCGGTAAGCTGCTCGAAACGACAGCGCGGATCGTCCCTCAGAAACTTCAGGACACGCACCACCTGGTCCGCGCGAGCGTCCACGGTGAGCTCGTCGCGGGAGACGTCGGCCGCGAACACGTAGTCGCTGAGACTCGTCGCGACGTGCTCGCCGAGGTCGCGTAGGCCGGCCGTGTCCATACCCTCGCCCGCTTTCGCCGCGCGTTAGCGCGCGATGGTCCCCGTACGCCGGATCTTCCGCTGCAATTGCATGATGCCGTAAAGCAGCGCTTCGGCCGTCGGCGGGCAGCCGGGGACATAGACATCCACCGGGACGACACGGTCGCAGCCGCGCACCACCGAATAGGAGTAGTGATAGTAGCCGCCGCCGTTGGCGCAGCTTCCCATCGAGATGACGTAGCGGGGCTCCGGCATCTGGTCGTAGACCCGCCGGAACGCGGGTGCCATCTTGTTACAGAGGGTGCCGGCGACGATCATCACGTCCGACTGACGCGGGCTCGCGCGCGGCACCATGCCGATGCGGTCGATATCGTAACGGGACGCGATGGTCTGCATGAACTCGACCGCGCAGCAGGCGAGACCGAAGGTCATCGGCCAGAGCGAGCCGGTACGCGCCCAATTGATGACGCTGTCGAGCTGGGCGACGACGAAGCCCTTGTCATTCAACTCGTCGCTGACCAGCGCGAGAGCCTGATCCTGTGCGGGGCCTTCCGGCAGCGGCTTGCCCGGCAGGCCGACGGTGGTCGTGCTTACTCCCATTCGAGCGCGCCCTTCTTCCACTCGTAAACGAAGCCGATGGTCAGCAGCCCGAGGAAGACGATCATCGACCAGAAGCCGTAAAGCCCGATCTCGCTGAACGAGACCGCCCACGGAAAGAGAAAGGCGACCTCGAGGTCGAAGATGATGAAGAGGATCGCCACGAGATAGAAGCGCACGTCGAAGCGGCCTCGGGCATCCTCGAAAGCGTCGAAGCCGCACTCGTATGCGGCGATCTTGTCCCTGTCGGGCCGTTGCGGCGCGAGCACGTAGGAGCCCGCGATGGCGGCAATCGCCATCACGCCGGCAATGCCGAGAAAGATGACGATAGGCAGGTATTCGAGCAGTAGATCGGTCGATGCGGTCATCGCACACGACCCGCCAATCGGCTCCGTGCCGCCGACAAGCCGCAGCCGGAACCCCTACGGTATTCGCGCCGCAGCCTACCCGAGCCGCTCCCGAATCCCGAAGCCTGCATCAAAACGGCACCCCGTTGCAGCTCTTCCCGTCCC
>JAPPNV010000313.1 GCA_028818565.1 Rhodospirillales bacterium | reverse complement strand
TGGATCGGCGCCGTCGGGCACGATGGCGGCCAACACATGAAGCTGACGGCAACCGGTGGCATCGGCGTAGCGGAGCGCGTCGTCGACCGAACGGCGGAAGTCGTCCTGCCTGCCCGGCAACGCGGTAATGCCCCGCTCCCCGGCTTCCCAATTCCCCGGTGAGAGGTTGAAGAGCGCCTGGGCGAGCCCGTTGTCGTTGAGGCGGGCCGCGATCTCCCCCGGCGGCGCGAGATCGTAAGGAAACAGGTATTCGACCGCCTTGAAGCCCGCGCGCTGCGCCGCCTCGAAGCGGTCGAGAAAGTCGAGCTCCTGGAAGAGGAAGCTGAGATTGGCGGCAAACTTCGGCATGGTCCCTCCGGCGCCCGGCGGCCCCGGCGAGCCTGCGCGTCAGAAGCAACCGAGCGCGGCGCCCGCCCGCTCGATCCACATGACGAGGTAGGAATCGGTAACGCTCTGGTAGGCCTCGGCGGCCAGCGCGTAGCAGGTGTCCGCGTGCGCAGCGACGAGCCCGACGCCGAGCACCGCTGCCGTCCCAATCAGGAGCCTGCGGCGACTTACGCCCCCACGCCTGTGTCGATCTGCCGTCGCCAAAGCCATCACGGCGACATTATGCGCTGGCGTAGTGATTAATCATATCCCTCAAGCGCCGGGCGCTCGCTCCGCGAGCTTCGCACCTCCAGGCGCGTGGTCGTGTGCTACCGACGGTCTGGCGGCCGGTCCTCTCCGCTGTCAGCAACGGGAAGAGACGGGGGCGGCTGTGCTATTGGTGCATCGTCCGTCCAGAGTCGGGGGAGCAGCGGGTGCCGGAAGACAAGGAGTGCGTGGGCCAGGAGCCGGCGCCGGAGGCCGAACTGATCGGCGGGGTCGAGGCGCCTGCTATCATCGTCGTGCCGTACCGCCAGGAATGGACCAAGGCGTTCGGCCGGCATCGCGAGCGCATTGCCGCGGCGCTGGGCGCGGAGGCGGTGGGGATCGACCATATCGGCTCCACCGCCGTGCCCGGCCTCGCCGCGAAGCCGATCGTCGACATCTTGCTGGTGGTCGCCGATTCAGCCGACGAAGACTCCTATCTGCCCGCGATGGAGCGCGCGGGCTACGCGCTTCGCGTGCGCGAGCCAGACTTCGAGGAGCACAGGATGTTCCGCACGCCGGAGCGCGACGTGCATGTCCATGTCCTCTCCGTCGGCTCGCCGGAGATCGAGCGCTATTTGCGCCTGCGGGACGCGCTGCGTGCCGCCCCGTTCCTGCGCGCGCGATACCAGGCGCTCAAGCAGAACCTTGCCGCGCAGCACTGGCAGGACATGAACGCCTACGCTCAGGCGAAGTCCAAGATGATCGAGACGATCATCCAGTGGTCGAGGCGGACGGATCCTGGCGGTCCGCAGCTCGCACCCGGCGCAAAGGGCTGACACAAACAGGGAAAGAGGAGCAACGGATGGGCACACGCGAGTGGCTGATGAGCGAGCGCAACCTGGCCGACGAGCCGGTCGAAAGCCTCGGCGACATGAGCGAGAGCGAGCGGGCCAATCTCGCGCTCCTCGTCCGGCAGTGCCGGGGCTGGTCGAGCCAGAACATCGACGAAGTGGTGGCCGTTATGGCCGAGGACGGGGTCTATCACGACATCACCCTGCCACCGGCGGTGGGCCATGACGCGATCCGGAAGTTCGGCGCGGGCTGGCTCGACGCGGTGCCCGACCTCTCGCTCTACATCGAGGCGTTCTGTGTCCAGGGCAATGTCGTCTGCGACATGGGCTGGATGAGCGGCACCATCACCAAGGACTACTTCGGCCTCGCGGGCACGGGCCAGCGCTTCGACTGCCAGTTCTCCCAGATCTGTTTCGTCGAAGACGGCAAGATCAAGTATCTGCGCGGCCTCTGGAACGCGCCCGACATGTACAACCAGGTGGGCTGGGACCTGGCCGGCCTGAAGCGTTAACGCGCCTCTTCCGCCTGCGCTGCGTCATCCGCGCTGAACGCCGGGTCCCAGCGGGAGAAGTACCAGGAGCCGTCGATCGCGGGGTCGAGCGGGTCGCCGTCGCCTCGATTGACCCAGGCGTCGTACTTCTCCCGCTCCTCCCGTGCCCACGCCATCATGTCGGGGCGGAAGCCGGGGTCATCGCCCTTGCGCATCCGGGGCCCGCGGATCAGCACGCCCTCGAGCCCCGTCGGGTCGCTCGGGCGCTGCCAGCGCACGTCGATCGCCCAGCGCACCTGGTTCGAACGGTTCCAGAGCCCGCGATGCGGCATGTTCTCGTGGATGAAGAGCACCGATCCCTTGCGCATCGCGCAGGTCACCACGTCGCCGGGCGGCAGGTCGTCTTCGTCGATGTAAAGATACCAGGAGCGCGGATCGCCGATCACCTTCTCGACCTTGTGGCGGGCGTTGCCGCTCGGCCGGTGGCCGCCGCGCACGACCTGCAGGCAGCCGTTCTCCTCGCCCACGTCGAGCAGGGGTATCCAGCAGGCGGGCTGCGCCGTGCCCTGGCCGTCGGGCGCGAGGTAGCCGGAATCCTGGTGCCACGGCACCGTCATCAGCACGTTCTCAGGGACCTTGGGGCGCACGTTCCAGATCGCCCCTCCCTCGATATCGGGGCCGATGATCGAGGCCACGACGCCGAGCAGGCGGTCCGACGACCAGAGCGCCGCGAGCGCCGGCCCCATGGGCGTGGAGATCTGCATGAGGCCGGGTGCTTCGTCGTACTCGGCGGCGACCCTGGCCATGCGGGTGTAGAAGCTCTCATCCGAAAAAGCGCTCCTGATCCGGCCTGCCTCGAAGAGCCGTCGAGCGAGGGATTCGACAGCCCCGGCGATCTCGTCGATCACCGGCTGGAGGTCATCGTCCGAGAACATCTCCTCGAGAATGAGGAATCCGTCGCGCTCGTATTGCGCCAACTGCTCCGCACTGATCGTCACTGCGCTCCCTCCCGCTCTGCAACGGGCGCCGTCTTCAGCGGACGCCCATCATGAGCTTGATGATCTCGTCCTGATTGGTCTCTCCGGTCTGCCGGATGCCGGCGAGCTGCCCCCGGTGCAGCACCATGATGCGGTCTGCCGTCGAGAAAATCTCCTGCAGATTATGACTCACGAACACCACGGCAACGCCGGTCTCGCGCAGGCGGCCGATCAGCTCGAGCACCTTGCCGATCTCGACCACCGCGAGCGCAGCGGTGGGTTCGTCCATGAAGATGAGCCGTGCGTCCCAATAGAGTGCGCGGCTGATGGCGACCGCCTTCTTCTGCCCGCCAGAGAGGTAGCCGACCTGAGCGGTCGGGGAGAGCGAGCCAAGGCCGAGGCTCTCCAGTAATTCCGCCGCTTCGGCGATCATGCGCCGCCGGTCGATGGTCCTGATCTGCGTGCGGAGCAGACGGCCGAGGAAGACGTTCTCCCAAACCTCGAGCTCGTCCACCAGCGCCATGTCCTGGTAGATGACCTCGATGCCGCGCTCGCGCGAGTCCCGTGGTGTCGCGAAGGCCACCTCTTGGTCGGCGAAGACGATCTCGCCCGCATTGGGGTGGTGGACGCCTGAGACCAGCTTGATCAGCGTCGACTTGCCCGCGCCGTTGTCGCCGACCAGGCCCAGCACCTCGTTGCCATGCGCCTCGAAGCTCACGCCATCGAGCGCCACGACATGGTCGAAGCGCTTGGAGAGCCCGCGCACCTTGAGCAGAGCCCCCTCGGCACCGGCGGTCGGGGTCACGTTGTACTGGTCCGCCATCGTTCTTCGAATATCTCGGTTACGCGCCACAGCACGACGGCGGCCAGGATCAGGACCCCGCGCACCGCATCGACCCAGAAGCTGGAGATCGGCATGACGCTGAGCCCGGTCGTGATCACGCCCAATAGCAATACCCCGCCGAGCGGCCCCATCATGGTGCCCTTGCCGCCGGCAAGGCTCACCCCGCCGATTACCGCGGCGGCGAACACCTCGAACACCATGCCCTGCCCGAGATTGATGGTTACCGCCTGCAGCCGCCCGGCCAGCACCCATGCCGCCAGCGCGCCCAGCATACCGGAAAGGATGAATGCGGTTAGCGTTCGCCGATCGACCCGGATGCCGGCGGCGAATGCCGCCTCGCGGTTGCCGCCGATCGCGTAGAGATCGCGGCCGAAGCTGGTGTAGCTGAGGACGAACTGGCTGACGACGAACAGGCTGAGGAACAGGATCACCGACACCGGCACGAGACCGCCGATGCTGTAGCCACCGAGCGCGGTGAACGAACCCGGCAGATCGTACATCGTGTTGGCATTGGTGAAGACGTAGGTGAAGCCCCGGAGCGCCAGCAGCATGGCGAGCGTCACGATGAAGGCGTTCACGCGGAGCTTGATGATGAAGAAACTGTTGAGGCACCCGACCCCCGCTCCCATCGCCAGCATGAGGACGATGACCAGGGCCGGCGGCAGCTGCCAGCCCGAGCCGAAGAACGGGTTGGTCGACACCATCCATGCGCCCACGAGCGCGGTGAAACCGAGCGTCGATTCCGAGGACAGGTCGAAGCGGCCGGCGAGCAGGCAAAAAATCATGCCGATCACCAGAATGCCGAGGATCGACGAGTGCTCCAGCACGTTGATGAATATCCGCACCGAGAGAAGGC
>JAPPNV010000303.1 GCA_028818565.1 Rhodospirillales bacterium | reverse complement strand
GTCGTCACTCGGCCTCGACGACCAGGCGCTGGGCGAAGGCATCGCCGTTGTCGAAGCCGCCGAACAGCGCGATTTCCTCCTCCGGCGGCGGCTCGCAGGACCACATGCGGCTCGGCACCCAGCCGCACTGGCGCTTGAGGTTCGCGGCGTACTCGGCGCGCTTCATAGCCGCGATGGAGGGGTCGATCACGGGCACGCCGACGGCCTTCTCGACCTCGCGGTAGAAGCCGATCTCCAGCGTGCAGCCGAGGATCAGCGCTTCGGCGTAGTCTTCCTCCACCGCCTTGCGCCCCGCCGCGACCAGCCGGCGCTCGGTCTCGGCATGATCGGTCTGGAAGTCGTTGACCCCGAGCTCGACGTGGTAGAAGCCACTGAGGCGCTCGCCGTAGCCGTGCTCACGCGCGACCGCGTTCATCTGGTTCACCCACTTGCGGCGGCCCACGATGATGCCGAAGCGGTTGGCGAGGCTCGCCGCGATCTCGCAGGAGGCGAGGCAGGGAGCGGTCACGATCATCTCGCCCGAAATCTCGCGGGCATCGTGCAGCCCGGTGTCGTAGAAGCAGCCGATGGCGAGCGCGTCGAAGCCCTCGCGCGCCGCCTGCCGCGTCGCCTGGATGATGCCGCGCGAGACGATGGTCTCGTAAGAGCGGTACTCGATGTGGGTGAAGCCGCCGCCCGGGTCCGCAAGGCACGTGATGTGCACCTCCGTGCCTGGCTGCTTGTAGGAGCGCGCCATGTCGGCGAAGACGGCATCGTAGGCATCGGTGCCGACCGGGTTGAGATACATCAGCTTGAGGGGGGCGTTGGCCTTCATGCGATCCTCCCGTTGTCCGAATCCACTGTCTCGTCCTATTCGATGGTCACGCCGTAGACCTCGCGCGCACGCTCGGCGCTGATGAGGCCGTTCCGCACATCGCGGCGCACGCGCGTGGGATCGCGCTGCTTCGGATCGCCGAAGCCGCCGCCGTTGCCGGTCACCACGCGGATTACGTCGTCCCGCTGCGTCTTGAGGCCCGATACGAAGGCGAAGCGCTGCCGCTCGCCCTCGTTCGGGATGAACTCGACGTAGTTGGGCGAGCCTTCGTTGCCGCCGTCGAGCGCCCATGCGGGGAACTTCGAGCGCGTGTAGCCGACCGTCAAGAACCCGTCGTCGGCGCGCACGCGGTAGTCCATGACGATGCCGCGCCCGCCGGTGAACTCGCCCTCGCCGCCGGGCTCCAGGTTGAGCGCCATCTGGTCGACGTAGAGCCCGTTGCGGGCCTCGTTGACCTCGGCCGGGCAGTTGAAGGTCTCGCCGTGGAAGCCGCAGAACATCGCGTTGTTGCCGTCGCGGCCCTCGCGGCCGCCCCAGCCGCCGAGCTGGGGCTCGATGATCGTGTACTGGCGGCCGGTGTCCGGGTGGATGCCGCCGATGAAGGTGCCGCACACCGAGGCGAAGTGCCCCGCCGCCAGGCGTTCCGGCATGTGCTGGGCGAGGCAGCGCCACATCAGGTCGTAGGCGCGCAGGTCGATCTCGTAATAGAAGCCGATGGGCGCAGGCTCTTCGGCATGAAACACCGAGCCCTCGCGCGTCAGCAGGCGGATCGGGCGGAACGAGCCCGCGTTGCACGGCGAGTAGGGGTCGGTCAGCGACTTGAAGATCATCTGTGCCGCCACCATCACGCCGTCCCGGCTGGTGTTGACGGGGTTGGTCGCCTGGTCGGGGTTGTTCCTGAGATCGACGACGAACTCCTCGTCCCGAATGGCGATCTCGACGTTGTAGACCTGGCCGTCGTCCTGCTCTTCCGCAAGCGCGAAGGTGCCCTTCGGCAGCGTCGCGAGCGCGGAACGCGAGACCCGCTCGCCATAGTCCATGAAGGCCGTCATCGCATGCTCGAAGGTGGCGGCGCCGTACTTCTCGGCGATCTCCGCGAGCCGGGCGGTGCCGATGCGGACCGAGGCAATCGCGGCCCAAACGTCGCCTTCGAGCACGTCGGGCATGCGGGAGTTGACCTTGATGATCTCCAGCACCGGCCGGATCGGCTCGCCCTTCGAGATCATCTTGATGGCCGGCAGTCTCAGCCCTTCCTGGAATATCTCCGTCGCCTCGCCGGTAAGCGAGCCCGGCGCCATGCCACCGACGTCCGAGTTGTGCGCGATGTTCGCGGTCCAGGCGATGATCCGGCCATCGGCGAAGACCGGCATCACCACAACGATGTCGTTGAGGTGCGTGACGCCGCCGTAATAGGGGTCGTTGGTGACGAAGACGTCGCCCGGCTCCACCGCGCCCGGCTCGCTGAACTTCTCCACGATCACCGTCACCGCCTTGTCGAGCACGCCGACGAAGGCCGGGATGCCGGCGCCGGAGCAGGCGATCTCGCCCCTGGCGTTGGTGATCCCGGTGCCCATGTCGAGCACCTCGTAGATGATCGAGCTCATCGCCGTCTTCTTCATGGCGGCGAACATCTCGTCGGCCGCGCTCTGCAGCGAGTTCTGGATGATCTCGAGGGTGATCGGATCGTTCGTGATTGTCGTCATTGCCGTTCACCTCAGCGACGGATGTGAATGCGAATGTTGCCGAAGTCGTCGACCTCGGCGTGGTTGCCGGGATGGACCACCACGGTCGTCCCCGGGTCTTCGACGATGGCTGGCCCGTCGAAGGCCATGCCGGGTTCCAGCCTCTCGCCGTCGTAGATGGCCGCCTCGCGCACGCCTTCCAGCGCGTAATCGACCGGCCGCGCGCCCTTCCGCGCCTCGTCGAGCGCACGCCCCGTCACCTCGCGCCGGGTCATGGTGAGCTTGCCGATCTCGACCCTGGCGACGACGTGGAAGCCCACCATCTCCACCGGCGCATCGAGCCTGTAAGTGTATTCGCGCTCGTAGGTCTCGTGGAAGGCGGCCTCGATGGCGGCGACGCGCGCGGCCGTCACCGGGTCCGCGCCCAGGGGCACCTCGGTGGTGTGCTCCTGGTTCTGGTAGCGGAACCGGCCGAAGCGCGACAGCCGGACCGCGCCGGCATCGATGCCCTCGGCCGCGAAGCGGTCGCGCGCGCGCGCCTCCGTCTCCGCGAACGCGGCCTCGATGGCGTCCGCATGGCCGGCATCCAGATCGACGAGCAGGGTCACGACATCGTCGCGCCGCAGGTCCGACATCATCATGCCCCAGGCGGAGAACACCGAGGCATCGGCCGGCACCACCACCTTGGCGACGCCGAGCTCCTGTGCGAGCGCCACCGCGTGCATCGCGCCGCCGCCGCCGAAGGCGATCAGGGTGAAGTCGCGTGGATCGAAGCCCCGGTTGACTGAGACCAGCTTGAGCGCGTTGACCATGTTGTTGTTGGCGATGCGCACGATGCCGCGGGCGGCCTCATCGGCATCGACGCCAAGCCGGGCGCCGACCGTCTCGATGGCCTTCTGCACCGCGTCCATGTCGGCCTCGACCGCCCCGCCACAGAAGTAGTCGCGGTTGATGCGGCCGAGCCAGAGATTGGCGTCGGTCGTGGTGGCTTCGGTGCCGCCCCGTCCGTAGGCTGCCGGGCCCGGCATGGCACCTGCGGAGCGCGGGCCGACGCGCAGCTTGCCGAAATCGTCGACCCAGGCGATGGAGCCGCCGCCGTTGCCGATCTCCACCAGATCGACCACCGGCACCATGATCGGATAGCCGGCCGTGGCGCGGCTCCGCCCGATCCAGTAGTCGGTCTTGATGCGCACGCGCGCGTCCTCGATCAGCGAGCACTTGGCGGTGGTGCCGCCGATGTCCAGCGCCAGCACGTTGGGCTCGCCAATCAGCCGACCGAGCTCGGCAGCACCCCAGACCCCCGACGCCGGCCCCGATTCCACCATGGTGATCGGGATGCGCGAGACCGTGTCCACCGAATCGACGCCGCAGTTGGACTGCATGATGTAGAGCCCGCCGCCGAAGCTGCGCTCCGCCAGGCCCGCGTCGAGGCGCTGGAGATAGCGCTCCGCCACCGGCTGCACGTAGGCCGAGAGCACGGCGGTGCTGGTGCGCTCGTACTCGCGCCACTCGCGCGTGATCTGGTGCGAGGAGATGGCGGAGACCTCCGGCCACAGCCGGTCGAGCTCGGCGAGCGCGGCCTGCTCGTGGGCGGGGTTGGCGTAGGCATGGATAAAGCAGAGCGCCACCGCCTCCACGCCTTCCGCCTGAAAATCCGCGACGATGTCCGGCAGCGGCGTGAGATCGAGGGGCTGCATCTCCCGCCCGTGGTAGTCCATGCGGCCCGGCAGCTCGCGGCGCAGGCTGCGCGGCACGAAAGGCTCGGGCTTCTGATAGTGCAGGTTGAAGAAATCGGGCCGGTTGCCGCGCGCGATCTCCAGCGTGTCGCGAAAGCCCTGCGTCGTGATGAGCCCGACCTTGACCCCGGTGCGCTCGGTCAGCGCGTTGATGACCACCGTGGTGCCGTGGGCGAGGAAGTCGACCGCATCCGCCGCGACGCCCCCCTTCGCCATCACGTCGAACACACCCTCCTCGTAGCCGCCGGGGGTGGTGTCGGCCTTGGCGCTGCGGACGGTCGACGTGCCGTTGGCGTCGTCGGACTCGAGGACCAGAAGGTCGGTGAACGTGCCGCCCACGTCCACGCCGATGCGGATTCCGCCGTGGACAT
>JAPPNV010000134.1 GCA_028818565.1 Rhodospirillales bacterium | reverse complement strand
TCAAAATCGCCACAATCCGCATCTGGTTGCGCGCTAATGAGTCCACGCCCTAGTGTCCTGTTTGCGAAGTTTCTATCCAATTGCCCCCCACACGTCATGGCCGGTCTTGTCCCGGCCAACCACGAGTTTTTCGCGCGGGAGGGGCAAAGAACGTGGATGCCCGGAACAAGTCCGGGCATGACGATGCGTGAGAGAAGCCCGGTTGGAGGGATCGCTCACAGGCCCGAATAGGTGGGAATTAACTTCAGAAACAGGGCACTAGCCCGCAATTCTCACCGGGTCCGCGGTAAACTGAGAATGATGGCCCCGCGCGAGCGGCGGGGCCATCGCTCTCGCGGGCTTGTTACTCGACCGCCTCGCGCATGCGTGAGGCGATGTCGGCGATGGCCGTTGCCGCATCCTTCTGGTCGGCGCCGGCCGCGCTCAGCTCCTCGATGATGATGTCCTGCCAGACGAACCAGTTCGGCGTGTTGGGCAGCTCGTAGAGCAGGCCGTTCTCGTCCAGCCAGATGTGGATGGCCTCACGCTGGCGGTTCTCCCAGGCCTCGTCTTCCCAACGCGGGTCGGCAAGAACGTCGCTGCGGACGGCGAGACACCCGAGCGGCAGACATTCGTTCTGGATTTCCTTCGTCAGCAGCCACTGAACGAAGAGCCAGGCCGCTTCCTTGTTCTGCGCGCTCTTAGGGATCATCCACGACTGCCCGTAGGCCGCCGTCACATGGTTCCCCGGATGGGCGAAATAGGTCATGTCGCCGGCCGACGCCGGGCAATCGCCGGGAATCTCGAGATAGGGCGTCGTGTCTCCCCATGTGAAGATCATGAACACGTTGCCGCTGCACATCTCGGAATACTCGGTGTCCCACGTCGCCTCGGTGTGGCCGGGCGGCGCGAACTGGCGCAGGTCGAGCATGAGTTGCAGCGCCCTGACGGCGGTGTCGTCCCTGTCGATGGCGACGTTCAGGTCCGCATCCACATACTCGCCGCCCATCGCAAGCAGGATGCGCTCAAAGTCGTAGTAGACCGTGAGGTGACGCTTGAACGCGGCGATCGTACCGTAGAAGCCGGTTTCGAGGGTCTGTCCCGCCAGCGTTTCGCCCTTCTCACGCGTAAAGAACTCGGCAAGATCGCGGAACTCCTCCCAGGTCGTGGGCGGCAGCGGCATGGCGTAGCCGTAGGCCGCCTCGAAATTGGCCTGCTCGGTGGGGTCGTTGGCGAGGCTCGTCCGGTACGCCGCATAGGGCGGCAGGTAATGGTAGGGCACGGAGACGAGCTCGTCGTTGTAGTGGCCCGAGATCTCGAAGTGGGCCTGAACGAAGTCCTCGACCTTGACCGCGGGATCGCGCAGGGCGGGATCGTTCATGAACTGGTTGAGGTCGCTGGTGAAGCCCGGTGCGGCGAAGGCCACCGTCTGATTATTGGCGGCGGGAAAGATGTCGTAGTACTGGCCGCCCGTGAGCTGATCGGCCAGCACCTGGCGCCAGACCGCTTCGAGATCGGCGACCTCCAGGGCCACCTTGATCCCCGTCAGCTCCTCGAACTTCTTCGCCATTTCGGTATAGGCGAGGCAGGGGGAATAGCCGTCGCAGATGCCCCGCACCTCGGTGCCGGCGTAGGGCTTCGCGGCTTCCTCCAGCGACCACGCCGACGCCTCCGTCGACGCCAAGCCCCCGGCAGCACCCACTACCAGGGCACCGGCAAGAAGCAGCGCCTTCAGGCGTTGATGTATCGGCCTGTTCATCATCGAAATCTCCCCGTCATGCATCCAGGCCGTTTCCGTGACGCCACCCCGTACCGCGGCCTGGACGCGGTGCGGGAACCAAAAATCTCGGGTTCATGTTGCCACGACAGCGCCCGCCGGGCACGGCCGGCGCCGCCCGGCGGCATCATATGACCACCAGTTCTCGCTTGAACGGAACATCGCCGGGCGGCGGCGCATCGAGCTCGCGGGCGAAGCGGTGGCCGCTCCACACGGCGGCGGCGATCAGCCCGGGGCCGAGGGCATCGCCGATCCGCTTGACCGAGTGGATACCGGCATCCGCGAGGCGCTCGGGCGAGGCCCCGAGCGCGTAGTAGAGGGCATCGTTCGGCAGCCTCGACGTCACCATCACGACGGAGGCGCACTCGATGGACCGCGCGCCCTCGCCATAGACCCCCTCCACCTGCACGCCGCCCGCGTCGATCTGCGTCAGGCTGTGGCCGGTGACGATCTGCACGCCGATCTTGACGAGGTTGGTCTGAATTCCGTGCTGCTCGAGGGCCTCCTCGGCCCAGGCGGAGATCACCGGCGAGGGTGTCACGAGAATGACCGCGAGGCCGTCACTGGCCAGTTTCTCCGCGATCACGCCACCCATGTAGTGGCAATCGTCATCGTACACGACGACCGGGGACGCCGGCGCGGCCCCGGCGAAGAGGTCGTCTGGTGTGAGCACATGCGCGGCGTCGCTGCCGGGGATCGGTGCCGCCGTGTGCGTGCGGCCGATGCCGTCCTGACGCCAGCGGGCGCCGGTGGCGACGGCGACGTGCCGGTAGCCGGCTTCGAGCACCGTCTCGGCCGTCATCTCGCTCTCGCGGAAGACCTCGACCGTCTCGTGCAGCTTCTCGATCTGGTAGGTGCGGTAGTCGCGCACGCGCGCCCATTCGGAGAGGCCGGGCAGAGCGGCCTCGTGGGTGACCCGCCCCCCAAGCTCGCGCGAAGCCTCGGCGAGCCCGACCCGGTAGCCGCGCTGCCCCAGCGCAAGCGCACACTCCAGGCCGGCCGGCCCGGCGCCCACCACGAGCACCGAGGAATCGGAGCCCCTGGGTTCGATCTTCTCCGGATGCCAGCCGCGGCGCCACTCCTCGCCCACGGTCGGGTTCTGCGTACATCGCATGGGCGTCTTCATGTGCTGCCCGGTCACGCAGATGTTGCAGCCGATGCATTCGCGGATGTCGTCGAGCCGCCCCTCCTCGATCTTGCGGGGAATGAAGGGGTCGGCGATCGACGGGCGGGCGCAGCCGACGAAGTCGGCAATCCCCCGCGTGATCAGCGAGAGCATGGTCTCCGGCGAGGTGTAGCGGCCGACGGTGATGACGGGCTTCTTCACGATCCCCTTCACGAACGCGATGTAGGGCTCCTGATAACCCTCCGAAGTGAAGCGGGAGCTCGCGGAATCGTTGTTCCAGTCGCTGACGTTCACGTCCCAGAAGTCGGGCAGGTCGGCGAGCATCTCGACGACCTTGCAGCCTTCGTCCTCCCAGGTGATGCCGTCCTTGCCGAGAAGCTCGTCGGTGGCGAAACGGAGGCCGATCGCCATGCTGCCGCCCACGGCCTCCACGGTGTCCTCAAGCAGCTCGCGCAGGAGCCGCACGCGGTTCTCCAAGGAGCCGCCGTACTCGTCCGTCCGCCGGTTGCGGCGCCGGGAGAGGAAGTCCATCGGCATGGCGATGTCATGGGCGCAATAGACGTAGACCAGGTCGAAGCCCGCATCCCTGGCCCGCAACATTCCGTCGCGGTGCCAGCGGCGAAACTCCCGGATGTCGTCCAGGTCCATGGCGCGCGCCTGCACCGGGTCGGGGCTGTAGGTCACCGGCGTGTGCGACGGCCCGAGCGGGATCTCGCGGCTGTAGTAGTTGGCGAGCGCCGAGGCGTTGCTGACGATTTCGGTGCCGGCGAGCGCGCCGTGGGCATGGATCGTATCGGTCCAATGCCGCATGCGGATGACGTCGTCCTCGTCCCAAAGCTTGGTTTCCGGATAGGGGGCGGCCTCCGCATGGGGGTGGAACGAGCACTGTTCGGTACACACGACGGCCCATCCGCCCTCGGCCTTCATGCTCCGCATGGCCGCATCGGAGCGCGGCAGCAGATGGCCCATGCCGCTGCAGTGCGGCACCTGGAAGAAGCGGTTGCGCGCCGTCAAAGGGCCGATCTGCACGGGTTCGAAGAGGACATCGAAACGGGGATCGCGGGGCATGAGCTACTCCACTGAGGCACTGCGGCGCTGTGAGCTGGACATCAGAAGAACGTCGACATGGTCCTCGGTATCAACGTCTGGTCGAGGATAACCTTGCGCTGCGCGATGCGCCACGAGCCGCCGTCAGGGCGAAGCCGGTCCTCGCGGCGCCCGACATAAAGGACTTCCGTGCGCTCCAGGCGCGACTGGTAGACGAGCAGGTTGCAGCGCACGTCTAGCTCACCGTCGCTCGCCTCCCCGATCTCCACGTTCGAGACGAAATAGCGCATCCTGGACGGCGGCTGTTCCGCATGGGCCAGTGACGAGCGCAGGCGCTCGATCCGCGCGGCCAGGAACGCCTTGTCGTCGTCGAAGAAGGCCATTTCGCCGTCGGCGGCCACGGCGTCGGGTTGCCCGTCCACCGTCTCGCGCGCGGGCATCCAGTAGCGGGCATCGTCGGTAAAGAGCTCGAGCCATTCCTCCAGGCGAAGCTCGCTCAGCAGGCGAACCTCGCGGTAAAGGAACTGCTCAACGCGGTGCTGCAGCGCGGCGTCGACCACGAGACCGCCCGGACCACGGCGCATCCAGGAGCGCCGCCCAGTGCTGGTAGAAGTTCAGTTGATTGGTCTCCGAGAGTAAGCGGCTAAAGCACGACGTTTCGCCCGCGCCTTGATTTCGTCCGCCCTC
>JAPPNV010000008.1 GCA_028818565.1 Rhodospirillales bacterium | reverse complement strand
GACGAAGGGCGCGATCCAGATCCGCGCCACCACCTCGCCCGTCCTGAGATCGTCCGATTGCGGACCGTCCTCTGCCGCAGCCGGCTCGGCCGGAATAGCGGCGGCTGCCGGTTCCGCCGCTTCCGAGGCAGCCGACGAGGCTGCCGTCTCCTCCGCCCGGTCCGGGCCGGCGGGCAAGGTTTCGGTCGTCGCGGCAGTCGCCGGCTCCGGCTGCACGGCGGCCGATCGCTCGTCGCCGCCGTCATTGCCGCCTGCCGCGGCCCTCGGATCCACTCCGGGACGGGCTCCCGAGCCGGGATCGCCGAACAGCCGCGCGAGCCAGGCGAAGGGATCGAACCCCCTGCCGCAACCGGCCGTGCAGGCCGTTTCGCTGCGCGGCTCCAGGGCGCGCTCGCGTGCCTGCCAGAGCGGCTCCCCGAGTGCCGTACGGCCGCCCGCGTCCGGCACCGCCGGATCGGCAGCGGCGACGCTGTCGCACGACCCGCCCTTCGCCAGCGGGCATTGCCAGGACTCGCCGATATTGCCCGACGAACAGCCGGCGAGCAGGAGTGCCGCGAGCGTTGCAGCTGGAAGCGCCGCCCGGCGCGGTGCGTGTTTCGTGTGTTGCGTCATGTCATTGCCCCTCCTGAGCGGATTGCGCCTGCCCTGTCGCCCTCGGGCGGCCGTCGATGCGCGCGCCTTCGAGGAACACCAGCGTCACCTTCGTGCCCGCCTGGAGCTGGACCACTGGCTGGTACTGCTCGGCGCGGCGGATCATGTAATCGGCCACTTTCTGTCCGGCCGACGACGCGCCGGCGCCGAGGCCGGCGCGGCCGATGTCGCCGAGACCCGTGTTGGCGACCGCCGCGCCGGTGCCGGTCGCCACCGCCTGGGGCTGGAACGCCTGCGACACGCCCTGGCCGAGGCCGGAGACCACGCCGGCGAGGAACGCCTTCTCGACCAGCGCGCCCTCGCGGCTCACCACCGGCCCGCGCACCCCGGTCTTGCCGGAACCGGCCACGAACCCGGCGACGTCGGTCTCGACCACCGTGCCGGGCACCGGCCCGGCGCAGGTCATGGTGCGGAAGCGGACGTAGACCTTCTCGGAAGAGAGATCGCCATGGGCCGCCCCGGTGACGGTGCAGCCGTCGACATCGACCTGCATCGCCGTGCCGTCTTCCGCCGCGGTCCAGGCGGGCCCGGTTATGCGCATCAGCACCGGGCGGGGATCGCCCTGGGAGGACACGCCGGCGGACGCGTCGACGCCGGCCAGCACCACGGCCTCGGCATGGGCGCCCGCCGGCAGCCAGGCGGAAACCGGCTTTGCCACGGCATCCGCCACCATCTCCGGTCCGGTCCGCGGATCGGCCACCGATGAACGAGGCGTGCCTTCCAGCTCGAAGGTCTCGATCATGCGCGTGCTCACCGGCGCCGTGGGTCGCGGTTGTCCGCCCTGAGGCGCCACCGCCTGACCCCGGAACCAGGGATCGTCCGCCGGCGCATTGCCTTGCGCGGTGCCCGGCTGGGCCTGCGGCTGAAGCCGCCGCTCCAGCTCGTCGATCACCGCCGACTGGCGGTCGATGTTCCGCAGCGCGTCGGCCGTCTGAGCCTCCAGCTTCGTCCGGAGCCCTTCGTTCTCGGTGCGCAGCCGGCCCGCCTCCTGCTCCATCCGCCGCAGCGCGTCCTCGACCTTGTTGAGCCGCGCCTCCGAGCGCCGCGTCCAGACCATCTCGGCCGCGTCCGGGTCTACGATCCCGGCGTCGATGCCGCCCTGGGGCGCGTCGGTCTTGCCGCCGCCCATGCCGAGCCAGACGGCGACCGCGACCAGCACGACGGCCGCGATGACAGAGAACAACAGCAGCTGGCGCCGCCGGACGGCATCCGCGTCGTTCGCGTCGCCGGCCGGGCGCCTGTCGGCTCGGGCGCTCATTGCGGGCCTCCCGCGCCGGCGGTTTCGACCACCGCCACGCCGAGCCGTCCGCCCGAGGGGCCGGTGGCCGGCGACGCCAGCCAGAGCGCGGCAACCGGGCCGACTCCCGGCAGGCTCCCGATGGTCCCGGCGAGGCCCGCGAGCCCGTCCGCATCCTCCGATGCCGGACGTTCGGCCTCGAACACGAGCGCCGCAAAGCGCGAGCCCCGCCAGGTCTCGATGAGCCGGATGCCGGCGCCCAGCGAATCCCCACTGGCATGGATCGCGATGCCCGGCAGCGCTTCGCGCCCGGCAACGGCCCGCACCAGCCGCACCACCGCCGCCACGTGGGGCTCGCCGGAGGACGGGGACGCGGCGCGTGTCGTAGACGACGGGACCGCATCCGCGTTGCGGATCAGGATCTGCGCCGAGTCGCGCGCGGCCGGCGTGAGCGTCAGCCGGTAGGTGAAGCCCCTCTCGGTGCCCACGAACAGGGTGACGGGATCATGCGCGCCCGGTCCGGCCGTAAGCGGCCTGAGATAGAGGTCGCCCGTCCGGCCGTCGTGCTCAACCGCGAACCCGTCCGGCGACCGCACCACCTTCGCGATCCGGTCGCCCGCCAGCGCGATGCGGTTGACGTTCGTGGCGGATATCTCCGCCGCGAGCTCGGCATGGTCGGCGGCATCGAGGATCTGCATCGCCAACGTGGGCGCCGGCACCGCGAGCGCGCCCATGGCCAGAACGTGCAAGGCAAGGAGCGCCGCGCGCGGGCGCCAACCGATAGTCGTCATTTTCCACTCTCCAATTGTTCGAAGCGCAGGAGCCCGATCCGACCGGCGTCGACGCGGAAGACGAGCCGGTAGCGCCGGTCCTCGCGCGCGGCCTCCTCGCGGCCGATCCAGGTCACGAGCTCGCCCGCGATCTCGACCGTTAGCCGCGCCGGGTTGGCCTCGATCTCCAAGGGGTAGAAGGCGCTGGCGAGGTCGCGGCCCGCCATGCGGGCAGCCTCGGCCTCTACCCAGGCGCCGATCGCGCCGCGCGCCGAGGCGTGGCTCATCCGCGCCGCCGCGAGGCGGACGTGGACCGCGTTCTCGGGCGTCAGCGTCAGCAGCGTCACCGCCACGGTGCGCGCCATGTCCTCGAGATACCGCGTCCCCGCCGGGCCGATGCCGACACCGCTGCCGCCCACTTCCAGGGCCGGCCCCGAGACCGCCGGCACCAGCACGGTGACCGTCTCCCGCCCGGCGAAGCTCATGGTGAGCGCCAGGTTGGCCGCCATCGACAGCGCCAGCAGCGCGCCCAGCGCGAGGCGGATGTCCCGCACCCGGCGCAAGGCGGTGTCCATGTCGCCGCGCCGCATCAGCCGACATACCGGCGCAGGTGGCTCGGCGGCGTCGCCTTGAGCCGCAGCACGAAGTCCGGCAGGAACCAGTAGAGCGCGTAGCGCGCGATGTTGGCCCCGCCGCCGCGCTTCACGCGCCTCAAGAGCAGCCAGCCGCCGACCCCGGCCACAAGCCCCGGCACGAACTGGTTGGCCGCCAGGCCGAGCAGGGCCGGGCCCATCAGCGCCGCCGCTTCGTCGACGGTCCAGAACAGCCAGCGCTCCGGATCGTCGAGCCGGCGCGGGATAGTGTGGCGGGCGGTGTCGTTCATCAAATAATCGCCGTGCCGACCAGGCCGGTGACGATGCCGGTGCCGGCGCCGGCGGCGATGCCGACGCCAACCGCGCCCATCAGCTGCATGGCATTGAAGCGCAGCACCGAGCCGACCAAGGCCGCGCCCACAGCCAGCGCCGCGGCGAGCTGGCCGCCGGTGCCGCCGACGATGCCTTCCACCGTGTCCAGCGGACTGCCGAAGGTGGTGTCCGTGGTCGCCAGCGCGATCTCCGGTCCCGCCAGAAGGGCCGCGGCCGTCAGCGCCGCCGTCGCGGCAATGCGCAGGGCGTCGCCCGCGCGGTCCCTGCAGCCAGCCGGCATGCTCTTCGCCGGCACCCTCATCGGTCGTCCTCCGGGGGCGTGCTGCCGTCGTCTACGGTCGAGGTCCGCCGGCGCTTCTCCCACCAGGCCTTGAGGTCGTCGCGCAGGTAGCGGATGCGGTTCCCGAACCGGTGAAACACCGGCCCCTCGCCCGTGACCCGGTAGCGGGCCAGCGTCTTCGCGGACAACCCGAGCATCCGGGCCGCCTGCTGTGTATTCAGAAAAAGAACGTCTTCTGTCATTCCCGTCTCCTCGTCTTCGATGGTCCCCGCCAGTGCCCAGGGCGGCGCGGACGCATGTGCGGACATCGAAGCGAAAAAAACGGGCGCCGTGCATGGTCGAACTGCACCCCCCCGATAGACCACCCAGGAGAGGACTCACGGGGACAGGAGGGGACAGGACGATGACCGGTCGCGGCGCCGGCCGGCCGGCGACCACCCCGTGGGGCCAAGAATCGGCACCCCGCTGCCGCCGCTTTCGGCGAATCAGGCGACTCGCGGACCGCGATTCGAAGGGATGGGCCGGACGTCCGGGAAGGCGGCAGAACCGCAGTCAGGTGCCGCGGAAACTCCCGTCAGGCACGGCAGGTCTCGCCGTCAGGTGCGCAAAATTCCGCACCCCGTCACGCGATGGTCGGTGGATGAAGCTCGAAGCGGACGGTACGGTCGCGCCGGAGCGTAACCTCCATCAGCTCCTGTTGCCGGTGGCCTCGAAGCATGACAAAGAAGACACATTTGCCGGAACCGTATCGGATCGGACGCATCGAGTGAGACGCTCAATAC
>JAPPNV010000384.1 GCA_028818565.1 Rhodospirillales bacterium | reverse complement strand
GCACGGCGGCGCCTTCCACCGGCGCGGGGCCGATCTGCACCACCACGTGCCCCGGACCCAAAGCGGCGGTGCGGGCGAAACCACCGTCCTGCCTGAGACCCATCATATGGCCCGAGACCACGGTGCGGCGGACCGCGTCGGTGATCTCGACATGGCCTCCCACCAGCACCGCGTCGAGATCCGCCAGCGCCTCGTGCATCCGTCGGTAGAGGGCGCGCACCTCGTCCGCCGTGATCCCCGGCGGCAGCAGGACCGTCGCGGTGAACCAGCGGGGCCGTGCGCCCATGACCGCGATATCGTTCGCGTTCACCAGCACCGCATGGGCGCCGACATCCTGCCCGGTCAGCGTCACCGGGTCGCTGGCCGCGATCAACGCGCCGCTCTGCACGGCGACGACGCCCGCGTCCTCGCCCACCGTCGGCGGCAGCAGCAGCTCGGGCGGCACGGGCCGTCCCGTCACCAGCACCTCGGCCAGCAGTTTCGCCGGCAGCTTGCCGACCTCGAGAACCTCGTCGCTCATTCCAAAGGGCTCACACGCTTAGCCGCCACCGATGGCATCGGCAGCGGCATGTAACAGACAACCAGCGAGTTTACCACTGCAGCGCTCATACCGCGTCGCGCGAGAGGCATGCCCATTCGCTCCGCCAAAGAAGCGGTCGTCAAAACGGACATAGTCGAAGTCAACACTTAGCTCTTACATTTAGTAACTTGCTGTTGTATATGATTGTATTTGCGGTAAATAGGCGGACATGAAAGTGGACATAAGAGCGGCTGATCGCGGCGAATCGGTGGCCTTGATGGAGCCGTTGGTGGTGGGCGAAGGCTCGCCGCACCGCACCGGGTTGACCGACCTCGCGGTCGAACTGGCCGGAAAGGCGGCGGGCTTCCGCCGCAGCCTGCCGGCGGGTGTGCTCGCCGCGCTGGCCGATATCGTGCGGTCCATGAACTGCTACTACAGCAATTTGATCGAGGGCCACGATACGCACCCCGTCGATATCGAGCGCGCGCTTCGGGACGATTACAGCGCCGATCCCGGCAAGCGCAATCTTCAGCTCGAAGCCAGGGCGCACATTGCCGTTCAGGCGTGGATTGACCGAGGCGGGTTGGCGGATCGCGCTGCGACCCGCGACGGACTGGTCGACATCCATCGGCGCTTCTGCGAAATGGTTCCCGACGACCTGCTCCGGGCTGAGGACCCGGCGACCGGGGAGAGCCTTCCCGTGATCCCCGGCGTGCTCCGGAAATGTGACGTCAAGGTTGGCCGTCATGTGCCGGTCAGTCCGGGCGCGCTGCCGCGTTTTCTGGAGCGTTTCGAGTCGGCCTATGCCACGCTCGGCAGAACGGACAGTATTCTGGCTGCGGCCGCAGCCCACCATCGCATCCTCTGGATCCATCCATTCCTGGACGGCAACGGCCGCGTCGCGCGGTTGATGTCCCACGCGATGCTGCTGGAGAGTCTCGATACCGGTGGCGTGTGGTCGATCGCCCGAGGCCTCGCCCGCAACGAAGACGCCTACAAGAGCCAACTCATGGCCTGCGATGCGGCGCGGCGCAACGACCTCGACGGGCGGGGCCACCTGAGCGAAGAGACGTTGGCCGCGTTCACGCGCTTCTTCCTGACGACATGCATCGACCAAGTCGACTTCATGGAAGGACTCGTGCAGCCGGATCGTTTGCGCATCCGTATCCTGATCTGGGCCGAGGAGGAGATCAGGGCCGGCACCCTGCCGCCCAAATCCGGCGCGGTCCTCCAGGCGATCCTCTATCGAGGCGACCTCCCCCGAGGCGAGGTTGCAGCGATACTCGGCACGGGCGAACGCCAGGCGCGGCGTGTCACCTCGGCACTCGTCGAGCGAGACGTTCTAGACTCCGACAGCTCACGCGCGCCGCTCCGCCTCGCCTTCCCCGCCCGGTTCGCCTCGCGCTGGCTGCCGGGGCTGTTCCCGGACAAGGACGCGTAAGCTCGCACCGGCACGCCGTTCGGCGGCGGCCACGCGTGCTTGCCTGCGGCGTCGGATCGGCGCATTCTGGCGCCGGCTCGCGGAGGGCGCGCGCGGCGACGGCGCGGCAGGCCCTCGGGCGCGGACGCTCCCCCTTCAGGAGTCTCGACCATGGCGTATCCCGATCCGCACTCGCGCTCCGCCGCGCTCGGCGCGCGGGCGCGCGCGGTGTTCCCCGGCGGCGGCACGCGCGGCCTCACGCAGCTTTCGCCCTATCCCATCTACGCGCGCGAGGCCCACGGCTGCCGCGTCACCGACGTGGACGGCGTGGAGCGGATCGACTTCATCAACAACTACACGGTCCAGCTCTTCGGCCACTCGCACCCGGCCATCGTCGAGGCGGTGGTGAAGCAGGCCGAGCGCTTCATGTCGCTCACGCTGGCGACCGAGAGCGAGATCGAGCTGGCCGAGCAGATCTGCGGGCGGGCGCCGTCGCTCCAGCACATCCGCTTCACCAACACGGGCACCGAAGCCGTGATGCACGCCATCAAGGGCGCCCGCGCCTTCACCGGGCGGCCCAAGATCGCCAAGTGCGAGGGCGTCTACCACGGCGCCTACGACTATGCCGAGGCGAGCCTGGACCCGGACCCGCAAAGCTGGGGCACCGACCGGCCGCGCCCGGTGGGCTACGCCAGGGGCACACCCGCCGGGCTGCTGCAGGATGCGGTGATCATCCCCTTCAACGACGTGGCGCAGACCCGCGCGATCCTGGACCGCCACGCCGACGAGCTTGCCGCCGTGCTGATCGACCTGGTGCCGTCGCGTTGCGGCGGTGCGCCGATGAGCCCCGCCTACATCGAGCTGCTGCACGAGTTTCGCCGCTCGTCCGGTGCGCTCATCATCGACGACGAGGTGATCACCTTCCGCCTGCACGAGTGCGGCGCCCAGACCCTCTACGGCCTGGAGCCGGACCTCATCACGCTCGGCAAGGTGATTGGCGGCGGGCTCCCCATCGGCGCGGTGGCAGGCACCGCTGAGGCGATGGCGGTCTATGACAGCAGCACGGGCAAGGCCGCCTGCCCGCAGTCCGGCACGTTCACCGCCAATCCGCTCTCCATGGCCGCAGGGGTGGCGGCGATGCGCATGTTCACAGCTGAGAACGTGGAGCGGCTGAACGCGCTCGGCGAGAGCGCGCGAGGCAAGCTGCGCGAGGCCTTCCGCATCGCAGGCTGCGAGGGGCAGGTCACCGGCGAGGGCTCGCTGATCCTCTTCCACTTGAGCGACGAGCCGCTGACCGATTACCGGGCCGTCTACCGCGCCGGCACCGACGGGCGCGCGCGCAAGCTGGACGGGCTGTTTCGCGCGCTGCTCAACCACGGCGTCGTGACCTCGGCCTCCGGCATGGCCTGCCTCTCCACCCTGATGGAGGAGGCGGAGATCGACCACCTGGCCGACGCCGTGCTGGCGAGCCTGCGGACGGTCGAGCGCGAGGCCGCCTGAAGGCGGCAGGCCCGGCCGCCCCGCGCCATGACGCTTCGCGTGCTCTGCCGGCTCGACGAGATTCCGGATCCGGGCTCCAAGGGCTTCGATTTCCGCGAGGGTGACGACCTGCGCTCGGTCTTCGTCGTGCGGACGGGTTCCGAGGTGCGCGCCTACGAAAATTCCTGCCCGCACACCGAGGGCCCGCTCGACTGGGTGCCGGACCAGTTCCTCACCCGCGAGAAGGACATGATCCTCTGCGCCACGCACGGCGCGCTGTTTCGCATCGAGGACGGGCACTGCCTCTCCGGCCCCTGCGTCGGCGAGAACCTCACCCCGCTCGCGGTCTCTATCGAGAGCGGTGCAGTCGCGGTGGAACTCTAACCGTATATAATCCCGCCGCGCCGAGACGGTCGGCCGATCCAGCAGGGAGGCGTTGCGCCACGATGTCGGAGTCTGAGCTGTTCCCCGTGCCCGAGGGCCTCGACCAATCGGCCCACTGCGACGACGCAACCTACCGCGCCTGGTACGCCCGCTCGACCGAGGACCCGGAGGGGTTCTGGGCCGAGCACGGCAAGCGGGTCGACTGGATCAAGCCCTACAGCAAGGTGAAGGACGTCTCCTACGCAGCGGACGACCTGCACATCCGCTGGTTCGAGGACGGCACGCTCAACGCCTGCGCCAACTGCGTGGATCGCCACCTCGCAGACCGCGGCGATCAGGTCGCGATCATCTGGGAGGGCGACGATCCGGCCGAGGATTCGACGCTGACCTACCGCGAGCTTCACGCGGCGGTCTCGCGCTTCGCCAACGGCCTCCTTTCCCTCGGCGCCAGGAAGGGCGACCGCATCACGATCTACCTGCCGATGATCCCGGAGGCGGCCATCGCCATGCTGGCCTGCGCCCGGATCGGCGCGGTCCATTCGGTCGTCTTCGGCGGCTTTTCGCCGGATTCGCTGGCGGGCCGGATTCAGGACTGCGATTCCTCGCTCATCATCACCGCCGACGAAGGCTTGCGGGGCGGACGCAAAGTCCCGCTCAAGGCCAACACCGATGCCGCGCTCGAAAGCTGCCCGAGCATCCAGACGTGCGTGGTGGTGAAGCGTACCGGCGGCGAAATCGACTGGGCGGAGGGCCGCGACGTCTGGTACCACGACCTCGTCGAAGGCGCGTCGGCCGATTGCCCGCCGGCGGAGATGGCGGCCGAAGACCCGCTCTTCATCCTCTACACCTCGG
>JAPPNV010000039.1 GCA_028818565.1 Rhodospirillales bacterium | reverse complement strand
TCGGCCCACCTCTATCCGGTCGAGCAGAACCCGGCCTACACCCTCGACCGGCCGCTCACGCCGGAGGACATCGCCACCACCTACAACAACTACTACGAGTTCGGCTCCTACAAGGAGATCTGGCAGAAGGCGCAGGCGCTCAAGATCCGGCCCTGGACTGTCGAATTCGACGGGCTGGTGGAGGAGCCGATGACCATCGGCATCGACGACCTGCTGGCGAAGATGCCGCTGGAGGAACGCCTCTACCGCCACCGCTGCGTCGAGGCGTGGTCGATCGCCGTGCCCTACAGCGGCTTCCCGCTCAAGGCGCTCGTCGATTTCGCACGGCCCCTCGGCGACGCGAAATATCTGGTCATGCAGACCTTCGAGGACGACGACGTGGCCGAAGGCCAGCGGCAGTTCTGGTATCCGTGGCCTTATATCGAGGGCCTGACCATGGCCGAGGCCACCAACGAGCTCTCCTTCATCGCCACGGGCTACTACGGCAAGCCGATTCCGAAGCAGAACGGCGCGCCGCTCCGCCTCGCCGTGCCGTGGAAGTACGGCTTCAAGCACATCAAGGGCATCGTCCGCTTCAGCTTCACGGACGAGCGGCCGGTCTCCTTCTGGGAGGAGCTGGCGGGCAACGAGTACGGCTTCTGGGCCAACGTCAATCCGCAAGTGCCGCACCCGCGCTGGAGCCAGGCGAACGAGCGCTTCTACGGGCCCGACGGGCAGGAGCGCCTCCCGACCCAGCTCTACAACGGCTATGCCGAGCAGGTCGCCTCGCTCTACGAAGGTATGGAGAACGAGTTGATCTTCATGTAACGCTGGCGCGACAGAGCATCGTGCGGAGAGCCGCCCTGGCCATCGGTCGGGGCGGTCTTCTCTTCCCTCATTCAGGGGAATCGAACTCGTTGTCGTGGCGTTCGATGTAGCGGACGATTCGCTCCAACCCCTCGCGCAGGGCCTCGTGTGAATGCGCGAAGCAGAGCCGGAAATACTCCTCGTTGCCGGGGCCGAAGGTGTAGCCCGGCGCGATGCCGACGTCCTCCTCCGCGAGCACACCCTCCACGAACGCGAGGCTCGACGTGAGCCCCCGCACGCGCGGAAACGCATAGAACGCCCCTTGCGGTTCCGTGAGCTCAATGCGTGGGCAGCGCCCCAGCACGTCTGTCACGATCTCCCGCCCTCTCGCGTACTGATCGCGCAGCCGGCCGACCGTCTCCTCGCCCCGCTCCAGCGCCGTAATCGCGGCCTGCTGCACGAATACGGTCGCCCCCGTGTTGAAACATTCGGAGAGGATGGCCCAGGTCTCTGCGTGCCGGCTCGGCGCGACCACCCAGCCGACGCGCCATCCGGTCATGGCCCACGCCTTGGAGAACCCGCTCACGACGATGACCGGGTCGTCGTCGCGCGCAAGCGTCATGAAGGATGGCGCGACGTCACCGTCGTAGACGTTGCGATGGTAGACCTCGTCGGCGATCAGAAGGATGTTCCGCTCCCGGCAGAGCTCCAGCAGCTCGGCCTGCTGCTCGGCGGGCATCACCCAGCCGGTCGGGTTGCAGGGCGAGTTGACGAAGAGCGAGCGGGTGCGCGGGCGCAGCGCCGTGCGGATGTCGTCGAGATCGAGCTGCCATCCGGCCTCCGTCCGCCGCTGGCTCACGTACGTCACCTCGGCGCCGGTCGCCTGGTAGGTGCTCTCGATGTTGGGCCATACCGGGCCGACGATGATGGCGTGATCGCCGGTGGTCAGCGCCATCTGCGCGGCAATGGTGATGCCGAGCATGGTTGCGCCCGGCACGGTGATCCGATCGGGATCGAGGTCGATCCCGTAGAGGGCGTCGAGATAGCGCTTCAGCGCGTCGCGCAGCGCCTGCTTGCCGCGGGTGTGGGTGTAGAACGTGTCGCCCGCGTTGAGTGCCTCCTTGGCCGCCTCGCAGATGAACTCTTCGGTCACGCTGTCGCCCTCGCCGAACCAGAGCGCGATCACCTTGGGGTCGCCGATGCGCGTCAGGGCGACGCGGGTGATCCCGTTCTGCTCCAGGGCGGCGATTTCGGGTCGGAGGAAATCCATGACCATCACCCGTGCTGTGGCGGCCGCACTCTGTCGACCCCGGCCGTACGAAGGACCGGGCTGGACAGAGGTGGCCTCGTCGTGCATGGCGCAAAAGGAAGGCCGGGTCCGAAGACCCGGCCAGTCTAACAGGGAGGCTTCACGTCTAGGAGACGTGGGATCCGAGGATCCCCTTCAGGCCTTGCACCTGAAGACGGAAAACCGGGGTGGGCACCCCGGCTAATCCTCGTCGCATGACGCACGCGTCATGCTGCGGCGCAATATGTAATCGCGCCGACACAAATGTGCTAGGGCATGGGAAGCAAACCAGCCATGCGTCTAGTTCATGGCTGCGGGCGAATCAGGAGCGCCACTTGGCCACTTCAGAGAGCAGAAAGTCGCGGAAAACCCCGATTCTCTTGGAGTATCGCAACTCCTCGGCGTAGGTGAAGAAGGCATCGAAGGGCGGGCCCTGGAGATCCGGCAGCACGCGCTGGAGCCGTTGGCTGCCCCAGGCCACGTAGTCGGGCAGCGCGGCGATCCCCAGGCCGCTCTCCACTGCTTCGCGCATGCAATAAATGTTGTTCGCTTCCAAAACGATACGGCCGTCGGCCGTCGGATTGGCCGAAATGCCGATCAGCCAGTCGGGGTTGGCGATGGGAGTGAGCGGCCCCTGGCCGTAGATGATGAGGCGCTGGCGGGCGAGGTCGTTCACCGTCTCGATCGGCCCGAAGCGGGCCAGATAATCGGGAGAGGCGTAGATGTACGAATAGACGGTCATCAGGTGGCGGCGGACCAGATCGGGCTCGGTCGGTTCGATCATGCGGATCGCCACGTCCGCCTCGCGCATGGCGAGGTCCAGCAGGTTATCCGAGGTCAGCAGGGTAATCCTGATCTCCGGATAGAGGCTGTTGAAGGCGGGGATCCTGGGCGTCAGCCAGACCGAGGCAAAGGAGACCGTCGTGGTGATCTTCAAGGGGCCTGAGGGCCGGTCGCGCGCGTCTGCGATCTGCGCCTCGGTCATCGCGAGCTTGGCCGAGACCTCGCGGACCGTGCGGTAGAGCGCCTCGCCCTGTTCGGTCAGCAGCAGGCCGCGCGAATGGCGGTGGAACAGGACCGCGCCGAGGCTCTTTTCCAGCGCCGCGATCTGGCGGCTCACCGCCGACTGGCTGAGCTCCAGGATGTCGCCGGCACGGGTGAAGCTGCCGTGCTCGGCGACCGTCTGAAATATTCGTAGCCGGTTCCAATCCATGGCAGCGCCCCCGGCGCCGCGCCGGTGCTCACGCCGCGGCAGCGGCCTCCGGCGTTTCGGCCTCAGCGAGAAACTTCTCGGCCTCCAGCGCACCCATGCAGCCGGTGCCGGCGGCGGTCACCGCCTGACGAAACACCTTGTCCTGCACGTCGCCGGCGGCGAACACGCCCGGCACGTTCGTCTTCGTGCTGTCCGCCAGCGTCTGGATGTAGCCCTCGTCGTCCATCGTAAGCTGGCCGGCGAAGAGCTCGGTGTTGGGCCGGTGCCCGATGGCGATGAACACACCCGAGAGCGGAATTCGCTGGACCGTATCGGTCCTGACGTGGCGCACCGCGATACCCGTCACCGTCGGCGGCTCGTTTTCGCCCTTGATCTCGTCGAGCACATGGTCCCACAGAACCTCGATCTTGTCGTTTCGGAACAGGCGGTCCTGCAGGATCTTCTCGGCCCGAAGCGCATCGCGGCGGTGGACGAGGGTAACCTTGCTCGCGTGGTTGGTGAGGTAGAGCGCCTCTTCGACAGCGGTGTTGCCGCCGCCGATCACCGCGACCTCCTTGCCGCGGAAGAAAAATCCGTCGCACGTGGCACAGGCCGAGACGCCAAAGCCCATGAAGCGTTGCTCGCTCTCCAGGCCCAGCCACTTCGCCTGCGCGCCCGTGCAGATGATGACGGTGTCGCCGATGTAGACATCGCCGGAATCGCCGGTGCAGACGAAGGGCCGCTTGCTGAGATCCGTGGCAGTCACCATGTCGTGGACCAGCCGCGTCCCTACCGCCGCAGCCTGGCCCGCCATCTGCTCCATGAGCCACGGCCCCTGGATGATGTCGGCAAAGCCCGGATAATTTTCGACATCGGTGGTAATCGTGAGTTGACCGCCGGGCTCGAGGCCCTGGACCATGATCGGCTCAAGGTTGGCACGCGCGGCATAGATCGCCGCGGAGTAGCCTGCGGGGCCGGAGCCGATGATCAAGACCTTGCTGCGGTGGGTCGTCGCCATGCGCGTCTCCCGTCAAGGCCGGCGCGGGCGCCGGCAGCAAGAGTTACAACATAGGGGCGGCCACGGCGCCCGTTCAAGAGGCGGCCCTCAATGCGGACCAATTCTCGAACCGTTGGTGCCCGAGAGCTGCGTGCCAGTGCGCCTGTCACCCGCTGCGCGCAAAGCTCTCTGGCCGCGTCATCACCGGCACCGCGAGCGCCGCGATGACCAGGCCAAGGGCCGTGAACTCGCTCCAGCCCAGCGGCTCGCCCAGGATCAGCGCTCCGCTGAAAAGCCCAACCATCGGGATGCCCAGTGTTCCCACCGTCGCTACCCCGGTCGGGAACATCCGCACGATTTCGTAGTAGATGTAGTAGCAGATCACGAACGGCGCGAAGATGTTGTAAATCACCGAAA
>JAPPNV010000073.1 GCA_028818565.1 Rhodospirillales bacterium | reverse complement strand
ATGGAGAGCATGATTAACTTCGATGGCGCCCAGTTGATTTTTGCAACATCGTTCGGGTATTGGGACCACATGCTGAAGGTCGCAGCGAAATATCCCGACGTTCAATTCCTCCACGCCGCTCCGTCGGTTTGGGAGGAGGGAATGCCCGTCAACGCCGGCAGTTACAACGGGTATATCGACCAGTCGCAATACATAGCCGGCGTAGTGGCGGGACACGCGACCAAGAGCGGCAAACTCGGCTTCGTTGCGGCCAAGCCCTACCCTGCCTCCATCCGCAACGTGAACTCCTTCACCCTCGGTGCGCGCACGGTCAATCCCGATGCGACGATGCAGGTCGTGGTCACGGGAGACTGGGTGTTGCCCGTCAAGGAAGCGGAGGCGGTCAACAGTCTCGCCGACCAGGGGATCGACGTGGTCACGTGCCATGTCGATGCGCCGAAGGTGGTGATCGAGACGGCGGAAAAGCGCGGAATTTATTCGTCGGGCTACCACACGGACCAGTCCGTGCTGGCTCCCAATGGATATCTCACCGGCGCCATCTGGAACTGGGAAAAGGTCTACACGGACTACGTCACGTGGCTTCGCGAGGGCACGTCGTGGCCGCACATTCTTCGCGGCGGTTTGAGAGAGGGCATCGTGACAAACGTGCCCTACGGTAGCGCTGTGAGCGACGCGGCTCGTGCGGACGCCGATGCCGCCCTGGCCGGATTCATGGATGGGGGCTTCCAGATCTATTCGGGGCCGATGACCACAAACGACGGTCAAACCGTGATCCCGGAAGGCACGTCATACGCCGCGAACGATTTGTGGCTCGAGACCATGGACTGGTTCGTCGAAGGTGTAGTTGGGACGACCGGCGCGTAGCGATCCCAAGCTGATCGAGGGGATAGACAGCGGCCATCTATTGCCGCGATGTCGTCACCCCGGGAGAGGGTGATCCCGGACTGGCGCATACCGTTCATTCGCGTTCCAGGATCCACCCCCGCATCAACGATAGAGGCGCTCGCCATACCGGTGGGCGCCCTCATCGTTTCGATGATTCTGTTCGGCCTCTTCTTGCTCGCCATCGGCCAGAACCCAATCGAGGTCTACCAGTCGATCTACAAGGGCGCGTTCGGCAGCTGGTTCTCGTGGCAGAATTCGCTGCAGCGCGCTTCTCCGCTGATGCTGGTCGCGCTCTGTACGGCTCTGCCGGCCCGGCTCGGGATGATCGTCATCGGAGGCGAAGGCGCGCTCGTCATCGGCGCCGTGGCAACGGTAGCTGCGGCGGTTGCACTCGAAGGCGCCCCCTCCGCAGCGGTCACGACGCTCATGCTCTTGGCCGGTGCCGTCGCCGGAGGACTTTGGATCGGATTCGTCGGCGGTCTTCGCCACTATCGCGGTGTCAACGAGACGATCAGCAGCCTGCTACTGAACTACATCGCGATCGCGATCATGAGCCATCTGGTGCTCGGCCTGATACGCGATCCAGCGGTTCTCCACAGACCCTCGAGTTGGCATGTCGGCGAAGACAACATGCTGGGGCTCATCCCCGGTATGGATGTCCACTGGGGACTGATCATCGGCGCCGTCGTGTGCCTGGTGACCTTCCTGCTGGTGCGGTGGACGACGGTGGGGTTCGCCGGCGACATTATCGGCGGAAACCCGCGCGCCGCCCGCATGGCCGGGATCGCGGTCGGTCCCCTTATCGTCACGACATGCTTCCTCGGTGGCGCCGCGGCCGGCCTCGCGGGTGCCATCGAAATCGCGGCGGTGCAGGGGCGCGCAAGCAGCTCCATCGTCGTGGGTTACGGCTACACCGGCATCCTCATTGCGTTCATCGCCCGGCAGAATCCGCTTGCGGTGATACCGGTCGCCATATTGCTGGGCGGAATCCGGGCCAGCGGCGGCCTGTTGCAGCGATGGCACGACCTGCCCGACGCCACGGTGCTGGTCATGCAAGGAATCATCTTCGTCGTGATTCTGGCGAGCGAGACCCTCTACGGGAGGGCAACGCTCTTCCAGCCGAGGAAGGCCTGACATGGAAGAAGCGGCTGCACTGGGCTGGTGGGGCGTTCCGCTGGGCGTGCTGGCGGGAGTATTGCGAGTCAGCACGCCGTTCCTCTTCGTGAGCCTCGGCGAATGCCTCACCGAGAAGAGCGGGCGCATCAACCTCGGCCTCGAAGGCAATCTGGTCATGGGCGCCATGGCCGGCTACGGGGTGTCGTTCGTCTCAGGCTCGCCGTGGCTCGGTGTCGTCGCGGCCGGCGTGATGGGCATGGTGCTCGGCGCCATGCACGCCTGGGCCTGCTCCCAACCGCGCGTCAACGACATCGCCGTCGGCATTTCGTTGATGCTCTTCGGGATCGGTTTGGCGTTCTTCCTCGGCAAGCCGCTGATCCAGCCAACGGCACCGCGCTTGCCGACGATCAATTTCGGCTGGTGGAGTGACACACCGCAGATTCGCTTCGCGCTCGAGGTCAACGCGCTCTTCCTCATCGGAGTGGCCCTGGCGCCGATCATGGCTTGGTCGTTCAAGAACACCCGATGGGGCCTCATCGTGCGGACGGTGGGCGACAGCGCCGATGCCGCGCGCGCCATGGGCTACCACGTCAATCGCGTGCGCATGCTCAGCACGGTCGCCGGCGGCTTCTTCGCAGGCGTGGGAGGATCGTTCCTGTCCCTGTTCTATCCCGGAAGCTGGAACGAGGGTCTCTCCAGCGGCCAGGGCCTGATGGCCGTGGCGCTTGTCATCTTCGCGAGATGGGACCCCATCAAGTGCCTGTACGCAGCGCTCTTGTTCGGCGGAGCAAGCTCGTTGGGTCCAGCGCTCCAATCGGTCGGCTTCTCGGAGGGATACTACCTGTTCAATGCCGCACCCTATTTGCTCACTCTTGCGATCATGATCATCAGTAGCTCGCCGCGGCGCAGCCTCATCAGTGCTCCCGGAGAGCTCAGCGTCACCAAGTGACGCATCACGAAGAGGAGACATCGTCATGAATGGTCTTGGCGGACTGAACAAGTCGCCCGACGGCGTCGTCGTCGGCGTCGTGCAGCTTCAACTGCCGACTGTCGTTACCAAGGAGGACTTGGCAGATCAGACGGAAAAGATCTGCGGCATGGTCCGGAAGGCCAAGGAGGGCATGCCGACCCTCGATCTCGTGGTGTTTCCGGAATATGCCCTCCACGGCCTTTCCATGGACATGAATTCAGAAATCATGTGCCGTCTCGAGGGGCCGGAGGTTGCCGCCTTCAAGCAAGCCTGTGTCGACAACGACGTCTGGGGCTGCTTTTCCATCATGGAGTACAACCCGGACGGCAACCCCTACAACAGCGGCATCATCGTGGACGCGCGAGGGGAGCTGCAGCTCTACTACCGGAAGATGCACCCCTGGACTCCGGTCGAGCCCTGGGAGCCCGGCAACATCGGCATTCCCGTGTGCGACGGCCCCAACGGCAGCAGGCTAGGCCTCATCATCTGCCATGACGGCATGTTTCCCGAGATGGCGCGCGAATGTGCGTATAAGGGCGCCAACATCATGCTGCGCACCGCCGGTTACACGGCGCCGATTCGCCACGCCTGGCAGATCAGCAATCAGGCCAATGCGTTCTCCAACCTGATGTACACGGTGAGCGTCTGCATGGCCGGCACCGACGGCACGTTCAACTCCATGGGCGAGGGCATGATCTGCGACTTCGACGGCACGCCGATCGTCGTCGGAAACGGCGCTGCGGACGAGATCATCACCGCGGAAGTCCGCCCCATGCTGGCCGATGAGGCCCGGCGCGAATGGGGCGTCGAGAACAACATCTATCAGTTCGGTCACCGCGGGTTCGTTGCAGTCGCGGGCGGCGCCCAGGATTGCCCTTACACCTACATGCGCGATCTCGCCGACGGCCAGTACCGGCTGCCCTGGGAAGACGAGGTCAAGGTCAAGGACGGTACCAGCTGCGGCTTTCCGGTGCCGAACCGGCGCTACGAGGGATGATCTACGGTTCCCCCGCAATCTGAAATCTAGCCCGGCCGATGGCAGACAGCCCCAGCGATGGCGCGGCCCTCGCGCCGCCACGCCTCGAGGCCCTGTCCGTGACAAAGCGCTTCGGGCCTCTCGTGGCGCTCGACGACGTCTCGCTGACCCTGGAGCCAGGATCCTTCCACGCATTGCTGGGGGAGAACGGCGCCGGCAAGAGCACGCTCGTCAAGTGCATCATGGGTTACTACCGTGCGGACGCGGGACAGTTTCTGCTGGACGGAAAGCCGCACCGCGTCACCTCGCCCCGCGACGCCCACGACCTGGGGATCGGCATGGTCTACCAGCACTTCACGTTGGTGCCGAACATGTCGGTCGCCGAGAACCTCCTCCTGTCGAGAAGCCATCTGCCGGGTGTGGTCAAGTGGAGGGCCGAGAAACAGGCAATGGTGGCGTTCCTCGAGACGATGCCGTTCTCGGTGGATCTCTCCGCAACCGTCGCTGCTCTCTCGGCCGGCGAGAAGCAGAAGCTCGAGATTCTCAAGCAGCTCTATCTCGACAGTCGCATCCTCATTTTCGACGAGCCGACGTCGGTCCTCACGCCCGGGGAGGCCGACGAAATTCTGGGCCTGCTCAGGCGAATGACGCAAGCCAACGAGCTGAGCGTTCTGATGATCACTCACAAGCTGCGCGAGGTCAGCGCCTACGCCGAGGAGGTCACAGTGCTGCGGCAAGGGAGGG
>JAPPNV010000316.1 GCA_028818565.1 Rhodospirillales bacterium | reverse complement strand
TACCGGCCGCTCTACTCGGCCGGCTGCATCATGGTGGTGGCCGGCGGGCTCCTCTTCAATCTCGTCCCCTTCGCCAACACCCAGAATCCGGCGATCCGCGTGGTGCGCGTGACCGCCATCGTCGGCGCCATCCTGCTCGTCGCCGTGCTGATCGCCATCGGCTTCGTCGAGATACTCCTTTAGGGACTGCACGCCGGAGCGGCGCACGATGACGAGAGACGACTACGTGGATCTGGTGGAGCGGCGCTACTTCGGCAGCGTCACGCAAGCCGACGTCCCGGCGACGGTTGCCTGCTTCACCGACGACGCGTCGGTCACGATCTATCACGGCGATGCAGCGCCGCGATTCTTCAAGGCGCAGCCTGCCGCCGGCGAAACGCCGCTGCCGCGCTTCTTCGAGCATCTGCTCGCGAACTACGAGCCTCAATTCACTGAGTTCGTCCACTACGTGGACGAGGCAGGCGAGCGCTGCGCCGCGATGTTTCTGGTCACGCTGACGCCGAAGCCTGACTCAGCCTATCGCGACGCCGGCGTGCAGCGCCTGCGCAACTGCAACTTCTTCCGCTACCGGGACGGTCTCATCCACGAGATGACCATTTACTACAGCAACCCCGGCACCGCAGGCGGCGCGGACGCCCACGGCTCCCGCCCCACCGGCTTTCCGCAGGCCTGACGCCGGGGCTAACCTTCGCCGCTCCAGCCCTGCGGCGGGCGCGCGAACCAGACGTGTACCTGACCGGTGCCCGCGGCGTTCTCGTAGTCGCTGAACGGCGTCCCGATTGCGGTGCATTCGCGTCCGCCCAATGCAGCGACCATCATCAGGTAGTGCCCGAACAGGCCTTCCGGCTTGTGGGCGCGGAAGGCGTCCATCGAGTCGATGACCGCCGCGTGGTCGCCCCCTGCCCACCAGGCCAGGCGCTCCAGGTCCGCGGCGCGCGCCTCGGGCGTGCGGACGTGGACCGGGTCGGAGGCCTCGTGCCGGTCGATTTCCGAGAGCGGCCAGAAGCGGTGGCTCATTCCTCCGCTTGCGAGCAGCACCACGCGCTCCTCCGAAGCGGCGATCGCCCGCGCCAGCGCCGCTCCTACCGCGAGAAAATCCTCGTCGCGCGCGGTCTGGCAGATGCTGACAGAGACCCACCGCTCGCCCCGGTTCAGGTAGTGGGCGAGGTTGACGGTGGGGTAGTGGATCGGCAGGTGCGCATCGTCGTTCGCGATGCAGGGTATCCCGGCGTGCTCACGTACCGCTTTCGCCATGCTCGCGGCGAGCGCCGGGCTGCCGGCAAGATCGAAGGGCAGGCCGTGAATTCCGCGGGGGAGCTCGCCCGACGTATAGCGGCCCTGGCGGCGCTCGTGGGCGCTCACGATGAACTCCACGGTGGTGAACCAGTGGGTGTCGAACACCACGAAAGTGTCAGGCTTGAGGTCGTCCAGCACCTCGCTGCGCAGCCGCTCCAGTCCGGGCACGAGGCTCAGCTCGCGGCCCTCGTTCAGCGCGAGCCGGACCTCCTTCGGCAGCATGATCGTAGGCACATGCGACAGAAAGCCGGCACCCGCGATGTCTCCCACGTCTCCTCCCCTATCGTCTCGCCCGCGCCCCGGAGCCGGCCCGTCGACTCCGGCTCTTGCGCATGGCGAAGGACTTCGGTGGACAGGTCGTTCGTATCCGAACTATCATTATGCCAACCGGTTCGCAACAGAACGAGACCGCCATGTCCGCGCTACTTTCTCCCGAGCCGGAGGGCATCGCCGACCTCTCCTCCCACGACTCTTTCGTCAATTGTGTGCCTCACAAGACCTTCGAGGCGCTGAGGCGCGATGAGCCGGTGGCGTGGTTCGACGAACGCGATGCCTCCGGGTTCTGGGCCATCACCCGCCACGAGGACATCGCGGAGATCAGCAAGAACTTCCGGCAGTTCACGACCCGGCAAGGGATTCGCCTTGAAGAGATGACGGAAGAGGAGCGGAGCGCGCGCCTGACCATGATGGAGCAGGACCCGCCCGAGCACACCCGCCTGCGCCGCCTGGTCAACCGCACCTTCTCGCGCCGCTTCATCGAGACCTACCGGGACCGGGTCCGCGCCATCGTTTCGCGCGTGCTCGACGAGGCCCTGAAGCAGGACGAGTTCGACTGCGTCGACGCGATCGCGAAGCCCCTGCCCATGCTGATGCTGGCGGGCGTGCTCGGAGTGTCGGAGGAGGACGGCGCCTGGCTCGCCGACAAGGGCGACGAAATGATGGCGAACAGCGACCCGGACTTCACCGACCACGTGGTCGACCAGGTCGACACCGATGCCTTCCGCCTCATGCCCTTCCGCTCGCCGGCAGGCGCCGAGGTCTTCGAGTATGCCGAGCGCCAGGCCGCGCTCCGGCGCGGGAAGCCGCGCGGCGACGTGATCAGCCTTCTGCTCGAGCCCGACCGGGACGGCGAGCCGCTCACCGACCACGAGTTCAAGAATTTCTTCACGCTGCTGGTGGTGGCGGGCAACGACACCACGCGCTATGCGACTGCCTCCTCCATCGATTTGCTCGCACGTGAGCCCCGGCTCTTCGAGCAGCTTCAGGGCGCCGACGAGGCCCTGTGGAGCACGGCGGTGGAGGAGCTGCTGCGCATCTCGTCGCCGACCATGCACTTTCGCAGGACCGCGGTGGAAGACTGCGAGATGCACGGGCGCACCATCGCGGCGGGCGACAAGGTGATCCTCTGGTTCATCTCCGGCAACTTCGACGACCGGGTCTTCGACGATCCCTACAACGCCGATTTCGCGCGCGATCCGAACCCTCAAATGGCATTCGGGCGGGGCGGGCCGCACCTCTGCCTGGGCCTCTGGCTGGCGCGGCTCGAGCTGCGCATCGTGCTCGAGGAGCTGACTCGGCGGGTGCGCACGATCCGACCAGCCGGACAGGCGCTCCGGCTCCGCTCGAACTTCATCAACGGCATCAAGTACCTGCCTGTGTCGGTGACCTGCTAGCCGGCGCGGCGGAGGCATGGGGCGCTTGGCATGAGCGACTACGAACGCATTCGGGTCCTGTTCTGCGACCACCTGAACCTCGCACGCGGCAAGTACGTCCCGCGCGCGATGGCCGAGACCGGCTCGCTCCGGCAGTGCGTCGGGGTCTACGCCGTGGACTACGAGCGCACCTTGATCCCCGCCCCCGGATCCGGTGTGCCCGAGGGCCTGCCGGACATGGAGGCGGTGTTCGACCTCGACCGGGTCCGGCCCGGCTGGGAGCCCGGCACCGGCGTGGTGGTGGCGAACCTGGAGAAGGAGGGTCAGCCGCTCGGGCTCTGCGCGCGCGGCGCGCTCGCCCGCGCGATCGCCGCATGGCAGCAGGCGGGCCTCGCTCCATTCCTCGGCATCGAGCTCGAGGCCTTCGTCTTCCAGCGCGATTCCTCTGGCAACTGGGTGCCCTACGACACCCCCGGCGCCTACGTTTACGGCACCGGCACCGCGGTCGACCCCGCCGGCCTGGTCGACGACATCTGGTCTCAGGCGCAGGCCTGCGGCTTCCCGCTGGAGGCGATCAACAGCGAATTCGACTGGCCGCAGTTCGAATTCACGCTCCGCTACCGGGACGCGCTCGGCGCCATCGACGACATCTTCCTCTTCAGGCTGATGGCACGGGAGGTCGCGGCGAAACGGGGTTATCTGCTCAGCTTCATGCCGAAGCCGCTTTCGGATCGCGGCGGCAGCGGGGTCCACCTCAACCTCAGCCTCGCTGATTCGCGCGGGGACAACGCCCTCGCCGACCCTGCGCAGGAGGACGGCCTCTCCGAACTCACCCGGCGCTGCATCGCGGGGCTCATGTACCATCACCGCTCGATGGCCGGGCTGATCGCGCCCACCGTCAACTCGTACCGCCGGCTCCGCCCGGCGAGCCTCGCCGGCTACTGGGCGAACTGGGGCTACGACCACCGTGGCGTCGCGGTGCGGGTGCCCGGCGAGCGCGGCCTGGCGACGCGCATCGAACATCGCGTGGCCGACGGCGCCGCCAATCCCTACGTCGCCGCCGCAGCCATGCTGCAGGTGGCCCGGCTCGGGGTGGAGAGCGGCTATCCGCTGCCGCCGGCAGAGACCGGGGACGGACTGGAGAACGTCGATACCGACGTGGCGGTGCCCGAGAATCTGGGCGCGGCGCTCGACGCGCTGGAGCAGGACGACGCGCTGGTCTCGGCGATCGGCGCGCTGCTGGTCGCGAACCACATCGGGATCAAGCGCAAGGAGTGGGACGACTACCTCGGCAGCACGACGGACTGGGAGATGTCGCGCTACCTCAACTTCCTCTAGCCCCACGCCTCGACATGTGCGGCGTGGAACGGAAGAGCCGATGACTGCGCCCCGGATCGACATCGACGGCGTCTCCGTCTCACCCGATCACTACATCGCGGGGCGCCGCGTGCCGTCCGAGCGCTGCTTCGAGGACCGCTCGCCGCTGGACTGGACCCGGAAGCTCGGAGACTTCGCAGCGGGCGATGCCGAAACTGCCGAGCAGGCGGTGGGCGCGGCGGCCGACGCCTTCCCGGGTTGGTCGGCCAGAAGCCCGGCCGAGCGCGGTGCGTACATGCACCGCCTGGCCGAGCTCATCGACGCGAACGTCGGCACCCTGGCCCGGCTCGAATGCCTCGACATGGCAATGCTGCAGGAAAGCCTGGAGCTGCGGGTGATCCCCCGGGGAGCGCGGAACTAGCGCGGTAGGGAAGCGGGTTGCCCCGCTCCCCCCGCACAGATCCGGACGT
>JAPPNV010000149.1 GCA_028818565.1 Rhodospirillales bacterium | reverse complement strand
GCGTTCCAGGTCGCGGTGCTCGTGGTGGTTGACCCAGGGATGCTGGTCGATGTCGATGGCGTGCCCTAGCAGCGTGTTCGGGCCGAGCACGCCAATATCGTCGAGCCATTCGATCGGGGTCTTGCCGTGGCGCCGGACCATCTCGCGATGTTCCATGACGGACTGCGCGGCATGGGTCTGCAACAGAATCCCTCTGGAGTCAGCGGCCTCCTTGCACCGCCGAAACATCTCTTCCGTACACGTGTCGGCCTGGGCTGGCCCCACCATCCCGTGCAAGCGGCCGCTGGGATGCGCAATGGCATCGTCGATGATCTCGAGGGAACGCTCGAGGTTCTCGAAGCCCTTCTCTTCGTACCACTCGTAGAGATGGTCCTTGCCGTTGGACGTGTACCAGTGGGCGGACTGCACCATGGGGCAGGCATAGGTCCGAATGCCCGTACCTGCCAGCATGTCCACCCAGCCGTCGAACGGCAGGCCGGAGCAGTAGAGCTCCGCCATCGTGGTGCAGCCGCTCTTCAGCAGGTCGCAGGCCGATGCCTGAGTCGCAGCAAATGACGATTCCCTGTCGTCCTGCAGAATCCACGTGTACTCGAGCAACTGCGTCATCCACATATGCTTGGTGGCGAGGTCTTCGAAGAAGCCCTTGCCGTGCATTTCCATGTAGCCATGCAGATGAAGGTCGAGCATTCCGGGAAGGACCATCACGTCCTTGCCGTCGATGACCTGCTCGGCCTCGCCACCATAGTCTCTGCCGACGTGGACGATCGTGTCGTTCGTGAAGGCCAGGTCAGCGTGGCGCATATAGACGTGGCCGTCCCTGTCGGGGTCGTAGCCCACGACCCAGTCGGCGTTCCTGATCAGTGTCGTGCCAGCCATTTCTCCCTCCATCCCGGTAGCCGTCCGTGACGGGACAGTTTTTCTCCCTACTCGGCCGCCAGCCTCTCCAGTTCCGGCACCAGGCCGTCGTAGTAGGGCAAGTTGTCCACGCGTGGGGTCCAGCTGCCGTCGTCGATGCACGTTTGGACGTGTTTGGCGATCTCCTCCAAGGTCGTAAACCAGACGCCGCCCTTGCCCTGCATGTACTCGATCATCTGCTGGACGCGGCGGCACCGGGCGAGCCGCCCGGAGACGAAGGGGTGCCAGACGGTGACCCACAAGCCGCCGAAGTCGTACATCGCCTCGAACTCGGACATGAAGACGTTCATCGCCTCGTCCGGCGACTTGATCGTCATCATGTAGTTGAAGTCGAACGAATGGGTGTAGTGGGGCCAGTCGTCCATGGCCCAGTGGGAGGGAAGCTCGATGACGCTGCCCTGCGCCGTCTTCAGGACGTAGGGCACATCGTCGCCCATCAGCGTGGCGTCGTAGATGAGGCCTTCCTCGATCAAGAGGTCGACCGAGTACTTGGACGCGTTGTAGAGCGGGCCGCGCCAGCCGCGCGGGCGCTGGCCGGTCATCTTCTCGATCACGTCGATCTGCCGTCTCAGCCAGTAGTGCTCTTCTTCCCGCGGTAGTTTGTTGGGGTCTTCGTGGATGTAGCCGTGAGCGGCGATCTCGTGGTCATCCTTCAGGATCATCTCGACGAGATGGGGGTATCGCTCCATACACCACGCCGGATAGAAGAAGGTCTGCTTGATGCCGCATTCCCGGTACATGTCGAGAATGCGCGGGATCGCCACCTCGTCGTATTTCAGCCACGACAGCGACGAGAGCATGGTGTCCGCTCTCTCCCTGTGCTCGAGATGCAGGATGCTGTCGGTATCGATGTCGAATGTGATGGCGGCAGCGCATTTGGCGCCGTCCGGCCAGGGAACGGGGTTCTTGATCATGTCAGCTCCTCCTTGGCGCTGCGACGGGTCGCGCGATCACGACCCGACGTAGGCGATGGCCTCGATTTCGATGAGCAAATCCTGATAGCCGAGCCCGTTGACGCGAACGGCGGTACCGGCCGGCCCCGGGTTCGCGAGATAGTCCATCCTGACCCTGGTCATGGCCTCCCAGTAGTCCTGCAACGCCTGACCCTCGCCGACCTGGTCGTAGTACGTGTTGAGGCGCACGATGTGCTCCAGGTCCGCCCCGGCCTCCTTCAGCACCGCGCGGATATTTTCGAAGGTGTTGCGGGTCTGCGTGGCGATGTCGCCGACGCCGATGGCGCTGCCCTTGCTGTCGCCGGATATCTGCCCGCCGACAAAGATGTAGTCGCCGACCTTCCAGCCCTGCGAGAGGGGTACCGGGATGCTCCAGTCCCAGTGGTTGGCCGGCATCAGGCGCTGCTTGTCCGCGCCCACATAGGCGATGCCTTCGATCTCGATGAGCAGGTCCTCAAACGCGAAGCCGTTGACCCGAACCGCGGTGCCGGCAGGGCCCGGATCGCTGAGATACTCCATGCGGACCTTGGTCATGTCCTCCCAGTATTGGCGGAGCGCGTCGCCCTCGCCCTCGAACTGGTAGTAGGTGTTGAACTTTATGAGGTCGGATAGCTCTGCGCCGCCCTCCCTGAGCACGCTCTGGATGGAGCCAAAGACGTTCCTCACCTGTTGCCCGATGTCGCCGGGCGCGATGGTGCGCCCCTTGTCGTCGGATGAAATCTGCCCGCCGACGAAGATAAGATCGTCCACTTTCCAGCCCTGCGAGAACGGGACGGGCATGCTCCAGTCCCAGTGGTTGGCGGGCATGAGCCGCTGCTTCTTCCGGCCGACGACGGCGATGGCCTCGATCTCGATGAGCAGGCCCTCGTATGCGAAGCCCCGAACACGGACGGCCGTCCCTACCGGGCCCGGATCGGCCAGGTATTCCTTCCTGACCTCGGTCATCTCCTCCCAGAAGCGGGTGATGTCGGCGCCCTCCCCGTCATGCTGGTAGTAGGTGTTGAGCTTCACGATGTCGGAGAGATCGCCGCCGGCCTCCTCCAGGACTCGCTTGATGAACTCGAACGTGTTTCGCGTCTGCACCGCGATGTCTCCGGCCCCGACGGGTCGGCCCTGAGCATCGGCGGAGACCTGACCGCCGACGAAGATCACGTCGTCGATCTTCCACCCCTGCGAGAAGGGCACGGGCATGCTCCAGTCCCAGTGATTTGCTGGCATCAATCGTGTCTTGGTCATGGCAGCGTGTCCTCGTGGTTCATGGCGACTGGCGGCTCCGCCTCATCCTATCGTGCCCCTGCGCGCACCAGCCGTGTCTTCGGATCGAGCGCGTCGCGCAGGCTGTCACCGAGCAGGTTGAAACCCGTGACCATGAGAAAGATCGCCACTCCCGGCAGGGTCGAGACGTGGGGGGCGATGTGCAGCACGGTGCGGCCGTCACTGGTCATGATGCCCCACTCGGGCGTAGGCGGCTGCACCCCGAGGCCGAGGAAGCTCAGCCCTGCCGCCGTCACCACGATCGTCCCCACGATGGTCATGGAATAGACGACCGATGCGGAAACGACATGGGGCAGCATCTCGACGAATAGAATTTTGAAATCGCTGGTCGCATCGGCGCGGGCCGCCTCGATATAGCCCTGCTCCTTCTGCGCCAGCGCCTGCACATAGACGACGCGGGTGTTGTAGGGGATCAGGACCACGACGAGGGCGATGATCAGATTGCCGAGCCCCGGCCCCATGAAGAAGGAGAGCGTGATCGCCAGCAGCACCATGGGAAAGGCGAAGAGCACATCCATGGAGCGCATGATGAAATAGCCGACACGCTCGTAGTACGCGGCGATGGTGCCGAGGGGGATCGAAATCAGGCCGCCGAGCACGACGGGCGTGACCCCGGCGATGAGCGAGTAGCGGGTGCCGTGGATCAGGCGCGAGAGGATGTCCCGCCCCTGCTGGTCCAGGCCCAGGATGTGACCCTCGGTCCCCGGACCGCGCAGTCGCAGCCTCGGGTCGGCATACTGTGGGTCGTAGGGCGCAATATAGGGCGCGAACAGCGCGCAAATGACGAGAACCAGGATGATCAGGGCGCCGGCCATCCCGTAGGGATCGTTTCGAACGCCGCGCCAGACAAAGTAGAGTGTCGATCGCGCGCGCTCCGCCTCCACGCTGCGACGGGAGCGCTTCAGTGCCCTGTTCTTCCTGATCCTCCCCGTGGCCATACGAATTCGCCCTCTCTACTTCCGCGTTGTGTCGAGGGCGTAGACGATGATGTCGGCCAACATGTTGCCGAGCACGAAGATGATGGCGACGGCAAGCACGCAGCCCTGCACCATTGTCAGGTCGCGGTGCAGGATCGACTGGTAAAGCTGCAGGCCGATTCCGGGCCAGTTGAAGATGATTTCCGAAAAGATGGCGCTGCCGAAGAGGTAGCCGATCTGCAGGCCGATCATGTTGGAGAAGGTCGGCAATATATTGCGCACGCCGTGGCGATAGATGACCCGCGACCCCGGCAATCCGCGCGACCGTGCCGCCAGGATATAGGGCTGGCTCAACGTATCGAGCATGGCGCCACGGGTGACCCGCGTCACGATGGCGACCGAGGTGGCCGCCGTGGTCACCGCCGGCAGGAAGAGATGATGGAGCAGGTCCAGAATCCCGCCTGGGTTGGCCATGTTGTACATGCCCGACATGGGGAAGAGCGGTATCCGCACGCCGAACAGGTAGAGCAGGGCAATCCCGAGCCAGAAGACCGGCATGCTCGCAAGCAGCAGCGAGAAGAAGACGGTGAAGCGGTCAAAGGGCCTGCGAAAACGGGCCGCGGAGGCTGTGCCCATGAGGAAGCTCACCGGAATGACGATGAGCAGACTGGCTCCGGTCAGGATGAGCGAGTTGCCGGTCTTGTCCAGCAGCACGGTCATCACCGGCAT
>JAPPNV010000121.1 GCA_028818565.1 Rhodospirillales bacterium | reverse complement strand
AGCCGCGGCCCCGGCTCCTGTCCTGCTGGCGCGATCGCTCCTGGACGCGTTCGGTTTCGGTGCGCTGGATCTCGTCCCTGTCGTTGCGCAGGGACGCGCGGAGCGCCCCGGCCAGTTCCCGCAGCGTCTCGATCTGCCGATCGTCCTCCGCGCCGCGAACCGGTTTCCCGCCGGGGTCGAGATGCCGGTCCGCCTTCTCCAGCAGGGTCCCGGCCCGGGACAGCCAGTCGCGGTATTCCTCGCGGCGGTGGAACGCGAGGTAATGCGCCTTCTCCGCGGCCTCGCGTTCCCCGAGACAGTCGCGCAGCTCGCGCGACAGGTCCGAGCGTTGGTGGACCGCTTCCACCCAGGCCATGAGCGCGTCCCTCGATCTCCGCTGCTCCTCGGCCCGGCGCGCCTCTTCGGCGGCCCTTTGCGCCGCCTCGGCGGCTTCGCGCGCCTTTTTGTCGCGCTCGATGCGCTCGCGGATCTTTTTCTCCTCTTCCGCGACGCGGTCCGGCCCGGCGCCGAAGAAGGCGAGATGCGCGGCGAGATGGCGCGGCGAAACCTCCTCCCGGATCGCCTTGCCCTCCGCGGCGACCGAGACCGCCTTCTCCTCCCAGCCGTCCCGGCCCGGCTGCCGCCCGGCCTGCCCCAGCCCGCCCCGGGCTCGATCCGAGGCCGCGTCGAGACCGCGCCGCTCCCGCTCGACCTCGCGCGCCGCGTCGAGGAACGCCCCCACCCGTTCCCGGTCCCTCGCGCAACGCGCGTCGAGGCTCGTGACGGCCTGGACCGCCCGGCGCACGGGCTCGGGCAGATCCGCCCCCCGGGCACCGAGCGAGTCCGCCCGCGCCTTCAGCGCGCCATGGACGGGCGCGTCGTAGAGGATGCCGCCGGTCTCCTTCGCGAACGCCCGCGCCTCGCCCATCAGCAGCCGCGTCTCCCGGTATTCCACCCCGATCGCCGCCGCGTCGAGCCGGGCGTTCGCCGCCTCCACCGCCTGCCGCGCCCCGGGCATCCTGTCCAGGTGGATTGCGTGGGACGCGTTGGCGGCGAGCATGGCGCTCGATTCGTCGAGCAGAGGGCCGGCCCGTTCACGCCATTTCTCCAGCGCTTCCCGCGCCGCGTCCGGCGGCGGGATATCTTCCAGCAGCGCATCGGCCCGCGCCGGCCAGGTCGCGATCGCGCCGCGCAGCTCTACCGCCTCGGCGTCGTATTCCAGCCAGGACCGGACGGCCCTCTCGGTTCCCTCCGGCAGCGCCTCCTGTTTGGAGAGCGCCTTGGCGGCGTCGACCGTCTCGGCGTAGCGGGGCAGGTAATAGGGCTCCTGCCCGGTCTCCGCCTGCTCCCGGTTCACCGCCTTGGTCAGCCAGGCGAGCCCCTGCCGCCGCTCGCGGTCGAGCGCGGCAGCGATCTCGCCCGCCGCCCGCGCGACGGCCTCCCGCACGCCCGGCGTTGCGTCGACCCAGGGCGCATGGGCGTCGTCCGGGCTCAGCATGGCGCTGGCGAGGATCTCGAGAGCCTGCCCCTCGGCGCGCCACGCCGCGCGGGCGGCGTCGGCCGGGTCGGAGGGATCGATGGCGGCGGAAACGGGAGACGCGCGCCAGTCCGCCACGCGGTCCGGCAGGCTGCGCACCGCCTCGGCCAGCGCGGCCTGTTCCTCGCGCACCCCGCGCCAGTCGGCCAGCGCGTCCTCGGCCCGGGCATCGACCTGCCCCAGCCTGCCCCGGACCCGATCCGGGGGGCTTGTTCCGGGGGCCATCTCGGCGGCTTCGAGCCTGGCGCCGAGCTCGGCGACCGCCGCGTAGCCCTCGCCGAGAAGCTCGGGAACGCCCGCCTGCGCGGCGCGCTCGCGGTGCTCCCCCCAGACATGCCCGAACCGCCTGGCGTCGTCGAGCAACCGGGTGCGTTCGAGATCGGCCGCCGCATCGGCGAGACCGCCAGGAGTTGCCGCGAAAGCGTGGCCCTCGTCATCCCGCGCCGCGAGCCGGCGCTGTGCCGCCTCGGCCAGCACCGCCGCCTCCGCCCGCCACGCGGCGCGGCCGGCGGCCTCGCCCGCGGCGTCTTCTTCACCCGCCCAGTCGAGCTCGGGCCAGCGTCGCCAGTGATCCTGGATGCGCCCGGCCAGCGCCCGGACCTCGCGCTCGCGCGCGAGATGCCCCCGGTGCTCCGCCAGCATCCGGTCCACCAGACGTTGAAGATCCCCGGTCAGGTCCCCCATCGCGTCCAGCGCCGCCGCGCGCCCCATGACCTCGCGGTAGCCGGAAAGGAAGAAGGAAAGGGTGTTCGTCTCCCCCGCCCGCCGCTCCAGCGTGCGCCAGTCGCGGTCGAGATCGGCGAACAGCTGCGCATCCAGCGAGGACAGCGCGGCGGGCCCTGCCTCTACCTGTTCCCGGCCCGTTCCGGGGGACTCAGATCCGGGGCCTGTCCCCGACCCCGATCCGGGATCGATGCCGATCGCCTCCAGCGCACCGTCGTCGCTGTCGCCGCGCCCCTCGAGCAGCTCGATCAGCGCCTCGCGGTCGTCGGTCAGCAGCAGGAACTCGCGCCTGACCCGGCTGATCTCGACATGGAACATCGCCTGGTCGGTCGCGCCGCCGGCATCCAGGATCGCGATCGCGCCGGTGGCGGTCCTCCCCTGGGCGGCGTGCACCGTGGTGCAGTAGGCGTGGTCGAGATGGCGAAGCTGCGGATCCGAGCGCGCCAGCGAGAACTCGGTGTCCCCGTCGCGGAACGTCACCCGCCGGCGGCCGATCCCGACGATCGCAGCCTCGCCGCCGTTGACCAGGTCGGGCCGCGGCGCGGGCCCGCCGGAACGCGTCGGCGGCGCCTTGCTGTTGCGGGTCCAGCGGATGCGGTCGCCGGCACGCAGCTCGATCGGCTCGGTGTCGAACAGCCCCAAATAAGTCTTCGCGTTGCCCGACGGAAGGAAGCTCCGTTCCTCCCCGTCGGGGTCGAGAAGGATCACCCTGCCGTCCCGCTTGTCCGTCACGGTGCAGACGTCGTTGGCCCGGCAACCGTAGACGCCGCGGTGGAACACCACGGTGTCGCCCGGCTCGTAGCTCGCGATGTCGGAGGCCAATGCGCGGGTGAGCTGGCGGTTGACCAGCCGGTCGATCCTGAGCACCCCGCCATGCAGCGTGCCCTCTTCCGCCAGCCCCTCGCGGATCGCCCGGTTGGTCCGGCGCCTGATCTCGTGGGTCGGCGCCATCACCGCGGTGTCGGCGCGCTCGTCGGGCGTCAGAGCGAGCCAGCACCTGGCGGCCTCATCGCCCAACTCGTCGCGGGCAACCTCGCGCACCCGGTCGTGGCGCAGCCCGCGGATCGATTCCCCCGGCTCGCCGTATCTGGCGCGCAGCACCGCCTCGCGCAGCTCCGGATCCTCCTGGCGCAGCACCTCGTCCATGGTGGCGGTCCGCATCCCCGCCTTCTGCAGCAGACGGAACGGCTGGCCCGCGTCGACCGCGCGGAGCTGCGCCGTGTCGCCCACCAGCGCGATCCGCGCCACCCCGAGACTGTCGGCGATCCGGAGCAGCTCCCGCATCCGCATCGTGTCGATCATCGAGCACTCGTCCACCGCCAGCACCGCGCCCCGGTACGCCTCCCGCGCCCGATCCCCCTCCCGGGAGCTCGACGGGTCGCCGAAGCGGGTGAGGAACCATTGCAGCGTGGTCGACGGGATGCCGGCCTCGCGGCCCAGCACCCGCGCCGCGGCGGCCGAGGGCGCGAGACCCAGGATCGGCCGCGCGCCCAGAAGCTCCCGCGCCTCGCGCAGCATCGTCGTCTTGCCGCTGCCGGCGTGGCCCTGGACGCCCACGATGCGGTCCGCGGACAGCAGCACCGTCCTCACCGCCTCCCGCTGGCCCCGGGTCAACCGGCTCCCGGCCAGGCGCTCCTCGACCGTCTTCGCATTGGCGAGCGCCCGCGCCTTGCCCTTCCCCTCGCGCATGAAGGCGAGGATCCTGCGCTCCGCCTGCACCGCCCGCAGGGTGACGAAGGCCCGGTCCATGCCCCTCCGTTCGGTCTCCATCAGCTCGCCGCCCGAGACCAGCCGGTCGATCGCATCGTCCACCTCGGCAAGCCGGTACCGCCCCGGCGCGTGGCCCAGCGCGACCGCCCGGATCTCCGCCGCCGGGATGAATGTGCGCCGCTCGGCGACATGCTCCACCGCCCGCGCCACCGCCTCCAGAACCCCGGTCTCGGGCGCGGGCGACAGATCGGCGGCGGTGGACGCCTGCGGCGCTTGCGCCTTGCCCAGCTCGGCGAGACCGGGATCGCGCGGCAGCGGCGGCAGCTTGGGCGCGCGGCGCAGCTTCGTCATCTCGTTGGCCGGCAGGTCCGGCGCGGGCACCTCGACCGGCGGGACCTGTTTGCCGGTCACGGGATCCACCGGCCGCGCCGGGCGCAGCACGGCCTTGTCGCGCGAGAGCCCCATCTGCCTCGCGCGGGCGCGCCATTCGGGAACCAGCTCGGAGAGGCCCATCTCCTTCTTGGCCGCGCGCGTCCTGAGCGCCGCCGTCTCCGCGTTCCTCGCATTGTAGGGAAGGTCGTGCTCCTCAAGATACTTGAGGATCTCCGCCCGGCGGCCCGAGAACGCGTCGAGAAACGACTTGTCGTAGCCCGCCAGCTCGAAGCCCGGCACGGGCCCGATCATCCTGGGCGTCACCGCCATCCCCATGGCCTGGAGCCGCATCGCGAGTTCGTTGCGGTAATGGGCCCCGATCAGCTTCTCCGAGCGCCGGATCGCGGTGGGCTCGACGCTCCGCCATTCCCCCGCCGCGTTGCGCGTCATGTTGGCCAGCACGCAGTGGGTGTGAAGCTGCGGGT
>JAPPNV010000395.1 GCA_028818565.1 Rhodospirillales bacterium | reverse complement strand
CAGAACCTGCACCGCAACAAGCGGAGCCTCACCCTCAACCTCAAGGAGCCGGACGGCGTCGCCATCTTCAAGCGCCTGGCGGAGAACGCCGACGTGGTGGTGGAGAACTACCGCCCCGACGTGAAGCACCGGCTCGGCATCGACTACGAGACGTTGAGCGCCCTCAACCCCCGCCTCGTCTACGCCAGCCTCTCGGGCTTCGGCCAGGACGGCCCCTACGCGAAGCGGCCGGGCTTCGACCAGATCGCCCAGGGCATGGGCGGGCTCATGTCGATCACCGGCGAGCCCGGCCGGGGGCCGATGCGCGTCGGCATCCCGGTCGCGGACTTGAGCGCCGGGCTCTACACGGCGATCGGCATCCTCGTCGCGTTGCTGGAGCGCGAGCATTCAGGCAAAGGGCAGTGGGTGCAGTCGTCCCTGCTGCAGGCGATGATCGCCCAGCTCGACTTTCAGGCCGCGCGCTACCTGTTCGAGGGCGAGGCGCCGGGCCAGGCCGGCAACGACCACCCGACCAGCATCCCGACGGGCGTGTTCGAGACCGCCGACGGCTACATCAACATCGCGACCTCCGGCGGCGCCATCTACGAGCGCCTGTGCGAGGCGCTCGGCATGCCGGAGCTAATCACCGACCCGCGCTTCGCGACCGGCGACGGCCGCTCGGAGAACCGGGTCGCGCTCAACGGGCTCATCAACGAGCGCACGCGCACCAGGCCGAGCACCGCATGGGTGGACGCACTGAACCAGGCCGGCGTACCCTGCGGTCCGATCTACGCCATCGACGAGATGTTCGCCGACCCGCAGGTGAAGCATCTCGGCATGGCGCACCCGGTCGAGCACCCGGCCCTCGGGCCTACGAACATCGTCTCCCAGGCGGCCCGGCTCAGCCGCACGCCGTTCAACGTGCATGGCGCGACGCCCGAGCTCGGCGCCCACACGGACGAAATCCTTGGGGCGCTCGGCTTCGACGCGGCCGCGATCGAGGACCTGCGGACCCGCGGCGTTGTTTAGCGTGGAAAAGACATGACCGATCAACTGCTCGTCGAGACCGCCGGCGCCGTCGGCTGGATCACCTTCAACAACCCGGCGAAGCACAACGCGCTCTCGGTCGCCATGTGGCGCGCGCTGCCCGACGCGCTGGACCGGCTGGAGGCGGATCCCGAGATCCGCGTGATCGTGCTCAAGGGCGCCGGCGAGAAGGCCTTCGTCTCCGGCGCCGACATCTCGGAGTTTGCGGCCCAGCGCGCGAGCGAAGAGGCCGTCGCAGCCTACGACGAGCTGGCCGAAGGCGCGACCCAACGGCTCCGCAACGCGGACCGGCCGACCATCGCCATGATCCGGGGCTACTGCATGGGGGGCGGCCTGGGCCTCGCCATTGCCTGCGATATGCGGATCGCCGGCGCTGGCGCCACCTTCGCAATCCCCGCCGCGAGGCTCGGGGTCGGCTACCGCATCGGCTCGCTCAAGCTGCTGACCGATCTCGTGGGCCCCGCCTTCGCCAAGGAGATTCTGATCACGGCGCGGCGCTTCTCCGCCGCCGAGGCCGAGCGCATCGGCCTCGTCAACCAGACCGTCCCCGACGACGCGCTGGACGAGGTCGTCGAGGGCTACTGCGCCGGCATCGCCGCCAACGCGCCGCTCTCCATGCGCGCGAGCAAGCGCATGATCGCCGAGCTTGCGCGGAGCGGCGCCGAGGGGGTCGATCCGGCGCTCTGCGACGAGCTGGTGACGGCCTGCTTCACCAGCGCGGACTACACCGAGGGTCGCACCGCCTTCATGGAGAAGCGCCCGCCGAAGTTCACGGGCCGCTAGGGCACGAACCGACCATACGCGATCGCGGTCCCACCTCCCCCTGTCCCCTCCCCCCGAAGGGCGGAGGGGGAACGCGGTGGCGCCACCCACTCCCCCTCTCCTCCCCGAGGGGAGGAGAGGGCCGGGGTGAGGAGGGGGAGTCCCAGAATCGCATGGCATGTGAAATAGCGGAGGTGCGGTTACCGCGTACGTCCGAGACCATCCGGTCAGAAAGTTCGCCAGCCCCGGGCTAAATCCGTTCCGAGAGCCAGATGGCGAGCCGGGTGCCGCGCTTGACCGCGGCGGAGAGCGCCTCGTAGCCGGGCGCCCGCTCGGCCCCGTGGGCGAGGCCGGTCTCGCGGTGCCGGGCCTCGTCGGCGCCGAATTCTTCCAACGTCTGGCGCAACTCTGCCTCGTCCTCACCGAGTTTCTTTGCCTGGCCCGCGTAGTGCTCCTCGATCACCTCTTCGACCGCGACGGTGCACGCCATCGCCGCCCGCTCGCCCAGCAGCGCGCTTGCCGCGCCCAGCGCATAGCCCGCAACATGCCAGATCGGAAAGAGCGCGGTGGGCCGCACCCGGCGTTCGACCAGCAGGGCATCGAAGGTGTCCAGATGCGCCTGCTCGGCCTCGGCCATCTCGCGGATCGCGGGTGCGGCGGCGCTCCGGCCGAGCACAGAGAGCTGGCCGTCGTAGATCCGCCTGGCGCCGTACTCGCCGGCGTGATCGACCCGGATCATGCGGGCGATCATGTCCTCACGGGTGGGGTCGCCCGGCAGCCGGTCCTCGCCGGTGACGTCGGGCCGAGCGTCTGCGCGCGTCTCCCTCTCGTTCATGTGCCCGCCCTCCACAGCCGGACCGCGCCGAATGCCGCCACCGCTGCCATGATCACCGAGGCGATGGCGTTCCAGCCTGCGAGCGAGACGCCGATCAGCGCCCAGGGCACCTCGTCGCAGCGGGTGAGCGGCGCTGACATGACCTGGGCCCTGATGTCCTCGATCGAGCCGCCGCTCATGGGCGCGGCGCACGCGCTCCCGAACCAGCCCTGCTCGACCCCCACATGGTAGACGCCGTAGCCGCACGTCACCAGGAGCGCGAGGCTGCAGAGCGCGAGCAGCCCCATCCGCGCCCGGCCGCCCGCGACGATGGCGGCGGCGAGGCCCAGCCCGAAGACGGCGAAGTGGGGATAGCGCTGGATCAGGCAGAGCGGGCAAGGATGAAGCCCGCCCACGTGCTGGGAGAGATAGGCGCCGAGCAGCAGGCCCGCGCTAACCGCCGCGACGAGCAGGGGAATGGCGCGGCCGGCCGCCCACCGCGGCATCGTCGCGGTCACGGTCTACGCGGCGGCTCCCGCCGTCAAATCACGCCGCACGAGTGCGGCGCTGATCATGGTCATGACCACCTCGTCGCGCTGGTTCAGCACCTCCATCCGGTAGCGCACGATGCCGCGATCCGGCTTTGAGCGAGAGGCCCTCACTTCCAGGATTTCTCCGGCAGCACGGAGGGTATCGCCCGGGCGCACGGGCTTGAGCCAGCGCAGCTCGTCGGCGCCCGGCGAGCCGATGCTGATCTCGGGCGCGAACACCCGCGTCTGGAAGAACAGCCGGAGCGCCACGGCGATGGTCTGGATGCCGCTCGCGATGAGCCCGCCGTAGGGTCCGGCCTCGGCGTAGGCGACATCCATGTGGAAGGGCTGCGGATCGTAGCGGAAGGCGAAATCCAGAATCTCCGCCTCGCTCAAGGTCTTGCCCGCAGTCTCGAAACGCGCGCCGGGCGTCAGATCGTCGAAGTACCAGTTGTACATGGGAACCCCTGATGGCGAGTGACTAATCTAGGAAGCGCGAGGCCGGGCGCCAAGAGCTGGCGCCGGTTCGCGGGCGGGCGCGAACACCCCCCGCCGCGCAACACTTAGCCGATAACGATCCGCCGGTCATCGTCGCCCGCGTCCGATCGCCGCGTCGCCTGCCGACTGTCTCCCCGTGTTTCGGGTCAGCCGGGGTTCACGCGGTAGCGCTCGACCTTGGCCTCGTCGATCTCGACCCCCATGCCGGGGCCTGTCGGCACCGGAACCGCGCCCCCGACATGGGCCAGCGGGGCGGCGATCAGGTCGTCTGTGTAGTAGACCCCGCCGATGCGCCCGGCGCGGTGCTCGGCCGGCATCGAGACCGGCACCACACAGCTCAGCACCACAGGCTCGGCGGCGGCGGCGAGCTGGAGGTTGGCAAGATTGCCGACGCCGGTCTCGACCGAGCCGTTGACGTTGGAGATCAGCCCTGCCGCGCGCACCACAGCGGCGACCTGCATCGCGCGAAACAGCCCGCCCGGCTTCGTGGTGTAGATCGAGACGATGTCCGCCGCGCGGCGCTCGGCGATCTCGATCACGTCGCGCGCGTTCCACGCGCTCTCGTCGGCCATCAGCGGCACGCCGATGCCGCGCCTGACCTCGGCGAGCCCGTCGATTCCCTCCACGGGCTGCTCGGCATAGATCAGCTCGGCAGGCTCCATCCGCCGGATGATTTTCACGGCCTCGTAAGGCGTGCGGTAGCCGCAATTGGCATCGACGCAGAGCGCCGTTCCCGGGCCCACCGCCTCGCGGATCCGGTGCACGATCTCGACATCGCGCTCGGGATCGACACCGACCTTGATCGTCTTGATGCCTTCCGCGACGACGATCCTGCATTCGTCCACCGCCTCGTCGATGGGCAGCAGCCCGATCGAATGGGTGATGGGCACGGCGTCGCGCAGCATGCCGCCGAGGAGGCGATGCACCGGCACGCCGAGGGTGCGGCCGGCGAGGTCGTAAGCCGCCATCTCGACCGCGCTCTTGGCGTAGGGGTAGCCCTTGACCGCGGCATCCATCGCACTGTGCAGCAGCGCCGGCTGGGCCGGGTCGAGGCCGACGACCGCGGGCGCCAGATAGGTCTCGACCACGACACGCGTCGTGTCGGGCGATTCTCCGAAGTAGCGGCCGTGGTCGCCGCCCCAATCCTTCAGCGCCGGCGCCTCGCCCCAGCCGACCAGCCCGTTC